>NZ_PSVE01000016.1:0-90964 GCF_002931775.1 Rathayibacter sp. AY1F4
GCCGATGGTACTGCAGGGGGGACCCTGTGGGAGAGTAGGACACCGCCGGACACCATTCACGATGGCCACCCAGAAATGGGTGGCCATCGCTGTTTAACCACCACCTCGGATCCCCGCTGCTCACTGGAGCGCGGTGCGGGTTAGGGTGGTGCGACGGTTACGGCCGTCCTCCCCGCCCTCGGGCGGGTCAACTCCACAGAGCATCACCACGACAGGCGAGGAACGCATGGACGACTCAGGATCCGACCGCAACGACCGGGACTCCGGACGTCGTGACGAGCGGCCGCCTCGCGCCGGCGGCCCCGGCCGCTCCTCGAACGATCGCGGGGGCTCGGGCGATTCCCGCCCCCGCCGCGACGGTGATGCTCGTCCTCCCTATCGTGGCGGTGGCGACTCCCGTCCGCAGCGTGATGGTGACTCGCGTCCTCCGTACCGTGGCGGTGGCGATTCGCGTCCGCAGCGTGATGGGGACTCGCGTCCTCCGTACCGTGGTGGTGGGGATTCCCGTCCGCAGCGTGATGGGGACTCGCGTCCTCCGTACCGTGGCGGTGGCGATTCGCGTCCGCAGCGTGATGGGGACTCGCGTCCTCCGTACCGTGGTGGCGGCGATTCCCGTCCGCAGCGTGATGGGGACTCCCGTCCTCCGTACCGTGGCGGTGGCGATTCGCGTCCGCAGCGTGACAGTGACTCTCGTCCTCCTTACCGCGGGGGTGGGGATTCCCGTCCTCAGCGCGATGGGGACTCCCGTCCTCCTTACCGTGGAGGTGGGGACTCCCGTCCGCAGCGGGACGGTGACTCGCGTCCTCCCTATCGCGGTGGCGACTCGCGTCCGCAGCGGGACGGTGACTCTCGGCCTCCTTATCGCGGTGGCGACTCGCGTCCCCAGCGTGACGGGGACTCCCGGCCTCCTTACCGTGGAGGTGGAGATTCGCGTCCGCAGCGGGATGGTGACTCCCGCCCTTCCTACCGTGGTGGTGGCGACTCTCGTCCGCAGCGTGACGGGGACTCGCGTCCGCCATTCCGCGGTGGATCGCGCGATGGGGGAAGCAGGCCGTGGTCGGACGATCGTCGGGGCGGCGGAGACCGCCAGGGCGGCGGACGCGGACGCGAGGGCTTCGGCGGCGGACGCGGCGGCCCCCGCGAGGAGCCGGAGCTCACCGAGGAGGAGCGCGAGCGGCGCTCCCTCCAGTCGGTGCGTCCGCGCCACGACGACCCGGACCTTCCGGACGACGTGCAGGCCAAGGACCTCGACAAGGTCGCCCGCAACGAGCTGCGCACGCTCTCGAAGGACAACGCCGAATGGGTCGCCCGTCACCTGGTGATGGCCGGCCGCCTCCTCGAGGAGGACCCCGAGCTGGCGCACCGCCACGTGCTCTCGGCGGCTCGTCGCGCGGGACGCATCGCCGTGGTCCGCGAGTCGCTGGCCATCTCGGCGTACGCGACGGGCGACTTCGCCCTGGCGCTGCGCGAGCTGCGGACCTTCCGTCGGATCTCCGGCTCGGACGAGCAGGTGCCGCTGATGGTCGACTCCGAGCGCGGCGTCGGCCGACCCGACAAGGCGCTCGAGCTGGGACGGTCGATCGACCGCACCACGCTGAGCCCCGGCGCGCAGGTGTCGCTGGCGATCGCCATGTCCGGCGCCCGCCTCGACCTCGGGCAGGCGGAGCTCGCTCTCATGGAGCTCGAGATCCCGCAGCTCGACCCGGACCGCGCGTTCTCGTACAGCCCGGATCTCTTCGCTGCCTACGCACTCGTCCTCGACGAGGTCGGCCGTTCCGACGAGGCCGCGGAGTGGCAGCGTCGCGCCGACATCGCGGCGCAGGCCGTCTTCGCGGCCGAGGGCGGCGGTGACGACGAGACGATCGAGGTGATCGAGGAGGAGCACGAGTCGGCCGGCGCCGCGTCCGCTCCCGATCGCGCCGAGGAAGGGACCGCGGTCGACGACGCGGACGACTACCTGGACGACGAGGACGGCCCGACCGCCGTCGACGACGCGGACGAGGACGAGGTCCACCGGACCGTCTCCGAGGAGATCGCCGACGATGACGACGCGGACGCGGACGACGCCGCTGCGACCGCTGACGCCGAGGCCGACCTCGTCGACACGGACGAGCCGACCTTCGCGGACGAGTCCCTCGAGTCCGACGATCTCGCCGAGACGGACCCGGATGAGGCTCTCGACTCGGCTGACCCGACCGCCGACGAGTCGGTCGAATCCGCCGACACCACCGAGGAGGACGCCGATGTTCCGCAGCAGCAGGACTGAGCCCACTCCGCTCGACGGCCGCGACTCCGTCCTGGCCGACCTCGACGGGGTCGTCTACAAGGGCGCCGACGCGATCCCCTTCGCGGTGGAGAGCCTCAACCGCGCGGCCGAGACGCTGCGGGTCGGCTACATCACCAACAACGCCTCCCGCACGGACGCGTCCGTCGCCGGGCACCTCTCCGAGCTGGGGCTGAGCGTCCGGCCCGAGGACGTCGTCACCTCCCCCCAGGCGGCGGTCGTGCTGCTCGCCGACCTGGTGCCGGCCGGCTCGACGATCCTCGTCGTCGGGGCGGAGGGCCTCACCTCCGAGGTCGAGCGCGCCGGGTTCACCGTGACGCGCAGCGCGGAGGACTCGCCGGCGGCGGTCATCCAGGGCTTCGCACCCACGGTCGGCTGGGAGCAGCTGGCCGAGGCCTCGTTCGCGCTCCACACGGGGATCCCGTGGGTCGCGACGAACACCGACTGGACGATCCCCGTCGCCCGCGGCATCGCCCCGGGCAACGGGACCCTCGTCTCGGCCGTGCACACCGCGGTCGGTCGGCTCCCGGTCGTCGCGGGCAAGCCCGAGCGGGCCATCTTCGACGCGGCGACCGCGCGCTTCGGCTCGACGAACCCGCTGTTCCTCGGCGACCGGCTCGACACCGACATCGCCGGCGCGAACGGCGCAGACATGGAGAGCGCCCACGTGCTCACCGGGATCGACCGGGCCAAGCAGCTCCTCGCCGCGGAGCCCAAGCTCCGGCCGACGTACATCCTCGGCGACCTGCGCGAGCTGCACCTGCCCTACCCGGCGACGACGGTCTCGCGGAACGGCACGCACGCCGTCCGCGGCGCCAAGGTCCGCCTCGACGGCGACTCCGTGGTGATCGTGGACGCCGGCGATGACGCGACCGATCTGCTCCGGGCCGCCTGCTCGGTGATCTGGTCGTCCGGCCGCGCGATCTACGGCCTCGACGTGCCGGAGTCGCTCTACAGCTGAGCCTGCTCGGCGGGCTCCCGGCGTCCCTCGCGGCGCAGGAGCCCGTCGAGCCGGCGGGCCAGACCGACCGCGACGATCGCGATCAGCGCGGCGTACGAGAAGGTCGCGGCGAAGACCCCGGTCCCGGCCCCGATCAGGCCGGTGACCGCCGCCGCGAGGAGGCCCGTCAGCGCGAGGGAGACCGAGGCGCCGGTCGAGTCGGCGATCTGCAGGGCCGAGCTGTTGAAGCCCTCCCGGCCCGGAGCGGAGAGCGCGAGCGTCATCGTCCCCATCCGCGGGAACATCGTGCCCATGCCGCCGCCGGCCAGGAACCAGCCCACGCCCGCGACGATCGGGCTGAGGGCGAGCACCGTGACGAGCAGCACGACTCCGATGCCGGCGAGCACGAGCGACGTGCCGAGCCGCATCGCTCCGCCGTGGCTGAGGCGGGTACCCGGGCGTCCCTGGATGTTCGAGCCGAGAGCCCAGGAGACGGCGCCCGCGGTGAGCATGGCGCCCGAGAGCCAGGGCGGCAGGCCGTACTGCTCCGAGAGCAGCAGCGGCAGGTAGACCTCGGTGCCGAAGAACGCCGCGGCGACGAGGGCGCGGAGGAGGATCACCGACGGCAGGACGCCCCGAGCGCGCAGCGTGCCGTCGGGCAGGAGCGCGCGAACCGCCACGACCACGACCACCACGGCGGCCGCGGCCAGGAGCCCGGCGAGATCGGGCGCGAGCTCGGCGCTCGTGCTCAGCACGACGACTCCGGCCGAGACGACCACGGCGCGGGCGATGCGGCCGACGGCCCGGCGATCGAAGGGGAGGCGCTCGCGCGGCTCGAGCGAGCGGAGCGTCGGCGCGATCGCAGCGCTCGCGAGGGCCACCAGGGCGACGACTCCGAAGAAGACCCAGTGCCAGCTCACGAGCTCGGCGACGACTCCGGCCACCAGCGGCCCCACCAGCGACGGCACGACCCAGGCCGCGGCGAAGGCGCCGAAGATCCTCGGATGCAGCTCGCTCGGGTAGACCCGCGCGACGAGCACGTAGAGGGTGACGGTGATCCCTCCGCTGCCCAGCCCCTGCAGCAGGCGGGCCGCCACGAAGACCGGCATCGACTGCGCGGCACCCGCGGCGACGAGACCCAGGGTGAAGAGCAGGATCGCGACCACGAGCGACGGCGTCGGGCCGCGGCGGTCGGCCGAGGAGCCGGCCGCGACCATCCCGACCACGGCGGCGGCGAGCGTCGCCGCGAAGGCCAGTGGGTAGAGGGCACGACCGTCGAGGTCGGCGCTGACGATCGGCATGATCGTCGTCACGGCGAGCGACTCGAACGCGCAGAGGAAGACGAGGCTCGTCGTTCCGATGGTCGTCAGGAGGAGGGGAGCCGAGGTGATGCCGCGGCGATCACGAGAACGCACCTGCTCAACAGTACGCCGAGCGCACGGCCGGTCAGCGGTAGACGGCCCAGTCGTCCTTCGCGAGCACCGTCGGGGTGCCCTCGATCTCGACCAGCCAGCCGCGGTCGTCGCGCTCGAGGTAGCGCCCCTGCACGATCTCGGGGGCCCAGCCGCCGTCGCGGGAGGAGATCCAGCGGACGAAGCGGACGGTGCCTCCGCGCCGGAACAGTGTGCCGTTGTGGTCGCTCATGCGGGGATCTTCTTCACGGAGAGGTCGTCGGGCGACGAGGTTTCGGGGAGGAGGTGGAGGCCGAGGCGGCCGTTCGAGGCGTTCGAGAGCTCGCGCAGCCAGTGCGGGTTCAGCTCGATCGCGGCGGTGCCGTCGTACTCGTAGCGGGTGGGGATGCCGGGGTGGAGCCACAGTTCGGAGCGGCGGCCCTCGGCGTCCTCGATCGTCAGGAGGAAGCCCTCGCCGCGGCGGAACCGTGAGGTGATCACGGTCTGGAGGTGGGCCAGGGCGCGGTCCTCGAAGGCGTGCGAGCTGGCCGGTGCGCCGTAGAGCAGTCGTCCCATCGAGCGCACCTCCTCACCGTCGGCGGCGCACGGAAGGCGTGCCGCACCGTCGACACTAGGTATTGCTAAGTCGGTTGACTAACAGTCTCGGCGCCGACTGCGCTTTCGGGACACACGCCGTCCGATCGCCGGAGAAGTGGTTCGATGGGTGCAGCGAGTTCCCGTCCGGGGCGCCTGCCGCTCGGAAGGTGCACCTCGATGGACGCTCGGCCAGACCTGTTCGCCCTGCTCACGCGATTGCGCACGGCGGAGCGCGACTACGACGGCCGCGTGGAGCGCCGCCTGGGCATAGGCGCCACGGATCTCGCGGCCCTGCGGCTGATCGGGGTCGGGGAGCGGCGCGACGAGATCGTCCGCGCCGTCGACCTGTCCGCGGCCCTGTCGATCACGACGGCGGCCGTCTCCCTCCTCGTCGACCGCCTCGCCCGCGCCGGCTACGTGGACCGCACTCCCGACCCGTCCGACGGCCGCGGCCGCATCCTCTGCCTGACGGAGCGCGCACAGAAGGCCATCGTCGGCACCGACGACCCGACCTACGAGCAGATCCGCGCGATGGTCGCGAAGGTGCCCGAATCGGAGGCCGCGACCGTCGCGGTGCTGCTCGACGGCCTCAGCCGCATCCTCGAGGGGCAGCCGCCGCCCGAGCTCGTCGACTGATCAGCTCTGCAGGGTGGCGCTCGGCGACTCGCCGAACCGCTCGGAATAGGCCGCGCTGAAGCGGCCCGCGTTCCCGAAGCCCCAGTGCCGGGCGACGGCGGCGACCGTCGTCCCGTGGGGCGGGCTCGCCGCCAGCTCCACTCGGGCGCGGTCGAGCCGCACCAGGCGCAGGTAGGCGATCGGGCGCATCCCGAGCACCCGCTGGAACGCGGACTGCAGGCCCCGGACGGTCAGGCCCGACGCCGCCGCCATCTCGGCCGGGCCGATCGGCTCGCTGCAGTGGGCGTGCACGTACTCGACGGCCGTCCGGACCCGCGCGTTCCGGGGGGCGAGGAGCTCCGGCGGGACCGGCGCCGACTCCGGGGGGTAGAGGTCGAGCAGGGCGGAGGCCGTGGCACGGGTGAGCTCGTCCCAGAGCAGCGGCTCGACGCGCTCGCTGCGCAGCGCGCGGGCGGAGTCGGCGACGGCCGTGCGCCAGCGGCGGATCGCCGCGGTGTCGGGGCGGTGCTCGGGGTCGAAGACGAGGGACCCGACGAGGCCCCGCTCGCCGGCGACGCGGTCGACCACTCCCCGGTCGAGGTGCACCAGGCGCTGGTCGAAGTCGACGTAGTCGAAGGCGAACGGCCGGCCGACGGGGAAGAGGACGGGACGGTTCTCCTCCATCGCGATCGAGGCGCGGCCGACGTCGATCCGGCCGGAGCCGCCCACGATCCACTGCACGACGACATCGTCCGAGTCACCCACGCCGCCCGCGAGGCGCCCGGACATCCGCGAGGTGCGGAGGGTCATCCCGCCGTCGCCGATGGCGGCGTAGCGGTAGCTGAAGTCGGCCGCGGTGGTGGCGGCGCGCCACTCGTCGCCGTTGTAGAGCCGCGCGAGGCTGTGCCGCGCCTCGTCCGGATCCTCGCCGCGGGCCTCCAGCCGGACGCGAGGGTGGTGATCGTCCACCGGTCGTTCCGGTGCCTCAGCGCGTGAGGCGCTCGATGAGCTCGCGGTAGCGCGCGGCCGTGCGCTCGACGATCTCGGACGGGAGGGTCGGCGGGAGGCCCTGGCCGTCCCAGTTGTCGGAGAGCCAGTCGCGCACGATCTGCTTGTCGAACGAGCGGCCGCGGATGCCGGCGTCGTAGTCGTCGGCGTCCCAGTAACGGGAGGAGTCGCTCGTGAGGACCTCGTCGCCGAGGGTGACGACTCCGGTCCCGCGGTCGACCCCGAACTCGAACTTCGTGTCGGCCAGCAGCACGCCGCGGGCCAGGGCGATGGTGGACGCCTCGCGGAAGACGGCGAGCGAGAGGGTGCGCAGCGCCTCCGCGGCCTCCTCCCCGACGATCTCGACCGTGCGCTCGAAGGTGATGTTCTCGTCGTGCTCGCCCTGCGGGGCCTTCCACGCGGGGGTGTAGATCGGCTCGGGGAGCGCGTCGCCGTCGTGGAGGCCCTCGGGGAGCGGGACGCCGCAGACTGAGCCCGTCTCCCGGTACTCCTTCCAGCCGCTGCCGGAGAGGTAGCCGCGCACGACGCACTCGATCGGGAACATGTCGAGCGTCTTCACCAGCATCGACCGGCCGCGGACCGCCTCGGGGATGTCGCCCGGGATCAGGTGGTTCGGGACGTCGGCGAGCTGCGCGAACCACCAGAGGGAGAGCGTGGTCAGCAGCTCGCCCTTGCCGGGGATCCCGGGCTCGAGGACCGCGTCGTACGCGCTGACCCGGTCGCTGGCGACGACGAGCATGCGGTCGGCGCCGAGCACGGGGTCGGCGTCGTCGGGGGTGTAGAGGTCGCGCACCTTGCCGGAGTAGGCGTGCTGCCAGCCGGGCAGCGGCGCCGTGGTGTCGAAGGACAGGGAGTCGTCGCGGGTCACCGCACCATTCTCCCCGATCCGGGGGGCTCCGCGGCTCCTGAAGACCTCCTGTGTCCTGGCGGATCGGGGCTGTCAAGCACGCGCGGCCGCCGATCCCGCGCGCCTAGCGTCGAGACATGACTTCGCAGAACGACCAGACCCCGCAGAACGACCAGTACACGTTCCAAGACCCGACCGCGATGTTCGCCGACATCGACACGGAGGCCCAGTACCAGGAGGGCTCCGGCCTCGACTCGAAGATGGACGACCCCGCCGACCGCGGCGAGTCGACCTACCGCGGCTCCGGCCGCCTCACCGGGCGCAAGGCGCTCGTCACCGGAGGCGACTCGGGCATCGGCGCGGCCGTCGCCATCGCCTACGCCCGCGAGGGCGCCGACGTCGCGATCGTCTACCTCCCCGAGGAGGAGTCCGACGCGAAGAAGGTCGTCGCGCTGATCGAGGAGGCCGGCCGCACCGCCGTGGCCATCCCCGGCGACATCACCGACCACGACTTCGCCGTGGGCGCCGTCGCGAAGGCCGTCGAGGGCCTCGGCGGACTGGACATCCTCGTCAACAACGCGGGCAAGCAGCAGCACGTCGAGGACTTCCTCGAGCTCTCGGACGAGCAGTTCGACGAGACCTTCAAGACCAACGTCTACGCGATGTTCTGGATGACGAAGGCGGCCGTGCCGCACCTCGCCCCCGGCTCCGCGATCATCAGCACCTCATCGATCCAGGCCTACCAGCCGTCGCCGATGCTGGTCGACTACGCCAGCACGAAGGCCACGATCAACACGTTCTCGAAGGCGCTCGCGCAGCAGCTCGCGCCCAAGGGCATCCGCGTGAACGTCGTCGCCCCGGGCCCGATCTGGACGCCGCTGCAGACCGCGGGCGGTCAGCCGTCCGACAAGCTGCCCGAGGTCGGCTCGCAGACGCCGCTCGGACGCTGGGGGCAGCCGGCCGAGCTCGCTCCCGCCTACGTGTTCCTCGCCTCCCCGGAGTCGAGCTACGTCGTCGGCGAGACGCTGCACGTCAACGGCGGCATGCCCACGCCGTAACACTCGGCGCTCACGGCGGGCCCGGTCGCGGCGCGGAGGAACCCTCTTCCGCGCCGTGGCGGGGCCCGCCGTTTTGGTTGTCGTAACAATCGACTGCTGTGCAGGTTCGTGCGCGAGAGTCGGTGCATGACCGATTCCCTGCCGATCCTCGACCTGTCCCGCCTCGACCGGGGGGAGGCGGAGGCCGCCGCCTTCCGCCGCGACCTCCGGGAGACCACGCACGACGTGGGCTTCTTCTACCTCGTCGGCCACGGCGTGCCGCAGGGCCTCCTCGACGACGTCGTCGCCGTCTCCCGCCGCTTCTTCGACCTGCCGGAGGAGGAGAAGCTCGCGATCGAGAACACCCTCAGTCCGCAGTTCCGCGGCTACACCCGCTTCGGCGCCGAGCTCACCAACGGCGACGTCGACTACCGCGAGCAGGTCGACATCGGCATCGACCGACCGGCCGTTCCCGCCGGGCCCGGCGTCGCCGACTACGAGCGCCTCGAAGGGCCGAACCTCTGGCCCGAGGCGCTGCCGGAGTTCCGCGAGGTCTTCGAGCGCTGGCACGCGGAGCTCGCCGCGGTCGCGATCCGGCTGCTGCGCACCTGGGCCGTCGCGCTCGACGCCCCGGAGGACGTGTTCGACGAGGCGTTCGCCGAGCGGCCGTTCTCGCTGGTGAAGGTCGTCCGCTACCCGGGCACCTCCGACCCGGAGCCCAAGCAGGGCGTGGGCGCGCACCGCGACGGCGGCGTGCTGACGCTGCTGCTGGTCGAGCCCGGCAAGGGCGGCCTGCAGGTCGAGCACGACGGCTCGTGGATCGAGGCACCCGCGATGGAGGGCGCGTTCGTCGTCAACATCGGCGAGATGCTGGAGCTCGCCACGGGCGGCTACCTCAAGGCGACGCTGCACCGCGTGATCTCGCCGCTGATCGGAACGGACCGGATCTCGATCCCGTTCTTCTTCAATCCCGCGCTCTCGGCCACCATGCCCTCGCTCCCGCTGCCCGAGGAGCTCAAGTCCGGCCTCTCGGTCGACCCGACGAACGCGCCGATCCTCGAGACCTACGGCGAGAACGCGCTGCGCTACCGCCTCCGGGCCCACCCGAACGTGGCGGCCGTCCACCACGCGGACCTGCTCGCTCCCACCGTCTGACCCGGGACGACGAAGGGCCCCCTCCCGCGCGAGCGCAGGAGGGGGCCCTTCGTCGTCAGTGCGTCAGCAGCGCGCGGCGGCCACGGGGACCGTCGCGGTGAACGCGGGCTGGCCGGTCGCCGATCCGGTCACCGTCACCGTGCCGGCCGGCATCGAGGCCAGGCGGGTGGTGAAGGCGGCGGAGGCGGACGATCCGGGTGCGACCGCGGTGAACGACTTCGAGCCGTAGGCCGAGGTGATCGTGACGTCCGCGGCAGCGGTGTCGGTGTTCTTCACGGTCGCGGTGAGCACGATCTTGCCGGCGACGCAGCGCGTGGCGACCGCGGGGACGAGCTCGAGGGTGTCCAGCGGGACGACGGCCGAGACCGACGTGCGCACCAGCTTGTCCGCGTACCCGGTGTAGGAGGCCGTGACGCCGGTCACGCCCGCCGGGACCGAGACGCTCGCCGAGCCGCCGGAGAGCGGGACGGTCGAGGTCCACGAGCCGCCGGTGAAGGTGACCGAGCCGACGACGTCGCCCTTGTCGGCCGCCGCGACCGTCGCCGTGACCGTGCGGCCGTCGGCGGTGAGGCTCGTGGTGGAGTCGACGGCGGTGACGCCGGTCCAGTTCTTCATGGCGGTGAGGACCGTCTGCGGGACGCTCACGAACGCGCCGTGCCGCGGGCTGGCCGGGAGGCCGGCGCGGCTCTTGGGCGAGACGTTCCAGTCGGCCGACTGCGAGAGGCGGTTCGTCTGCGAGCTGCCGGCGATGGCCGCTCCGGAGGTGAGGAAGGCCTTGTAGCCGCCGTCGCCGTAGTTGTCGACGAGGAAGGCGTAGCCGTCGCCCGTGCCGGTGGTGTCGTTCGGGTCGCCCGCGTTCAGCTTGATGATCTCGGGTCCCTCACCGGCCTGGCCGGTCTCGAGCGAGGTCATCCGGGTGTCGGTGAGCTGCCAGGTGGTGTTCGGGTCGGCGCTCCAGTTGGAGGAGGTCGTCCCGGCGGTCAGGACCTTCGACTTCTCGAGGAAGATGTCCTTCCCGGCCTCGAGGGTTCCGGCGGCGCCGCCCTCCTCGTTCTTGGTGAAGCGGTAGTAGTAGTCGCCGATCTTCGTGATCGTCGAGTCGATCCGCGCGTAGCCGGTGTCCTGCCAGGTGGCGGGAGGAGCGGTGAAGGTGCGGAAGTCGCGGGTGATCACGGAGAAGACGCGGGAGTAGAGCTTGTCGCTGTTGGTCTTCGTCGCGTCGGAGTAGAGGCGCGAGGAGAAGAACACGACGTAGGACTGCAGGGCGTCGTCCCAGTACGCCTCGGGCGCCCAGGTCATTCCGGCGGCCGGCTGGTTCACCGTGATGCCGGTGTCGGCGCCGTTGGTGCGGGTCCACTGCACCAGGTCGGTCGACTCCCAGACCTCGATCTTCAGGCTGCCCTTGGACTGGGCGTCGCCCCAGCCGGTGCCGCAGGAGATGCAGAGGTCGGTGGCGACCATGTAGTACTTGTCGCCGTTGTGCGAGCGGAGGATGAACGGGTCGCGCAGGCCCTTCGTGTCGGTCGTCGAGGTGATGACCGCCTTGCCGCCGTTGACCGGCGAGAAGGTGAAGAAGTCGTTGCCCGAGGTCGCGGCCTGGTAGATCTTCTCGTCGCCGTCCGACTTGAAGTACGCCGAGGCGTAGCCCGCGTCGGGAGCGGTGCGGCCGAGCTCGGCGACCGTCAGCGTGAAGGCGCGCGTCTCGGTGACGCCGTTGAGGGTGGCCGTGGCGGTGAGGGTGACGGTCCTGTCCCCGGAGCCGTAGGCCGGCCGGGTGACGACGCCGCCGCCGCGGTAGGGGTCGGCCGCGCCGACCGCCGGAGCCGCGTAGGAGGTGTTCGTCGGCGTGACGAGGGCCGGGTCCGAGGAGGTCCAGGTGATGTCGGTGCCGTTCCGGGCGCCCTTCACCGCGAGGGGGAGGTTCTCGGTGGTGCGCGTGGCGAGCTTCAGCGCGTCGAGGTCGTCGTTGATGCTCGGGGCGAGCACGACCACCTCGAAGGCGATCGTCGCGCCCTGGGCGGTGGTCGCCGTCAGGGTGACCGGGGTGTTCTGCGCGATCGAGCGCGAGACGACGCCGGTGGCCGAGACGACCGCGCTGTTCGAGGAGGTCCAGGTGAGCGGGACGCCGCTGCTGGAGGCGGGCAGCGTCAGGTTCGAGGAGACCTGGGTCAGCGACGGGTTGCCGGCCAGCAGGACGGGCTGGATGTCCGAGCGCAGCAGGGCGGAGGTCGCGGACGCCTTCGCCGCGGCGGTCGGCATGCTCGAGGCGACCTGCTCGGCGGTGAGGGAGGTGTCCCAGAACTTCACGTCGGTGACGTCGGCGGTCACGAGCGCGTCGCCGGAGTAGAGCGAGCGGCCGAGGTAGCCGAGCGTGGACCCGGTCGGGACGATGCTCGCCATCGACTTCGTGGTGTTCGCGGTCGAGATCTGCGTGCCGTCGCGGTAGAGGGTCAGCACGGTGCTCGACCCCGTGCCGGTGCCGACGAGCGTGAGCGTCGTGAACCCGGGGTTCAGCGTGCCGCCGAACGGCATGCGGGTCTCGCCGTTGCTGGTGGGCTCCTTGACGCGGATGCCCGCGAGGACCTGTCCGCTGGGCGAGCCATCGGGGTTGCGCGGGTTCACGAAGACGTGGTTGCCGAGCTGCGTGGTGTTCCACGGGCCGACGCCGTCGCCGATGACCCAGCCGAACTGGTTGGCGGTGGTCTGCGTCTTCACCGTGTACTCGACGGCGAACGCGTTGTCGGCTCCGGTGACCAGGCCCTGGGGGAGGCTCGCGTAGCCGTCGTTCTTGAACCGGGCGACCTGGTCGCCGCCGGCGTTCGCGAAGGACGCGTCGGTGAGGCCGGTCAGGGTGGCGTTGCGTCCGTTGCCCGAGATGTCGAGCAGGGCCGAGCCGGCGTGCGACATGTCGTAGTGCGCGGTGGGCGCAGGGACGTCGACGGCCTGCGCCGAGACGGGGACGAGAGCGCCGGTGAGGGCGACGCTCGTGCAGGCGAGAGCGGAGAGGAAGAGGGATCGCACGCGGCGCCGAGGCGCGGCGGCAGGGGGCTCCGGGGAGCGTCGTCTCATCGTCGAGACCTTTCCTTCAGGGGAGGGATGCGTCGAGCCGAGGGGACCGACGCGTGTGTTCACGTTAACATGTGGTCCGCCTCAGAGCCATGGGGGAATTGCTCCGGCATCGGGAGCGAATCATGTGACAGGGGCCCGATTCGGCGCAAGGCCTGCACCCGCGAGCGCCCGGAGCGTAGCGTGAACGCACCGCATCCTGGCCCCGGTGACGGAACCATGCCCATCCGCCTGCCCTGCGAGGACTTGACCATGACGACGCTCTTCCACACCGGAGGCTCCCTCTCCCTCGACGACGCGACCGCCGACGCCGTCGTCCGCTACTCGCTCGCGCTCGCGCAGCAGCACCGGATGAGCACGGTCAGCGTCGCCGACGACTCGGCCCCCTCCTCCGTCGTGACGCTCACCGTCGGGCTCGGCGTCCCCCTGGTGGTCGCAGGGACCGGTAGCGCAGCGGCGGAGTCGAGCGCCGAGATCCTCGAGCGCCTCGACGCGCTCGACAGTGCGGGCGGACCGGTGCCCGCCTCGGACGTCGACCCCCGCGCGACGTGGGAGCTCGAGAACGAGTACTGAGCTCCGAGCCGCGGCGCCGTCGGCGCGGATGCGCCCCGCTCCTGCTCCGCGGGCGCGGAGCGTCAGCGCCGGTAGTCGCGGATGATCTCCTGGGCGAGCGTCGTGATCGGGGTCGACGTCGCTCGCGCGCGGACCCGCAGCACCTCGAAGGCCTGCTCGACCGTGGTGCGGTGGGCGTAGGCGAGGATCCCCTTCGCCTGCTCGATCAGCACCCGGCTGTCGAGGGCGTGCTGCAGCTGCTCCTGGGTGACCGTGCTCTGCTGGAGCGCACGCTGGTGCAGGATCCCGATCGTCGCGACGTCGGCGAACGCCTGCACGACCGCGATGTCGTCCGGATCGAGCCGCCCCGGCCGGGCCTGGAAGAGGTTGAGGGAGCCGATCGTCGTCCCCGCCGACCGCATCGGCACGCAGTGCGCCGAGAGCACGTCGAGCTCGACCGCCAGCGTCCGGAACTCCGCCCACTCCTCGCCCACGGCACGGGCGTCCTCGACAATCACCGGCCGCCCGGTCTCGAAGCACTGGATGCACGGGCCCGACCCGCTATCGAGCTGGAGCAGCTCGATCAGCCGGGTGTCCTCGTCCGTGGAGGCGAGCACCTCGAGGGAGCCGGTGGAGTCGGCGAGGACGAGCCCCGCCGAGACGGCGTCGAAGAGGGTCGCGCTGCTCTCCACGAGGGTCTGGGTGAAGTCGACGACGTCGTAGTCGTCGACCAGCGTGTCGGAGAGGGCGACGAACGTCTGGATGACGCTGCGCTCGCGGGAGTTCGTCACCATGTGTCGTCCTGGGCGGTGAGAGGGCGGTCGGGGAACCCGTCGTGCCGGGCCACGATGCCGGAGGCGACATCGACGACGGAGCGCTGCTGGGCGAAGGCGTGGGCGCGCAGCAGCAGCTGCGCCTCCTCGGCCGTGCTGCCGTAGCGCGCGATGATCATGCCGGTCGCCTGGTGCACCACGCGTCGCGAGCGCGGATTCGTGCTCTCCTCGACCTCGTTGTCGCGCAGCACCGCGGCAAGCACCAGCAGCGCCGTCGCGGTGGTCGAGGCGCTGATCCGGCCGAGGAGGGAGTCGCTGAGCGACGTCGGGCGGCGGGAGTAGAGGTCGACCGCGCCGATCGAGAGCCCCGCGATCGAGAGCGGGAAGGCGAAGACCGCGCGCACCGCCGTGGGGCCGATCGCCTCGGTGAAGAGCGGCCAGCGCTCCTCCGCGCCGGTGTCCGGCACCGAGACGGGGCCGGCAGCGCGGATCGCCTCCCAGCACGGGCCCTCGCCGAGGTCGATCTGGATCTCGTCCAGCCGGCTCGCGGTGCTGTCGCTCGCGGCGACGGTCTCGCCACCGAAGGGGCTGCCGACCGTGGAGATCGCGACGCCGTCGATCGGATACCCGCGCAGATACGGGTCGCAGAGAGCGTCGGAGTCGGTCACCGCGCCCATTTTAGCCGTCGGCTCCGCTCGGAGCGACGCTCCGCCGGACCGGCGGGGACCACGACGCGGTGACGCGCGGGAGCCCGCCTGGCTGCGCTGCCCGGGCGCACGAGGCGACGGCCCGTGAAGCGGCTCGTCGGGCGCGGACGGTGCATGGTGCGGGGCGACGGGAGCCGGAGGACGGCGGCCTGCACGGCGACGGAGCGGCTCAGGCCGGGGTCGATCGAGCCGGGACGCTCGAGGGCGGCGATGAGGTCGTCGAGGACGGCGAAGGCGGGATCTGTCATCACTGCTCCTGGCCGGGTGTCCGCGGCCGTTGTCGTGCGCCGAGGCGCGGGAGGTGTCGATCGGGTGTCGTCGTGCGGGGTCCGCGCACGACGTCGACGAGGTCCTGCCCGACGGTACGGGGCGCGGATCGACCGGACGACGTGGTTGACCTCTCGGAGGTCCGCCGCTACTCGTACTCTGCGTTGAGCTCGTCGAAGTCGTTCGTGATGATCGACAGCGGGGTGTACGGCGTGATGAGGGGGAGCGCCGGGTTCGCGCGACCCTCGCCGTAGTTGACGGTCAGCCACTGCGGGGTCGGGGAGGCCAGGGCGGCCTCGACCTCGGCGCGGAACTCGTCGAGGCTCCTGTTGTTGACCGTGTAGGCGGTGCCGTTGTAGATCAGGTCGATGCGCTTCACAGCTGATCGCCCTTCGCCGGAGGACGCACCGGTTCGGCGGGCTCCGAGATCACGTACAGCCCGCCCGCGGAGTTCGCGAGGTCGGTGAGCGCGGAGATCCAGGCGGGGTTGATGCGGGGCATCCGGCCGCCGAAGTACTTGTAGCGGAGCGCGTGGGAGGGGTGGATCCAGATCGCGCTGCGGCCGTCGCCCATGCTGTGGTCGTCGCGCCAGCTGAGCAGGAACGACTCGTTGCGGCGCAGCTTCGCGGTGATGACGATCTGCAGGTGCGCGAGCACGCGGTCCTCGAATTCGATCTCGACGGTCCCGTCGTAGTGCAGCTTCCCCATCGGCGTCTCCAGCCCCTGATCTCCGGTCGGCAGGCGCCCCACCGTTGCCACCACCCTTCCGCAGACCGGAGGGATCCGACAACCCGGTCTGCCATTCTCTGCTCGACCTGTCCAGGTCTTCCGTCAGCGGCGGTCCTCTGTCAACCTTCTCCCTCCACGCAGCCGGCACTGCCGAGCATGGACGGCATGAAGCACATCCTCTTCGCCGACAAGACGATCCTCGTGGGGGACGAGGCGGCCGACGCGCTCGTCGAGTACGCCGTCGCCCTCGCCGCGAAGGGCGCGGCCGACACCGTCGAGTACACGGGGATCGGCGCCGACGGCGGGACGGTCGACGCCACCTTCCTCGTGAACGCCGCGGCCGCCCTCATCGTCGAGACCACGCCGAGCGACCTGCCCGAGCCGGACAACGCGGCGGAGGTGGCTCGGCTGCGCGAGCGGATCGACGCGCTCACCGGCGAGCATCCCGTGCAGCCCGGCGACGGCGAGCTGACCAGTGGTGCCGACTACGAGGACTCCTCCGAGCGGTGAGTGGTTCCCCGTGGTGCGCGTCCGGGCGCGACCGGCGTCCGTTACCACTGCGAGGCTCCGCAGTGAACCCCCTGATCGGCTGAGGGGAGGCGGACGTACCGTGGCCCTGCGGGTCGCCGACGACACGATCACCGGTCGACCGCTACGGGCACGGCCGCGGGCCGGCCGGGGAGGACGGGCACGATGATCGGAGACCATCCCTTCTGGGTGCGCCTCGCGCGCAAGGAGCCGCAGTGCGCCATCGTGCGCGGCCGGGTCTTCGAGATCGGCGCCCCCGACGAGCGGGATGGGGCCTTCCTCCTCACGGTCTGGGAGAAGGGGCGGCCCGTCGGGCACGTCCTGAACGTGGATCCGCCCGCCTACAAGCCGTGCGGACCGGGGCACCCGGTCGAGCCGCAGCGGGTCGACGGGGTCGAGGAGCTGCTCGAGCTCCTGGTGCCCCAGCGCACTCGGCTCGCGGCGCACGGCTGACGCCGCTCCCGTCCGCGTGGGCCGCCCGAGTCCTGTGCACCGGGAGCGGGGCGAGCGCTGAGCACCCGCTGACGGACGCCCGGGACGGGGGAGTCGTGCGGCCGGGCGGCGGCTGGCATCCTGACCTCGGTGCGACGAGCGCGCCCGCGAGGGGGAGCCCGATGAGCACCACCGAGGACGTCGACGACGGGACCGCTGAGTTCGGGTACCGCCCCTCCCTCACCCGCGGGATCGGCCGCTTCGGCAGCTTCGCCGCGGGCGTGAGCTACATCTCGATCCTGACCGGCACGTTCCAGCTCTTCTCCTTCGGCTTCGCGCTCGGCGGTCCCGCCTACTGGTGGTCCTGGCCGATCGTGTTCACCGGGCAGCTCATGGTCGCGCTGTGCTTCGCCGAGCTCGCCGCCCGCTACCCGGTCGCCGGCTCCGTCTACAACTGGAGCAAGCGCCTCGCCGGGCCGACGGTGAGCTGGCTGGCGGGCTGGCTGATGGCCACCGCGTCCGTGGTCACGCTCGCGGCCGTCGTGCTGGCGTACCAGGCGACGCTCCCGCAGATCTGGAGCGGGTTCCAGCTCGGCGGCTCCGCGGGGGTGAGCGCGGTGGTCTGGGGAGCGGTCCTGATCGCGTTCACCACCGCGGTCAACGCGCGCGGCGTGCGGCTGATGGCCCGGATCAACAGCGTCGGCGTGCTGATCGAGCTCGTCGCAGCGGTGCTGCTGGTGGCGGTGCTCGCGGTGAACGTGGTGCATCCGCCGACCGTGCTGCTCGACACCAGCGGCTACGGCGGGAGCACGCCGGGCGGGTACGCCGGCGCGTTCCTCATCGCCGCGATCGCGTCGGCGTACGTGATGTACGGGTTCGACACCGCGGGCTCGCTCGGCGAGGAGACGGTCGATCCGCGCCGGACCGCGCCGACGGCGATCCTGCGGGCGGTGACCGCCTCCTTCGTCCTCGGCGGCCTCATCCTGCTGCTCGGCATCCTCTCGGCGCCCGACCTCGCCGACCCGGCGCTCGGGCAGGCGTCGGGCGGGCTGCAGCGGATCGTGCTGCAGGTGCTCGGGGGGCCCCTCGGATCGGTCCTCCTGCTCTGCGTGGTCGTCGCGATCACCGTGTGCGCGCTGGCGGTGCACACGGCGGGCATCCGGCTGATCTTCGCGATGGCCCGCGACAACGCCCTGCCCGGCAGCCGCGTGCTCGCCCGCGTCGACCCGCGGCGCGGGACCCCGGTGGCGCCGGCGCTGGTCGTGGGGGTGCTCGCGGTGCTGATCCTGGTCGTGAACATCGGGACGCCGGCGATCTTCACGGCCGTGACGAGCGTGGCGGTCATCCTGATCTACCTCGCCTACCTGCTGGTGACGGTGCCGCTGCTGATCGCCCGGCTCCGCGGCCGGTGGCCCGCAGCCGCGCCCGGGCGCTTCTCGCTCGGCCGCGCGGGCCTGCCGGTGAACGTCGTCGCGGTGCTCTGGGGCGCGGCGATGACGATCGACCTCGCGTGGCCGCGCGTCGAGGTCTACGGGGAGGAGCTGCGCTGGAGTGCGGTCGTCGTGATCGCCGCGGTCGTCGGGATCGGCCTGGCCTGGTTCCTCCTCCGCGGCCGGCACCGCCTCGGCACCCTGCCCGCGCACGCGCTCCCCTCGACGCCGCCGCAGAGCTGAGTCGCTCGAGAAGGCCTGTTCTCGAGGGGCAGGACGATCCTTCCCGGGCGACTCGGCGGCGGCACCGGGAGGAGGATGGGGGAGCGGGTGCTCGGCCGAGCGCCGCGGGAAGGAGCGCGCGTGCGGAACCGCCTGGCGACTCCGTCCCTGCTCGCGCACGCCGTGCTCATCCAGGCCGTCGCGTTCCTGCTCCGGCCGGCCGCCGTCTACCAGGCGATCCGGCTCGACGTGCCGGCCTGGGCGCTCGGGGCGCTCGGCGCCTCGTTCGCGCTGGTGCCGCTGCTGATCGCGCTGCCGGTGGGCGGGCTGGTCGACCGGGTCGGCGCTCGGGCAGTGATGGCCGTCGGCTCGCTCGTCGCGGTGGGAGCGGCCGCGGTGCTGCTCCTGGCGGGCGGGAGCGTCGCGGGGCTGCTCCTCGGCATCGCCCTGCTCGGCGCGGGGCACCTGGGCTGCGTGGTCGGGCAGCAGACCGTCGTCGCGGGCGGCACCGGAGGGACGCGTCTCGACAGCCGCTTCGGCTACTACACGTTCGCCGCGTCGCTCGGGCAGGCGATCGGGCCCGCGTTCATCCCGGTGCTCGCGGGCGGCTCGGTGCGGCCCGACCCGGCGCCGCTGTTCCTCGTGGGCGGGATCCTCGCGGTGCTGCTGCTCGTCTCGACGGCGGGGATCCGCAGCCCGTCCCCGCGAGGACCCGCGGCGGAGGGGGCGGCGGCTCCGGGCTCGACGCTCGGTCTCCTCCGGGTGCCGGGCCTCGCGCGCGCCCTGCTGACCAGCGCGACCGTCGTCGCCGCCGTCGACCTGACCGTCGTCTACCTCCCCGCCCTCGGCGCCGAGCGAGGGCTCCCGGCCGGCGTCGTCGGGGCCCTCCTCACCGTGCGCGCGCTCGCGTCGATGGCCTCGCGGCTCCTCCTCGGTGCGGCCACCGCCCGGCTCGGGCGCACTCGGGTGATGGTGGGCGGCATCCTGATCTCGGCGCTCTGCCTGGTGCTGGTCGCCCTGCCCGCGCCGACCGTGCTCCTCTTCGTCGCGGTCGCCGCCCTCGGCCTGGGCCTCGGGATCGGCCAGCCCATCACGATGTCGTGGCTGATCGAGCGCACCCCCGCCGACCGCCACGGCCGCGCCCTCGCGCTGCGCCTGGCCGGGAACCGCCTCGGGCTGATCGCCCTGCCCAGCCTCCTCGGCGTCCTCGCGGCGGCGTCCGGAGCGGGCGGCGTCCTCATCGGCACCGGTGCCGCGGTCGGCGCGACCCTCCTCCTGCTGCGCGGGGTGCGCCTGGACTGAGGTGCCCGGGGCCGCAGTGGATCGGCGGCGCGAGCCGCGTTCCCTGGCCTCTCCGTCGGAAGACCGGAGGATCAGCTGCCCGGCTCCTCCACGCGGACGTCTTCGGCGGCCTTGTCGGCGCGCCAGCCGCGCCAGACCGGCTGGCGGAGGGTCCCGGAGGCGGTGCGCTCGCGGTAGCGGACCTCGCCGACCAGGACGGGCGACACCCAGTGCACGCCGCGCGACTCGAGCGGAGGGACGGAGACGGCGGGCTCCTCGGTGGCGTGCTCGGCCAGGCGGTCGACCAGTCCGCGGCGCTCGCGGTCGCTGAAGCCGGTGCCCACACGGCCGGAGTAGGCGAGCCCGTCCTCGCCGGGGATCGCGGTCAGCAGCGCCCCGACCGAGCCCTGCAGGCCGCCGTCGCCCTCGCGCCAGCCCACGATCACGACCTCCTGCAGCCGGTGGTGGGTGAGCTTGATCCAGTCGCGCGAGCGGCTGCCCTCCTGGTAGCGCGAGTCGCGGCGCTTGGCGACCACGCCCTCGAGGCCGAGGGCGCGGCTGGTGGCCATCGCCTCCTCCAGGTCGCCGTCGAACACGGACGGGACGTGCACGCGCTCGTTCTCGGCGACGAGCTCGACCAGTGCCGCGCGACGGGTGTCGTAGTCGCTCCCGGTCAGGTCGTCTCCTGCGCGCTCGAGCAGGTCGAAGACCATCAGGTGCACCGGCGTGGACCGGGCGGCCGCCTCGATCTCGCGCGGCTTCGTCAGCCCGCCGCGGGTCTGCAGGGCGCCGAAGTCGGGGCGCCCGCGAGCGTCGAGGGCGACGATCTCGCCGTCGAGCACGGCGTCGGCGGCGGCCTCGGCGAGCGGGGCGAGCAGGTCGGGGAACGCCGCGGTCAGGTCATTGCCGTTGCGGCTCGTGAGGGTCGCGGTGCCGCCCTGCACCCGCACGAGAGCGCGGTAGCCGTCCCACTTCATCTCGATCGCGGCCCCCGGGTCCACGTCGCCGCGGCGTCCGGCCGTGGCGAGCATGGGGCGGTGGCGGCGCGGAGCGGAGTCCTCGGCCGGGCGGTCGGCGGAGGGTGCGGGGCGGGGAGCGGGCGACGCGGCGGACGCGGTCGCCCGGCCCCGTCGCTGCGTCCCGTGCCCGTGAGCGGGACCCGGCGCCATCAGGTGCAGGAGCCAGTTCTTCTCGGCGCTCTCTCTCGAGCCCGTGTGCAGCAGGGCGTAGCGGCGGGGCTCGCCGCCGAGCCCGCCGTCGGGGCGGCCGGTCAGCACCGCGATCACCTCCTTCCCCTCGCGCCACTTCTCGAGCGCGTAGGTGCCCTCGTCCCAGATGCGCACCTCGCCGCCGCCGTACTCGCCGGCCGGGATCGTGCCCTCGAAGGTCGCGTATTCGAGGGGGTGGTCCTCGGTCTGCACCGCGAGCCGGTTCGGGTCGCCCTCCAGCGGCGGGCCCTTCGGCACCGCCCAGCTGACCAGGACGCCGTCGTGCTCGAGCCGGAAGTCGTAGTGCAGGCGCCGCGCGTGGTGCTCCTGGATGACGAAGGAGTCGCCCGAGGAGGTGCCCGCGGACGCCGCCTCGGGCACAGGCTCCGGCGTCCTCGACGCGTCGCGCATGCTGCGGTAGGTCGCCAGGCGGTCGGAGGAGGCGTCCGTCGCGGCGAAGCCCGCCATCCTCTCCGGGGTCGGCTCGAGCCCGGCACCGCGGGCGGCGAGCAGCGGGCGGAGGAGGTCGCCGTCGCTCCGCAGCCGCTCCACCACCTCGTCGGGCGACAGGTGGCGCAGGTCCTCGGCGCCCAGCTCCTCCCACGTGCGGGGCGCGGCGGCGGCCGGCCGGAGGCGCCCGCGGAGGGAGTAGGGGGCGATGGTCGTCTTCGCCGCGCTGTTCTGGCTCCAGTCGACGAGGACCTTGCCCTCGCGCAGGGTCTTCTTCATGTCCGAGACGACGAGGTCGCGGTGGTCCGACTCGAGCGCGCGCGCCAGCTCGTGCGCGACCGCCGAGATCTGGTCGCTGGAGGCGGAGGCGTCCAGCGGGCAGTAGAGGTGGATCCCCTTGCTTCCGCTGGTCACCGGCAGCGGAGCCAGCCCCATCCCCTCCAGCAGGTCGCGGGCGAGGAACGCGACCTCGGCGCACTCGGCGAGGCCCGCCCCCTCGCCCGGGTCGAGGTCGAGCACGAGACGGTCGGGCGGACGGCGCTCGCCGTCGGAGCCCACCCGCCACTGCGGGACGTGCAGCTCGAGCGCCGCCTGCTGCGCCAGCCAGGTGAGCCCGGCGACGTCGTCGACCAGCGGGTACTCGACGTCGCGCGACGAGTGCGTGAGCCGGGTCCGGCTCAGCCAGTAGGGGGCGGAGGAGGGGAGGTTCTTCTCGAAGAAGACCTCGCCCGGATGCTCGGCGGTGCCCACTCCGTCGACCCAGCGCTTCCGGGTGACCGGGCGGCGCGCGAGATGGGGCAGCATCGCGGAGGCGACGGAGGCGTAGTAGGAGAGCACGTCGGCCTTGGTGAAGCCCGTCTCCGGGTAGACGACCTTGTCGAGGTTCGTCAGCCGCAGCCTCCGCCCGCCGACCGAGACGATCTGCTGCGAGGCGGCCATCCCCCCATGGTGGAGGCAGGTGCGCGCCGAGGGAACCCCGGACCGTCGCGGGAACCCGCAGCGAGCCGCCTCCACGACTCGGGGTTCCCTCGGCGGCGGGGAGTAGCGTCGACGCACCACGTCCGAAGGAGCCCTCCGTGCCCGACACGATCGCCGACATCCCCCTCACCACGATCGACGGCACCACGTCGACCCTCGCCGACTACCCGCCCGTGCGGCTGATCGTCAACGTCGCCTCCCGCTGCGGCCTCGCCCCGCAGTACGAGAAGCTCGAGGCCCTGCAGAAGAGCTACGGGGAGCGCGGATTCACGGTCCTCGGCTTCCCGAGCAACCAGTTCCTCCAGGAGCTGAGCGACGAGGACAAGATCAAGGCGTACTGCTCGACGACCTGGGGGGTCACCTTCCCGATGTTCGAGAAGGTCCGCGTCAACGGCCGCTCGGCGCACCCGCTCTACGCGGAGCTCACCAAGGCCGAGGACGAGAACGGCAAGGCCGGCCGGGTGAAGTGGAACTTCGAGAAGTTCCTGATCACGGCCGACGGCACGGTCCACCGGTTCCGCCCGACGGTCGAGCCCGACGACCCGCGGATCGTCGACCTGATCGAGGCGTCGCTGCCCGTCTGACCCCGCTCAGCGGCGGGCGCGGGGCGGAGCACCCCGCCCGTCGCGGATCAGCGGTCGCGGAGCCCCAGGGCCGAGCGGGCGTCCGCGGGCTCGACGCCCTCGGGGCAGACGATGTCCGAGACGTCGAACGGCGTCGCGCGCGAGAACGGGATCATCTCGATCCCGTCGACGTGGCGCAGCAGCACGAGGCCGCCCTCGCCCTCGCGCAGGCTCCGTCGCACCTGGCGCAGGAAGATGCCGGCCATGTCGAGCTCGACGACGAAGGAGCGGCCGCTCACGTCGATCCGGCAGCCGATGACCGGCTGGGAGTCGACGGAGACGGAGTCCGGCACGCGGCGCGGCTCGATCGGCTGCTCCTTGCGGAGCGTCCGCACCGGGGTGAGGGTGGGCAGGCCGGTCGCTCGCGCGGTGTCCGTCATGGTCGTCTCCGTCCGTCGACGTCCGCCGATGGTTCCGGGGACGTCTTCTCGACGGCACTTCGCGTCCCCGCAGAGGGGACGGGGTTGACGGCCGCGCGATCAGGGGGCAGCGGGGCCCCTGGAGCGGCAGGGCTCAGGAGCCCTGGCGCTGCTCCTCGGGCTCCGGCAGGACCGAGAGCTCGCCGTGCATGCTGGCGACGCTGAGCATCTGCTCGATCCACGCGCGGTTGAGCTTGGGCTGGTGCGCCTCGGTGAAGCGGAAGTGCAGCGGCACCGACGGGTGCAGCCAGACGGAGCTCCGGCCGTGTCCGGTGGAGGCGTCCTCCATCCACGAGAGCGAGAAGGCTTCGTTGCGGCGCAGCTTCGAGAGGACGGCGACCTTCAGGTGCGCGAGGACGCGCTCCTCGAATTCGATCTCGAGGTTCTGCGGTCCGTAGATGAGCGTGGCCACGGGCCCCCTTCGTTCATCGGGCCGGCCCTGGCGGACGGCTCCTCGGGGGACGGTATCTGCTCGGACCCCGGTGCGGGGAATCGGGCGGGAGACACGCCGGACCCCCATTGACAGTCCCGCGGACGGGACGTACCACTGCCGGGCGTGCTGGGCGCCACGTTAGCCGACGCATGTAGCGAGAGTCGATGCTCCGTCGCGGATCTCCCGTCGGCCGGGGCCGGCCCGGGAGCGAGTGCGGGCACCTCCGGCTGCCGGCCGCGCCGCTCAGGATCCCGTCACGGCCCGGCCGGCGCGTCCCACCCCTCCTGCGGAGTCGCGCAGGTGCCGCGGAAGACGTACTGCGACGGAAGCTTCCGCTGGTGCGAGGACCAGTCGATCGCCGGCCGCCGCTGCTCCGGAGGCAGGTAGCCGAGCCGGTACACCGCCATCAGCTCCAGCTCGTCGGGCACGGCGAGCAGCGACTCGATCCGCGCCCACGCTCCCGGCACCTCCATCGGGAACGACACGAACTGGATGCCCATCCCCAGCTCGACCGTGCTCAGCCAGACGTTCTCCATCGCGGCGCCCATGCTGAACACCGAGTAGAAGGAGGAGAGCTCGCCCGGACGGTACTCGGAGCGGTCGAGCATCACGCCGAGCAGCAGCGGCGATCCCGCGACGAGCCGGCGGTTCTCCTCGCCGAGCGTCTGCGGGACGCGGAGGGAGTTCATCAGGAACTGCCCGCGCTTCGTGAAGACCTGCTTCGTGAAGGGGCGGAGCGGAGCCGGCAGCTTGTCGAACAGCATCCCGTCGCGCCGCTGCTCCATCTCCTCGCTGCTGAAGCGGAAGTAGGGCTTGTAGCGCTCGAAGAACGTGCCGTTCGACATCGCGGTGGTCATGCTCTCGCCGCTGATCGCGGCGATCCGGTCGATCGACTCGCGCTCCTCGACGAGCACGAACCGCCACGGCTGGCTGTTGAGCTGCGAGGGCGCCCGGCCGGCCACCTCCATCAGGAGCCGCTGGTGCTCCTCGGAGACGGGGTCGGGCAGGAACGCGCCGTTGGTGGTCTTCCGGCGCCGGACGACATCGAGGAACTCCATGCCTCGATCCTGCCCCGATCGATCGCGCAGAGGGGGGAACGGCGGCGGCCCGGGGCGCGCGCGGTACCATCGAGGGTCCTGTGCAGACTCGAGGGAAGCGGTGGAACGGTGAAGACGAGGGTCATCTTCTACCTTCTCGGAGGTGTGTTCGTGCTCGGCGCGGGCATCAACTCGGTCGTGGGCAGCGGCTTCTCGGTGCCGAATCTGCTGACGATGCTCTGCGGCGCGCTGATCCTCGCGATCGCCGGCTGGCAGGCGCTGCGCTCGTACCGCTCCGACCCCGACCGCGACGTCGAGCCCCCGCGCTAGAAGCCGGGGCGCGTCAGCGCAGGGCTGACCCGGCCCTGAGACGCTGGAGCACTCCTCGGCGCCGCGCCGGCCGCCGCGTCCGCCCGAGAGCGGCGAGCACGAACGGAGCCGCCGCCAGCGCGATCACCGGGTGCCGGCGTCCGTGCGTCCCGGCGAAGGGGATCACCGCCAGCGGGACGGCGGCGGGAGCCAGCGCGGACGCGGCGCGGGTGTCCGACCGCCGCAGCGTCGCCCAGGCCAGAGCGGTGAGCGTCGACGTGCAGATGTAGAGCGCGTGATGGATCCAGTGCCAGCGGCCCGTGCGGAGAGCGCCGGTGGCGACGGCGGTGCCGAGGGCGCAGTTGGCGGAGTAGCTGACAGCGGCGGCGCGCAGCCAGAGCGGACCGGAAGCGCTCGCCCTCCGCCGCGTCCTCACACCTCGCCCCGCGCGAGCAGCAGCCGGTAGGGCGCCGCGCGCTCGACCCGCCACCCCTCGGGCGCCACCGCCCGCAGCTCGGCGGCGGTGAAGCTGCGCCGCACCGACAGCGACCCGTCGTAGTGGAGGAACGAGCCGGCCGCGATCGGTCGTGTGGCCAGCAGGTAGGCCGTGTAGGCCAGCCGCGAGCGCTCGATGTCGTTGTGGAGGGCGCGCGGGGCCAGGCGCTCGCTGTCGGCGAGCAGGTCGGCGAGTGAGTCCGGCGACAGGTGGTGCAGCACGTGGTTGGAGGTCACCAGGTCGAAGTGCTCGCCCTCGGCGACCAGGTCGGCGCTGCTCGCGCGGCGGAACTCGACTCCGGGCGGCGCGGGCGTGGACGTGGCGAACGCGGAGGCGCGCTCGTCCGGATCGACGGCGGTGATCGCCAGGCGGAGGCCGTCCTCGCGGGCCCAGCCGGCGAGGGAGCGGGCGACGTCGCCGCCTCCGGAGCCGATGTCGAGCAGGCGGAACGGCTCGTCGGGCCGCAGCAGCGGACGCAGGCGCGAGCGGTAGAGGCCCCGCCACCCCGAGACCAGCCGGTTCACGGTGCCGAAGCGGGCGTAGGTGGCGTCGAGCAGGGTCCGGTCGCAGTCCGGGTCGTCCATCAGCTCCTGCTCGGAGACCTCGCGGTGGCGCAGGTCCGGCGCGAGAGGGGCTCGCGGAGTCACTCCCCGCCCCGCTTGGTGAGCAGCGCGAGCTCGACGGTGAGGCCGGGCCCGAACGCCATCGCGCCGACCCGCTCGCCGTCGGCCGCCTCGCCGTGCAGCAGGCGCCGCAGGATGAAGAGGACGGTCGCGCTCGACATGTTGCCGTTGGTGCGCAGAACCTCGCGCGACGGGGCCAGCTGCTCGTCGCTGAGGGCGAGCGAGGCCTGCACCTTGTCGAGGATGCTGCGGCCGCCGGGGTGGATCGCCCAGCGCTGCACGTCGCTCCGCTCGACCTCGGCGCCGGCCAGCAGCGGGGCGACGGCCGCCTCGATGTTCGCTCCGATGATCGAGGGCACGTAAGTGCTCAGCCGCATCGAGAAGCCGTGGTCGCCGATCGTCCACGCCATCTCGGTCTCGCCCTCGTCGGTGAGCGTCGTGGCGAGCGCGTCGAGCTCGAGCACCGGGGTGCCGGGCGCGGCCTCACGGGCGGTGACGACGGCCGCCGCACCGCCGTCGGCGAAGACGGAGGTCGCGACGATCTGCTCCGGGTCGTTGGAGCTCGTGAGGTGGATGGTGCACAGCTCGACCGCGACGACGAGGACGACCGCCTCCGGGTCGGCCTCGCAGAACTGGCGGGCGGCGCGCAGGCCGGGGAAGGCGCCGTAGCAGCCCATGAAGCCGAGGTGGAAGCGCTGCGTCGAGGGCGCGAGGCCGAGGCGGCGGACCAGCTGGTAGTCGGGCCCCGGAGCGTAGAAGCCGGTGCAGGAGACGGTCACCACGTGGGTGACGTCCTCGGCCGTCATCGACGCGGATGCGAGGGCGCGGCGGGCCGCCTCCGTGAAGAGCTCGGGAGCGCGCTCGGTGTAGACGGCGTTGCGCGCGGCCGTCCCCGGGTCGAGCACCAGGCCGCTCCCCGCGTCGTAGAAGACGCTCGCACCCTCCCGCTCGACCCGGTCGAGCTCGTCGACCACCGTGCTGCGGGTGTCGATCCCGGACGCGTCGAAGGCCGCGCCGATCAGGCGGGACCCGAGCCGGGTCATCGCGGGCTGGGACGCGAAGAGGTCGCGCACCTCGGACTGGCGCAGGACCGTGGTCGGCACCGCCGTCTCGATGCTGCGGATGTGCACACTCACCCGCAGGAACCTATCGCGGAATCCTGCGGGTGAGCGGTGCCCTGGAGCGTGATCAGAGGATCGGCTTCCCGCCGGTGACGGCGATCGTCGACCCGCTGATGTAGCTCGCCTCGTCGGAGGCGAGGAGGACGTAGGCGGGGGCCACCTCGGCCGGCTGCCCGGGGCGGCCCAGCGGGACCTGCTCGCCGAACTCGGCGACGGCCTCCTCCGGCATGGTCGAGGGGATGAGCGGCGTCCAGATCGGGCCGGGCGCGACGGAATTGGCGCGGATGCCCTTCTCGCCGAGCGCCTGCGCGAACGAGGCGGTGAGGCTGAGGATCGCCGACTTCGTGGCGGCGTAGGGAAGCAGCTGGTACGACGGCTGGTCGGACTGCACCGAGCTCGTCGCGATGATCGACGCGCCCTCCTTCAGGTGGGGCAGCGCCGACTTCACGAGGTGGAAGTAGGCGCTGATGTTCGTCGCGATCGTGCGGTCCCACTCCTCGTCCGGGATGTCGGTGACGCTCTCGCGGCTCATCTGGAAGGCGGCGTTGCTGACGAGCACCTCGAGGTGGCCGAAGCGCTCGACGGTCTCGGTGACGACGGCGCGGCAGTGCGCCGGGTCCTGCAGGTCGCCGGGGAGGAGCAGCGCCTCGCGGCCGGCCTCCCGGACCCACTTGGCGGTGTCCTCGGCGTCGTCGTGCTCGTCGAGGTACGAGATCGCGACGTCGGCGCCCTCGCGCGCGAACGCGATCGCGACGGCCTTGCCGATGCCGCTGTCGCCGCCCGTGATGAGGGCGACCTTGCCGCTGAGGCGGCCGGTGCCGCGGTAGCTGGTCTCGCCGTGGTCGGCCTTCGGCGTCAGCTCGGCCTCGGTGCCGGGCGGTGTCTGCTCGGGGGATTCCGGAGTCATGACTCTCCCTCTCGTGTCGTCGGTCGGTGCCTCCATGCAAGCGGGTGGGAGGGAGGGGGCGCAGGGGGTTGACGCCCGGACCCCTCCGTCGTGTCGTCAAGCCCGCGACACCGAGGGCTCCCTGGGTCTTGACTGAGCGTGTCGCCCTTCTTCGGGGCGCTCGGCCAGGAGGTTCGACATGAGCACGACAGACAGGGATCCGGCTGACGGCGGACTGCCGCGACGGGCAGAGGGCTCGGCGGCGGGCGGCACGGCGCGCATCGACTCCGCGGGGGACACGGGAGCGGCTGCGGCGACGGACCGCTCCGCGACTCCGGACCGTTCCGCTTCGACGGACCGCTCCGACTCGGCCCACTCGGCGCCCGAGCACCGCGCGCCCGTCGACCCCGACTCCGCCGAGG
Source organism: Rathayibacter sp. AY1F4 (assembly GCF_002931775.1). Taxonomy (NCBI): domain Bacteria; kingdom Bacillati; phylum Actinomycetota; class Actinomycetes; order Micrococcales; family Microbacteriaceae; genus Rathayibacter; species Rathayibacter sp. AY1F4. The sequence goes on from NZ_PSVE01000016.1 coordinate 28,867, forward strand.
CGAAGCAGGCCCGTGCGGCCGCGCGCAAGGACATCCACCAGCGCGAGCGCGACCGCTTCGGCGGCTTCAAGATCGGCTGCGCCTTCTTCGGCTGGCTCGCCGCCACCGGACTCGCCGTCCTCCTGACCGCCCTCGTCACCGCGATCGGGGCCGCCGTCATCGGCACCCAGGACGTCACCGGCGACCTCGCGGCCGACCCCGCCGCGTTCGGCTGGGCGGGCGCGATCGCACTGCTGGTCATCCTCCTCGTCGCCTACTACTGCGGCGGCTACGTGGCCGGCCGCATGGCCCGCTTCAGCGGAGCGAAGCAGGGCGTCGGAGTGTGGGCCTGGGCGGTCGTCGTCGCGATCGTCGTGGGCATCGTCTCGGCGATCACCGGCGGCAGCCAGGCGCTCTCCGCGGTGAGCGGCTTCCCGACGATCCCCCTGGACGCCGGCGACGCCACGGCCGCGGCGGTCGTGACGGCGCTCGCCGCCCTGGTCGTCGCGCTGGTCGGCGCCGTGCTCGGCGGTCTCGCCGGCATGCGTTTCCACCGCCGCGTCGACCGCGAGGGCCTCTCCGGCCTCTCCGTCTGACGCTCCCGTCCCTCCTCCCTCCCCGGAAGCTGCCGCTCCGGTACGCCACGCACGCCGTGTCGCGCACCGGAGGGGCAGCTCACGGAGGGGAGGTAGGGTCCATCGCGTGACGGGGGAGCGAGGGACGCGGCTGGCGGACGAGCTGCGGGAGTGGGACGCGGGCGCGCTCGCGGACCTGCGGGACGAGTACCTGGCGTTCCTCGAGCAGCGCGGCGAGCCGGCGCTCGAGCGCGACGGCGGCCCCGAGCACGTCACGGCGAGCTGCTTCGTGCTCTCGCCGAATCTGGCGCAGGTGCTGCTCTGCTTCCACCGCAAGGGCCGGTTCTGGGTGCAGCTCGGCGGTCACGTCGAGCCCGGCGACCACTCCACGGCCGACGCGGCCCTCCGCGAGGCGCGGGAGGAGAGCAGAGCGGCACGACTGCAGCCGCTCGGCGTCCTGCCCCTCGACCTCGACCGGCACGCGCTCGGCGACGGCTTCGGCCGCTGCTCGCGACACTGGGACGTGGGCTACGGCGCGATCGCCGATCCGGACGCTCCCGTGACGGTCAGCGACGAGAGCGACGACGTGGCCTGGTGGCCGGTCGACGCGCTGCCCGCCGAGGTGCCGCCGGGGTTCGCCGAGCGGCTGGCCGGGGCGCTCGCCGCGGCGCGGCTGCTCCGTGGTGCGGGGTCGCTCGGCGGCTGATCGAGGCCCGCCTCCACCCACCTCGCATCCCGGCAGCGCGCCTGCGACGAGTCCTCCCCGTGACTCCGGCGCCGTGCGGCACGATGGGGCGATGAGCAGCACCGCTGACCCTGTCGTCGTCCTCGCCGGTGCGAGCGGATTCCTCGGGACGGACCTCGCCCGCCGCTTCGCCGCCGACGGCTGGACGGTGCGGAGGATCGGCCGCTCCGGGCCGGACGCGCGCTGGGGCGACACCGCCGGCATCACCCGGGTGCTCGACGGTTCGCGCCTCCTGGTGAACCTGGCCGGCAAGAGCGTCGACTGCCGGTACACCGCGGCGAACCGGGCCGAGATCCTCCGCTCGCGCGTGGCGACCACCGCGGAGCTGCACCGCGCGGTCGCGGCGGCCGCGACTCCTCCGCCGGTCTGGATGAACGCGAGCACGGCGACGATCTACCGGCACGAGGAGGAGCGGGCGAACACCGAGGACGAGGGCGCGCTCGGCGAGGGCTTCTCGGTCGACGTGGCGCGGGCGTGGGAGTCGGAGTTCTTCGCCGGGGAGACGCCCGGCGTGCGGCGCGTGGCGCTGCGGATGTCCATCGTGCTCGGAGACGGTCCGGCGACGGCGATCCTGCTGCGGCTGGCGCGGCTCGGCCTCGGCGGTCCTCAGTTCGACGGGCCGTGGCCCTCGACGCGCGCCCGCCGGGAGGCCGGCGTGCACCACGAGCACCGGCGAACCCGCGGCCGTCAGCACTTCAGCTGGATCCACGTGGAGGACGTCCACCGGTCGATCCGCTTCCTCGAGGAGTCGACCCTCGACGGGCCGGTGAATCTCGCGTCGCCGAATCCGAGCGACAACACCGAGCTCTCCCGGCTGCTCCGCGCCGCCGTGGGCCGCCGGATCGGCGTGCCGGCTCCGCGCTTCGTCCTCGAGCCCGCGACGCTCGTGCTCCGCACCGAGTCCGAGCTCCTGCTCAAGTCCCGCTGGGTCGTGCCCGCCCGCCTCGAGGACGCCGGCTTCACCTTCGCGCACCCCCACCTCGCCGAGGCCCTCCGCACCCTGGCCTGACCCGCCCCCTGCGTGGCGACCGACCTCCGCCGCGAGCCCGTGTCGCGGAGGTCCGAGTCCGAGCGCGGATCCACCCCACCCCCGGCCACCCTCGAGGCGTCGACCGGAACGCGTGCCGAGCGTTTCGGACGCGCCGAACGCTCCCCGGTCTCCGAGACCCGGCCACTCTCCCAGCCGACCGCGCCACGCCGCGCGGGGAGCGGCGTGGCCGACAGCGCGTCGGAGGTCGCGCTACTGCGCGACCTTCGCCGCGATGTCGCTCCGATACACCCCGCCGTCGAGGTGGATCAGGTCGAGCGCGCGGTACGCCCGCTCCCGCGCCTCGGCGAAGTCGGCGCCGCGTGCGACGACGTTGAGCACGCGGCCGCCGGTGGCGACGAAGCTCCCGTCGACCAGCTGGGTCGCAGCGTGGGCGATGGTGACGCCGGGGACGTCCGCCGCCGCGTCGAGTCCGGTGATGGTCCGTCCGGTGACGGCGTTCTCGGGGTAGCCCTCGCTCGCGAGGACGACGGTGACGGCGACCTCGTCCGTGAACGCGGGCCACGGGACGGAGGCGAGCGCGCCGGTGGCCGCCGCGTGCAGCAGCGCGGACAGCGGGGAGGCGAGGCGGGGGAGGACGACCTGGGTCTCGGGGTCTCCGAAGCGGGCGTTGAACTCGATCACGCGCAGGCCCGCGTCGGTCACGATGAGGCCGCAGTAGAGCAGTCCGACGAAGGGGGTGCGCTCGCGCTCGAGCTGGCGGATGGTCGGGATGGCGACCGTGTCGATCACCTCGTCGACGAAGGCGCGCTCGCTCTCCCAGCGGTCGGCGAGCCAGGGGAGCGGGGAGTAGGCGCCCATGCCGCCGGTGTTCGGCCCTTCGTCGCCGTCGCCCAGGCGCTTGAAGTCCTGCGCGGGGGAGAGGGGGACGACGTCGTGGCCGTCGGAGAGGAGGAAGAGGGAGACCTCCTGGCCGGCGAGGAACTCCTCGATGAGGACGTCGCCGGACTGCAGCCAGAACTCGGCGTGCGCGATCGCCGCGCTGCGCGACTCCGTCACCAGGACGCCCTTGCCCGCGGCGAGGCCGTCGGCCTTGACGACCGAGGGGAGTCCGTACTCGTCGATGGCGCGGGTCGCGTCGACCAGGGTGGAGACGCGGGTCGCGCGGCCGGTGGGCACCCGGGCCATGTCCATCACGCGCTTCGCGAAGGTCTTCGAGCCCTCGAGTGCGGCGGCGGCCCGGTCGGGGCCGAAGGTGGGGATGCGGCGCTTGCGGAGCGCGTCGGCGACTCCGGCGACCAGGGGCGCCTCGGGGCCGATGACGACGAGCTCGATGCCCTGCTCCACCGCGAAGTCGCTGACCAGCCGGGGGCTGTTCGTGTCGAAGTGGATGACCTCGACGTCGCGCGCGATGCCGGCGTTGCCGGGCGCCGCGATGATCTCGTGGTGCTCCTCCTCCGCGAGGAGAGCCGTGATGATGGCGTGCTCACGGGCACCCGAACCGAGGACGAGGATCTTCACCCTGACAGGATAGGGCGCCCCGCCCCGGGGCTGGTCCCTGTGACGTCCTCCTCCGCAGGGCGGCGCTGCGGACGCCGACACGCCGGGCGGAGCCCCGCGGGAGGCCTCCGGGAGCGAGCGGCGGCGGCAGGATGGATGCATGGCCAAGGGCAGGATCGATGAGGCGAGCGGGCAGTCCGCGGTGCGGGCGGCGCTCGCCGGAGGAGCGGACCGGAACACGACGGCGACGGCGGTGCGGTTCCTCCTGCAGATCATCGAGACGAACGTCCCCGGACGCAGCGTCGAGGTGCGCGTTCCGCCGTTCGGCGCGGCCCAGTGCGTCGAGGGACCGGGTCACACCCGCGGGACTCCGCCGAACGTGATCGAGATGGACGCGGCGACCTGGCTGCCGCTCGCGACAGGCTCCCTGCCGTGGAGCGAGGGCCTCGCGAGCGGGCGGATCCACGCCTCCGGAGTGCGCGCGGACCTCACGCCGTTCCTCCCCATCCTGCGCGTCGGCTGAGCGTCGGCGAGTTAACTTTTCGTAAACGCGGCGGCGAGCCGTCGTCGGAACGTTTGACCTGGGGTCCGCCGTCGGGTTGTCTGGGAATAACCCCCTCACGCGGCACGAATCCTCTCCGGATCCACCGCTCGATGCTTGGAGTCCCCTTCACGATGCGCAGTACTTCCCCGGGCCGACGCGGCCTCACCCGACTCCTCTCCGCGACCGCCGTCGGCGCCGTCGCCGGAGCGGCCCTCCTCGGCGCCACGCCCGCCGCGGCGGCCGAGGGCGATGTCGCCATCGACATCCTCTCGATCAACGACTTCCACGGGCGGCTCGCCGCCGACCGCGCCGTCGCCGGAGCCGCCGTGCTCGCCGGCGCCGTCGACTCCTACCGCGCCGCCAACCCGAACACGCTGTTCGTCTCGGCCGGCGACAACATCGGCGCCTCGACCTTCGTGTCGAAGGTGCAGGGCGACATCCCCACGCTCGACTCGCTCAACGCGATGGGCCTCGACGTCAGCACGCTGGGCAACCACGAGTTCGACCAGGGCCGCGCCGATGTCGACGGCCGCGTCGTGGACGCCTCGGCGTTCCCCTACGTGAACGCGAACCTCTACGACACCGCGACCGGCGAGCGCGCCTACTCCCCGTACGTGATCACCGAGCAGGACGGCGTCTCCGTCGCCTTCATCGGCGCGATCACCGAGGACCTCGGCAAGCTCGTCAGCCCCGCCACGATCTCGACGCTCTCCATCGAGCCCATCGCCGAGAACGTCAACGAGGTCGCCGCGCAGCTCCAGGACGGCGACGCCGCCAACGACGAGGCCGACGTGGTCGTCCTGCTCCTGCACGAGGGAGCCGACGCCGACGCGGCCGAGCTGAACACTCCGGAGGCGGACCCCAAGTTCGGCGCGATCGTCAACGCGGTCGCCCCGAACGTCGACGCGATCGTCTCGGGCCACAGCCACCAGGAGTACAACGCGGGCATCGACGCCGGCCGGGCCTTCCCGACCGTCGTGTCGCAGACCGGCAGCTACGCCGAGAACATCGGCCGCATGTCCCTGACCGTCGACCCGGCGACCAAGCAGCTCACCTCGCTCACCAGCGAGGTCGTGCCGCTGACGAAGGTCGTCGACGACCCGGCCTCGGACGACCCGGCCAAGACGATCGTCGTCGGCGCCTTCGAGCCCGACCCCGAGGTCGAGACCATCGTCGCCGACGCCCAGGCCGTCGCCGTCCGCGAGGGCAGCGTGAAGGTCGGCACCATCACCGAGGACATCTCGCGCGCCTACCGCCCGGACGGCACCACGACCAACCGCGGCTCGGAGTCGACCCTCGGCAACCTCGTCTCGGACGCTCAGCTCTGGGCCACCCGTGAGCTCGGCACGCAGATCGCCTTCTCGAACGCGGGCGGCCTGCGCGACGACCTCTCCTACACCGCGACTCCGGACCAGCCCGGCGACGCGGACGGCGTGGTCACCTACGCCGAGGCCTCCGACGCCCAGCCCTTCGCGAACACCCTGGTGACCCTGCAGCTGACCGGCGAGCAGATCTCCGACCTGCTCGAGGAGCAGTGGGTGGGCAGCTCCAGCCACCCGCAGCTGAACCTTTCCACCTCGAAGGACCTCACCTACGTCTTCGACGCCACGGCGCCCGAGGGCTCGCGCATCTCGCAGGTGTTCTTCCAGAACGAGCCGATCGACCCGGCCGCGACCTTCACCGTCGTGACCAGCAGCTTCCTCGCGAGCGGCGGCGACGGCTTCAGCACCTTCACCGAGGGCACCGGCACGGCCGACTCCGGCCGCATCGACCTGGACGCCTTCGTCGGCTACATCCAGGACCTCGGCACCGTCAGCCCCGACCCCGTGCAGCGCACGATCGGCCTGACCGACAACGTCCCGGACTCGGGCGAGTACGCGGTCGGCGACACGATGACCGTCGACCTCTCCTCGCTCCTGTTCAGCACCGGAGCCGCGGCCGACACCACCGTGACCGCGAGCGTCGACGGCACCGTCGTCGGCACCGCGACGATCGACCCGACCCGGGCCGTCACCGACGACTCGACCGGTCGCGCCTCTTTCTCGGTCCCGATCGACGAGAGCCTGGCGGGCGGCGCGCACACCGCGACGTTCGCGCTCGACACCACCGGCACCGAGATCAGCGTCGGCTTCGCCGTCGCGGCCGGCGCCGGAGCGGGCACCCCGACTCCCGGACCGACCACGGAGCCGACGCCCGCGCCGACCACGCCGCCCATCACGGGCCCCGCGCCGACGCCGACCACTGCTCCGGTCGCCGGCTCGCACCACCTCGCCGAGACCGGAGTGGACGCGACCCCCGCGTTCGCCGCCGGGATCGCCGCTCTGCTGCTCGGTCTGGGCATGACGGTCGCGCGCCTGCGCCGCCGCACCGCCGCGAAGTAGCCGCACCGCGCGCACGACGGGCCCTCGACTCCGGTCGGGGGCCCGTCGTCGTGTGCGGGGCGAGCCGATGGTCGACCGCCGGGAGCTGTGGCGGGGAGGCGCTCCCCGAGGAGCGGCAACAGCCCCCGGAGACGCGAGAACGCCGCCTCCCGATCGGGAGACGGCGTCGGAACGCGATGAGGTGCTGTCGCGGAGCGGCGGGGCTCAGTGCTGCGCGGGGACCTGACGGTAGCCGTCGCGGCTGGCGACGAGCACCGTCGACACCGTGCCCCATGCGGCGAGGCCACTGAGGACGACGAGGATTGCGATGCTCATGAGTGTTCTGCCTTTCGTTGCGGCGGCTTCTGATCGATCCGCCGGGATGCTGTGTACAACGTCCAGTGTCCGGCCCGGTGTTCCGTAGGACAATCGAACTGTTCTTGCCCTGACGTGTAGTTTCTCTACATGGACGTGCGACGGCTGGAACTGCTCCGCGAGCTCTCGATGCGCCGCTCGATCACGGCCGTGGCGGAGGCGACGCACCGCACGCCCTCCGCGGTCTCGCAGCAGCTCAAGGTGCTCGAGCGCGAGGCCGGCGTGCCGCTGATCGAGCGCTCCGGCCGCGGCGTGGTGCTCACGGCGGCGGGACGCGAGCTCGCCCGGAGCGCCACCGAGATCGCGATCGCGCTCGAGCGGGCCGACGCCGTCTGGCAGACGTTCAAGAACAACCCGATCGGCGAGGTCACCATCGCGACCTTCCCCACCGCGGGCCAGATGCTCCTCCCGAACGCGCTGGTCGCGCTCCGCAGCGTCGAGGGACTCGTCGTGCAGTGCGAGGACGCGGACCCCGGCACCGACGAGTTCGCCGACCTGACCGCCGACTTCGATATCGTGCTCGCCCACTCGCCCACCGGCAGAAGCGCCTGGGCCGGCCGCGGACTCGCGATGGCGGAGCTGATGGTCGAGCCCCTCGACATCGGCCTGCCGGCCGGGCACCGCCTCGCGGACCGGGCGACGGTCTCGGCGGCGGACCTGGTCGGCGAGACCTGGATCGGCGTCCCGGACGGGTTCCCGTTCGAGCGCGTGATGCAGGACATCGAGACCGCGTCCGGCGAGGCGGTGCGGGTGGAGCAGCGCTTCGCGTCGACCCGAGTGACGGAGGCGTTCGTCGCGGCGGGCCTGGGCATCGCGGTGCTCCCGCGCTACACGGCGGGCGGCGCGGGAGTGGTGGTGAAGCCGCTCCGCGGAGTGAACTCCGTGCGGCACATCGTCGCGCTGATGCGGCCGGACCGGGCGGAGCGGCTCTCGGTCCGCACCGTCGTCCGCGAGCTGCGCGCGCAGGCGGGCCGGCTGGTGCACGCGCTCTGAGCGATCACGGTGCCGTGCCCTCGCCCGCACGGGGGAGAATGGAGGCATGAGCGATCCCGCCCGCCCCGAGGTCACCCGCGAAGAGGTCGACGTCCGCCGCTCCCCGCGCGTCTGGCGCATCCTGACCCTCGGCGTCGGGCTCGGAGCGATCGCGGCCTTCGTGCTGACCTTCGCGCTGCCCGAGACGCAGGGCTTCTCCCGCGGGCAGGTCTTCGGCTTCAGCCTGCTGCTCTTCGTGACGCTGTTCGGCGCTCTCGCGGGGCTTGTCGTGGTGCTGCTCGACCGGGTCGTCGGCCGGAAGGTCGTCCGGACCACCGCCGAGCGGATCGTCGAGCGCGAGGACGCGGCCGAGGAGCCCGTGGCCGAGGAGGCCCTGCCCGACGTGCGCACGACGTCCGACGAGGACGACCCGCGGACGGGGTCCGACCGGGTCTAGCCGGCGGAGGCGCGCCGCCCTGCGGCCGCGGCACTCCGCCCTGCGCTGAGGGTCCCGCCCGCGGCTCGTGCTCGCGGACGGGACCGCGGCGTCAGCGTCCCCGGCGCGACGAGGAGCGGCGGCTGCTGCTCGTCGTGGACGTCGGGCGCTTGGCGGCGGCGCGCTTGGCCTTCTGCGACTTCGAGATCTTCTTGGCCACGAAGGTGAGCAGGAACGGAAGGATTCGGTAGATCACGGGGGACTCCTCGGGTGCATGCGCGCGGGGCCGCGCACCCTCCGATCATGGAGCGGCGCAAGGATCCGCGGCACCCGTTGCGTCGCGCCCGGCGCTGTGCAGAGCTCAGCTCAGCTGCGTGCGCTCCACCCAGTCGAGGTACTCCGGGGTGACGGTGCCCGTGACGTACTCGCCGGTGAAGCAGCTGGTCTCGAGGTCGGTGACGTCCGAGCCCTCGAGGATCGCCGCCTTCATGTCGGCGACCTCCTGGTAGATCAGCTGGTCGGCGCCGATCGCCTCCGAGATCTCGGGGATGCGGCGGTTGTGGGCCACGAGCTCCTGGCGCGAGGGCATGTTGATCCCGTACACGTGCGGGTAGCGCACGGGGGGCGCGGCGGACGCGAAGGTGACCGTGTTCGCGCCGGCCGCGCGGGCCATGTCGACGATCTCCTTGGAGGTGGTGCCGCGGACGATCGAGTCGTCGACGATCAGGACGTTCTTGCCCTTGAACTCGCTCGACATCGCGTTGAGCTTCTGCCGCACCGACTTCTTGCGGACCGCCTGCCCGGGCATGATGAACGTCCGGCCGACGTAGCGGTTCTTGTAGAAGCCCTCGCGGTACTCGATCCCGAGCTTCTGCGCGACCTGCATCGCGGCGGGGCGGGAGGAGTCGGGGATCGGCATGACGACGTCGATCGCTCCGCCCGGGGTGTACTGCGCGATGGTGTCGGCGAGGCGGTCGCCCAGGCGCAGGCGCGCCTCGTAGACCGAGATGCCCGACATCACGGAGTCGGGGCGGGCGAGGTAGACGTACTCGAACGAGCACGGGATGAGTCGCGGGTCCTTCGCGCACTGGCGGCTGGCCATCCGGCCGTCGGGGGTGATGAAGACCGCCTCGCCGGGAGCGACGTCGCGGACGATCTCGAAGCCCTGCGCCTCGAGCACGAGCGACTCGGAGGCGACGACCCAGTCGTCCGGCGCCCCGGTGTTGCTGCGGCGGCCGACGATGAGCGGGCGGATCCCGAAGGGGTCGCGGAACGCCAGCAGCCCGACGCCGGCGATCAGCGCGATGGTGGCGTAGGAGCCCTCGACGCGCTCGTGCACGCGGGCGACGGCGTCGAACACCTCGTCGGCGTCGAGGTCGCGGCCCGACATCGAGGCCTGCAGCTCGTTCGCCAGCACGTTGACCAGCAGCTCCGTGTCGGAGGTGGTGTTGAGGTGGCGGCGGTCGATGCGGAAGAGCTCCTCGGTGAGCTCGCGCGTGTTCGTGAGGTTGCCGTTGTGGACGAGGATGATGCCGTACGGCGCGTTCACGTAGAACGGCTGGGCCTCCTCCTCGCGCTCGGCGTTGCCCTTCGTCGCGTAGCGCACGTGGCCGAGGCCCATGGATCCGAGCAGCGAGCGCATGTCGCGGGTGCGGAACGCCTCGCGGACCTGTCCCGCGGCCTTCTTGATGTGCAGGGTGCTGCCGTCGGCGGTCGCGATGCCGGTCGAGTCCTGGCCGCGGTGCTGCAGGAGGGAGAGGCTGTCGTAGATGGACTGGTTGACCGGTCCGGAGGACACGATCCCAACGATTCCGCACATGCCGGAGGGGCTCCCAAGGGGATAGCAGGGGGGTTTGACGGTCCATCCTGGCACGCGGGGGACTCATCCCCTAATGGTTCGCCGTGGGCGGATCCGTGGTCGCGGGGGTGCTCAGGGCGGCGCCGACCGGCGGATCGGCCGGGCCGTCGTCGCCATCCGACCGGAGCGCGCGCGACCAGGCGACCTCGCGGCCGAGCTGCCCCGACTCGGTGAACAGCCGCACCTGATGGGTGCCGGCCAGGGCGGCCGCGAGCTCGTCGCGATCGGCGGGCTCGAATCCGAGCGACCGCCAGAAGGGGCCGGATCTGCGGGAGAAGAGCCAGGCGCGTCGGGCACCGCTCCGAGCGGCGTCGGCGAGAGCGTGGCGGGCGAGGCGGCTCCCCGCGCCGGACGCTCGGCGGTCCGAGGCCACCGCCACGCTGCGGATCAGAGCGTGGCTTCCGTCGGTACTCGGCTCCCAGCCGGTGCTGCCGACGACGCGACCGCTCCGGTCGCGCTCGAGCCAGAGGCGCACGGAGGGGGAGTCGATCCCGGCGAGCGTGAGGTCGGCGGCCGCGAGGAAGGCGCGCGCCGCGTCGACGTCCGCCGGTCCCGCACGCTGCAGCTCCACCCGTCCGATGCTGCCGCAGAGGGGCCCTCAGAGGAGTGCGCGGCTGCGGAGAGGCGGAGATCCCGGGCCGGGATCCGGCTCCGCGCCGCGGCGGGAGAGGGCAGTCGGTAGGGTCGTCGCGTGAGTGATGAGACGAGCAGCTACGCCCGCGCAGGAGTCGACACGGCGGCGGGGGACCTCGCCGTCGAGCTGATGAAGTCGGCGGTGTCGGCGACGCACGACAGCCGGGTCCTCGGCGGGGTCGGCGGCTTCGCGGGTCTGTACGACGTCTCCTTCCTCCGCGACTTCCGAGCCCCCCTCCTCGCGACCTCGACCGACGGCGTCGGCACCAAGGTCGCGCTCGCGCAGGCGATCGACAAGCACGACACCATCGGGCAGGACCTCGTCGGCATGGTCGTCGACGACATCGTCGTGGTCGGCGCCCGCCCCTTCTTCATGACCGACTACATCGCGTGCGGCAAGGTCGTCCCGACCCGCATCGCCGACATCGTCGCAGGCATCGCGCGCGCCTGCTCCGAGACGGGCACCGCGCTCGTCGGCGGCGAGACGGCCGAGCACCCGGGCCTGCTCGGACCCGACGACTACGACGTGGCGGGCGCGGCGGTCGGCGCGATCGAGGCCGACCAGGTGCGCGGTGCCGACCGCGTGCGCGACGGCGACGTCGTGGTGGCGATGGCCTCCTCCGGACTGCACTCGAACGGCTACTCGCTCGTGCGCCACATCCTCGCCGAGCGCGGCATCGGCTTCACCGACCGCTCCGAGGAGCTGGGCGGCGTGGTCGGCGAGGTGCTGCTGGAGCCGACCCGCCTCTACACCCGGCCCCTCCTCGACCTCCTCGACGACGCCGAGCTCGGCCCGGCCGTCCACTCCATCAGCCACGTCACCGGCGGCGGGATCGCGGCGAACCTCGCCCGGGTGCTGCCGCGCGGCTCCTGGGTCGAGGTCGAGCGGGCGAGCTGGAGCCCGTCCGACGTGTTCCGCGCGCTCGCCGGGATGTCCGGCGCGACGCTCGAGAGCACCGAGGGCACCTGGAACCTCGGCATCGGCATGTTCGCCGTGGTCGCGGCGGAGGTGGCCGACGGCGTGATCGCGCGCCTCGAGCGCTCGGGCGTCCCGTCGTGGGTCGCGGGCCGCGTCTCGACCGCCGCGCGCGGGTTCGAGGGCTTCGAGCAGGGCGCGAAGGGCGTCGACGGCGGAGCGGTCCGCCTGGTCGGGTCCTACGCGGGCTGATCCTCGGAGGCGCCGCGGATCAGCGCGGTACGGCGTGCGCGCGCTCCCAGGAGTGCTCGTGCCGGGTCAGCAGCCACGAGCCCGCAGCGCAGAGCGCGCAGGCGGCCGCGGTGGCGAGCAGGGCCGTCGCCCAGGTCGGGGCGTCGCGGCTGACGAGCAGGTTCGCGGAGGCGACCAGCACGCCGAGACCGGCGCCCGCGCTGGTGCCGAGCACGAACGGGCCGTCGCGGCGGCTCGCGACGCGCACCGCGACCATGCCGGCGACAGCTCCCGCACCTCCGACGACTCCGATGCCCGCGCCGGAGGCCGCTCCCATGAGCAGGCCGAAGCTCACCAGCCCGGGCGGGCCGTCGGCGGCGAGGACGCCGGGCAGGTAGAGGACCAGGGCGACGGCGGCGCCGACCGCGCCGCCCACCAGGATCGCGCCGACCAGCAGGGCGGCGGTGACGTAGCCGATCCGCGCGGCAGGCCGCGCGGATCCTCCGGGTTCGAACATTCGCGGCTCCATCGACGCGGGCCCGCGGGGCAGCGGGCGGTCCTCGGACAGTACGCCCGAACGCCCCTCGGCGGAACCGCCGTCGGGGATCGGCGGGTCTAGCGGCGGAGGGTCTCGCTCGGGAGCTCGCCGAAGCGCGTCGCGTAGTGCTGGGCGAAGCGACCGCCGCTGATGAACCCCCAGCGGGCGGCGACGTCGCCGACCACCAGCGAGCCGGCCGACCCGGACACGAGCTCCTCGTGCGCGCGCTCGAGGCGGACGTCGCGCAGGTAGTGCCGCGGGGTCTCGCCGAAGGCGCGCTGGAACGCGAGCTGCACGCCGCGGACCGTGAGCCCCGCAGCGTCGGCGATGTCGGCCACTCCGAGGGGCAGATCGGCGTTGGCCTGCACGAACTCCACGGCCCGGCGGAGGCGCCGCGCGCTGACCGAGGGCGGCACGGCCGGCAGCGGGGCGATGCGGTGGGCGAAGGTCTGCAGGGCGGCGAGCGCGGCGATGCGGGCGACGCCGTCGCGCTGCAGCACGGTGGGCGTGTGCGCGGAGGCGAGGGTGTCGCGCAGGAGCCGGATCGCCGCCCACCAGGCGGTCGTGTCTCGCGCCACGGGGGCGAACCGCAGCGGGCCGGGCTCGGTGCCGTGCAGCTCGGCGGCGATCGCCTCGAGGTGGGCGGCCTCGAAGTGCACGAGCGCGTCGCGGTACTCGAGGGCCTCGAAGCCGAAGGGCCGGCCGCTCGGGAACATGGCCGGGCGCCCGACGACGAGGCGGTGCTCGTCGCGCCCCAGATCGAGGGAGGCGCGCCCCGCGGTCAGCCAGAGGGCGACGTAGACGTCGCTCGGGGCCACCGTGCCGCGCACCCGGCCGAGGAAGGAGGCGGAGTGGAGGCTCACGGGCCCGGGCCCGGTCGTCGTGTAGCGGAACGCGAACGGCACGACCGAGCGCTCGGCTCGGAAGCCGGAGCCGTTGTACGAGCCCGCGTAGAAGTCGCGCGCCTCGTCGAGGTCGCTCCCGCGACGCTCCGACTGCCACACGGGCAGCCGTGCGGGCGGGGAAGTGCTCATCGGGTCAGTGTCCCAGGGGGCACCGACATTCTGCCCTCGGTGGCGGAAAGCGGGAGAACGTGCTCAGCCGAGCGACCCGCGCTCCAGGTCGGGTCCCTCACCCGCCGGATCCCCGCCCGCACGCGAAACGGGGCCGCCCCGAGGGAGCGGCCCCGATTCACGGGAGGAGTCACGCACGCTTCTGGTGCGGCTCCTCGACGAGGTCCGTGTCGTCGCCGTCGTCCTCGGCGTCGATCCACTTCGAGTAGTCCGGCTCGTCCGGGTGGCTGAGCTCGCGCTCGAGCGCACTGTAATCGACCGCCGGGCTGAACGACTTCAGCTCACGGGCGATCTTGGTGTTCTTCGCCTTCTGACGGCCGCGCCCCATGGGTGACCCCCTCACGATGACAGGCCAGACGGGCAGTGAGCCGGCTGGGGAAAAGAGCAGACAGGGAAAGTTGAAATCTACGCGGTAGTTTAGCAGACGGGGGACACGCCACCCCGGGCCTCGATCTGCCGGACGGCCGCCCATCCTCGACCGCGTCAGGAGCACCGTGGACAGCGTCGCCCCACCGCGTCCCGTCGTGGTGATCGGCGCGGGTCAGGCGGGTCTGTCCGTGGCCTACTACCTGCGCCGTCTCGGCCTCGTCCCCGGGCGCGACCTGATCGTCCTCGACCGCGGTCCGGAGCCCGGCGGGGCCTGGCAGTTCCGCTGGGAGGCCCTGCGGCTCGGCTCCGCGCACCGCGTGCACGATCTCCCGGGCATGGAGCGGATGGGGCTGTCGTTCCGGACGGCCGATCACCGGCGACCGGCACGGGACGTGGTCCGCGAGTACTACGGGCGCTACGAGGAGGAGCTCGGTCTCGAGATCCGCCGTCCGGAGTCGGTGCGGCGCGTCACGAGTGCGACGCCGCACGACACGGGGTCGCCGCTCGTCGTCGAGTCCGACCGCGCGGTCGAGCGCGCGAGTCTGCTCGTCAACGCGACCGGCACCTGGGGATCGCCCTTCGTCCCGCACTACCCCGGGCGGGACCGCTTCCGCGGCGTGCAGATCGACCCGACCGAGTACGTCCGCGCCGAGGACTTCGCCGGGAAGCAGGTGCTCGTGGTCGGCGGCGGCACCTCGGCGATCGGCTTCCTGCTGGAGCTCGAGCGGGTGGCGCGCTCCCTGACGTGGGCGACGCGGCGACCGGTCGTCTACCACGACGGCGAGCAGCTGGCGATGGAGTCGGCGGTGGAGGCGGTGGCCGAGCAGGACCGCGCCGCCCGCGCCGGGCTGCCCCTCCCGAGCATCGTCGGCGGCACGGGCGTGCAGCGCACCCGCCGGGTGGTCGCTGGGATCGAGCGCGGGCTCCTGCACGAGCGGGGCATGTTCTCGTCGATCGAGGAGGAGGGCGTCCGCTGGCCGGACGGCTCCTTCACGCGCGCCGACGCGATCATCTGGGCGACGGGCTTCCGGCCGGAGCTGCGCCACCTCGCTCCACTCGGGCTGCGCGAGCGCGAGGGCGGCATCGCTGTCGCCGACGGCGCCTCGCTGACGGATCCGCGCGTCTTCTTCGCCGGCTACGGCCCGACGGCCTCCACCATCGGGGCGAACCGCTCGGGCCGGCGCATCGCGCGCGCGGTCGTGGCGCGCCTGCCCTGAGCGCGCCTGCCCTGAGCGCGCCTGCCCTGAGTCGGTCTGCCCTGAGCGGCGCGGCGCCTCAGATCCTGCCGTCCCAGTCCACCGGCACCACGGAGCCGCGGTAGCGGATCCCGTCCACGCGGATCGGCCCGGCGAGCGCGGGCGAGAGCGGCGCGACGACCAGGGTGTCGCCTCCGGGAGCGAGCCCCAGCGCCGCCGACAGCACGGCGACGGAGGCGGCCGCCGACCAGGCCTGCGGTCGGCAGGCCGCCGGGTACGGCACCGGCGCGTGCACCTCGGCGGCGGGGTCGCCCGAGTGCAGCTCGGGCATCCGGTAGCCGAAGCCCTCGGCCGCGGCGATCAGTCCGCGCGAGAGGGTCGTCGCCTCCGCCCCGAAGCCCTCCCGGGCGAGCCCGGTGACGGCGATCGCGGTGTCGTGCGCCCAGACCGAGCCGCCGTGGTACGACAGCGGCCAGTAGCCGCCCGAGCCGGTGTCCAGGGTGCGCAGGCCGAAGCCCGAGTCGAGCCCGGGGGAGACCAGCAGCTCGGCGACCCGGGCGGCGTGCTCGGGGGAGAGGATGCCGGTACCGAGGAGGTGGCCGAGGTTGCTGGTGATCGTGTCGACCGGGCGCCCGGCCGCGTCGAGCGCGATCGCCGGGTAGCCGCCGTCGGCGTCGTCGATCCAGAACGCCTCCGCGAAGCGCGCCTTCAGCGTCGACGCCGCCTCGCGCCACTCCGAGCCGTCGCGGCCGAGGTGCTCGAGCAGCGCCGCTCCGCCGACCATGGCTTCGTGGGCGTAGGCCTGCACCTCGCAGAGCGCGATCGGACCCTCGGCGAGCGTGCCGTCGCGCCACTGGATCGAGTCGCCCGAGTCCTTCCAGCCCTGGTTGGCGAGGCCGTGCCCCGTGGTGTCGACGTACTCGAGGAACCCGTCGCCGTCCGAGTCGCCGTCGTCGCGGAGCCAGCGCAGCGCCGCCTCCAGGGCGGGCAGCAGCTCCTCGACCTCGTCGTCCGGGAGCCCCCAGCGCCAGGCGTCGTGGAGGAGGCAGACCCAGAGCGCGGTGGCGTCGACCGTGCCGAAGTAGAGCGGGGGCAGCGAGACGCCCTCGCCGGGGATCTCGAGGGTCGTGGCGCGCAGCTCGTGCATGATCCTGCCCGGCTGCTCGGCGGTGTCCGCGACGTGGCGGGTACCCTGCAGGCCGGCCAGGACGCGGAGGGTGGAGGCGGCGATCCCGGTCCCGAGGGGGAGGAGCATCCGCGCCGCCCAGATCGAGTCACGGCCGAAGAGGGTGAAGAACCACGGCGCTCCCGCGGCGAGGAACGGCTCGCCGGGGCGCTCCACGGTGACCATGCGCAGGGCGTCGAGGTCGTCGAGCGCGGCGCGGCACCAGGAGGCGAGGCGGGAGTCGCCGGTCTCGAGCGCGGTCCCCGCCCACTCGGCCGGTCCGGACGCGGCGGCGACCACGGCGGAGGCGTCCTCCGCGGCGACGCTCCACACGACCTCGACGCTCCCGCGGGCCGGGACCACGACGCTCCAGGTGAGCACCGTGCCCGAGATCGAGGCGCCGGGTGCGCGCAGCTCGGCGCGGACCGGGCCGTGGGTCCAGTCGAGGCCCCCGTCCACCGGAGCGGTCGCGAAGGAGGGCTCGTCGCGGAGCCCCGCCTTCACCACGTGCACGAGCGAGAAGTCGGGATCGAGGGTCAGTTCGACGGTGGTCGCGACCTGGTCGGGGAGCGCCGACTCGAGGCGGATGCTCTCGCGGACGCCGCCGGCGGAGACCTCCCGCGAGCGGACCACGCGGATCCGCGGGTCCGCGGCGGCGTCGTCGAGATGGCGGGCGAGCGCGGTGAAGCGGGCGGAGGAGGCGCCGTCGCGGCCGGTCGCGATCGCCTCGAGCGCCGCGCCACCCACCCGGAGGGAGGCGCCCGCGAGCACGCGCACGTCGCCGAGGTAGAACCCGTGCACGGGGCGGGAGCCGACCTCGCCCGCCTCGTCCGACCACAGCTGCACGGGTGCGCGGAGCAGGACGAGGGAGTCGTGGAGGAGGGGCTGGCGGGGCGGGGTCTGTCGGTCGTCGCGCTCGGTCGTCACGGTCGACTCCTCACTGGATCGTCGGTGCTGGGGGCGTGCCGCCGATCGTCCGCCGCCGGCCCCGGGAGTGCCGGAGCGGGGCGGACGGTTGACAGCGGCGTCGTCGGAGGTAACCTTACCGAAGGATTTGATCGATCAAATCGGTGGATCCCGCCTGGTTGGAACGATCAAGAGCACGTCGAGGAGGACGCATGGCACTGCCGACCGTCGAGGACGTCGCCCGTGCCGCGGGCGTCTCGCGCCAGACCGTGTCGAACGTGCTCAACAGCCCGCACATCGTCCGCGACAGCACCCGCGAGCGCGTCGAGAAGGCGATCGGCGACCTCAACTACCGGCCGCACGCCTCAGCCCGCCGCCTTCGCACCCGCAAGTCCGGCACCATCGGCGTCCGGATGGACCGCGTGCTCGACGGCATCTCCGGCAGCCTGCTCGACCGCTTCCTCCACGCCGTCACCGAGCAGGCCGACGCGCGCGGCATGCGCATCCTCCTCTACACGGCGAAGAGCCCGGAGGAGGAGATCGAGCGGATCGGACGCCTCCGCGACGGAGCCGACGTCGACGCCTTCGTACTCACCTCCACCTTCTACGGCGACCCCCGGACCGCCTGGCTGATCGAGCAGGCCGTGCCCTTCGTCACCTTCGGCCGCCCCTGGGGCGTCGACGACCGCAACGACCCGCAGCACCTCTGGGTCGACGTCGACGGCGCCGCCGGGCTCGCCCAGGCCACGGCGCACCTCGCCGACAGCGGCTGCTCCCGCATCGGCTTCCTCGGCTGGCCGAGCGGATCCGCGACCGGCGACGACCGCCGCAGCGGCTGGGAGCGGGTGCACCGCGAGCGGTTCCCCGACACGCCACTGCTCGCCGCCTCCTCCGAGGACGACGTCCAGCAGGCCCGGATCGCGGCCATCGAGTTCCTCCGCGCGACCCCGGAGCTCGACGGGCTGGTCTGCGTCTCCGACTCGCTCGCGCTCGGCGCCTCGATGGCCGCCGTGGCCGTCGGTCGGCCCTCCCTCCCGATCGTCGGCTTCGACAACACCCCCGTCGCCGCGGCCGTCGGCCTGCCGAGCATCGAGCAGGACCTCGACGCGGTGGCCGCGGGCGCGCTCGAGCTCCTGCTGGGCGAGCGCGGCGACGACGTCGTCCACCGCTCGCTCGCTCCGGGCGAGGCCCACCGCCTGATCGAGCCCCACCTCGTGCTCCGCACACCCCTCCACCACCCCGCCGACTGAGGCGCCGTCACTCCGACCGGCGCCCCTCCCCACGAAAGGCCAGACCATGACCCCCACCCACCGCGCGGCACGCTGGGGTGCCGCGATCCTCGCCGGAGGCCTGCTGCTCCCGCTCGCCGCCTGCTCGAGCGGCTCCGACTCCGGTGACGCGGGCGGCGACTCCGCCCTCACCGTGATGATCGGCTCGTCCGGCGACGCCGAGACGACCGCCGTCACCGACGCCGTGAACGCCTGGGGCGAGCAGAACAGCACGACGGTCGACGTGGTCGCCGCCAGTGACCTGACGCAGCAGCTCGGGCAGGGCTTCTCCGGCGGCAACCCGCCCGACCTCTTCTACATGAGCTGGGACCAGTTCCAGACCTACGCGAGCAACCGCTACCTGGAGCCGTACGCCCAGGACGCCGGGAACGCCGACGCCTTCTACCCGGCGCTGCGCGACGCGTTCAGCTACGACGACCGGTTCTACTGCGAGCCCAAGGACTTCTCCACGCTCGGCCTCGTGATCAACACGGACCTCTGGGCGGCGGCCGGCCTCACCGACGCGGACGTCCCCACCGACTGGGCCTCGCTCGAGTCGGCGGCGACGAAGCTGACCGCGAACGGAGTGACCGGGCTCTCCTTCGGCGCCGAGTACGCGCGCATCGGCACCTTCATGAACCAGGCCGGCGGATCGCTCCTCTCGGAGGACGGCACCACCGTCACCGCGGACACCCCCGAGAACGTCGCGGGCCTGACCGAGGTGAAGACGCTGCTCACCGACGGCGTGCTGAAGTTCCCGGCCGCGCTCGACTCCGGCTGGTCCGGCGAGGCGTTCGGCAAGGGCGCGGCGGCGATGGTCATCGAGGGCCCGTGGATCAACGGAGCGCTCGCGGCCGACTACCCCGACGTCGACTACCGCGTCGCCGAGCTCCCCGCCGGCCCCGGCGGGAAGTCGACCTTCACCTTCAGCAACTGCTGGGGCGTCCCCGTCGGCAGCGCCACGGCCGAGAAGACGGAGTCGCTCGTGTCGGCCCTGACCTCTGACGAGCAGCAGCTCGCCTTCTCGGACGCCTTCGGAGTCATCCCCTCCACCGAGACCGGAGCCGCCGAGTACGCGACGAAGTACCCCGAGAACGCCGCCTTCGTCTCCGGCAACGACTACGCGGTGAGCCCGGTGGCCTTCGCCGGCGCGGCGACCGTCATCACCGACTTCAACTCGGCGCTCGAGGGCCTCGCGACCGGCGACCCGGAGTCGATCCTCGGCGACCTGCAGACCAACCTGCAGGACGCGCTCGACACGGCGAACGCGAAGTAGCCCGGCCGGGAGGCGGCGGACCCGACCGCCGCCTCCCCGTGCCCGACCGGCACGCCCCACCCCGCGCACGTGAGTCGAAGGAGACGCATCGATGAGCACCACCGCCGCCCCCCGGAGCCGCCGCTCCGGCATCCGCGGGCACGAGGCCCGCTACGGCTGGCTCTTCACCCTCCCGGCGATCGTCGTGATCGGCGTGTTCCTCGTCGTCCCGATCGGCCTCGCCCTCTGGGTCAGCGTCAGCAACTGGAACGGGCTCGGCTCGCCCCTCGGGCCGACCGCGCAGTTCGTCGGAGCCGACAACTACCGCGCGGTGCTCACCGACTCCGGCCTGGCGCAGAAGGACTTCGGCACCGCGATCCGCAACAACGTCTACTACGTGCTGCTCGTGGTGCCGCTGCAGACCGCGCTCGCGCTCTTCCTCGCCGTGCAGGTGAACCGGCGGATCCTGCGGGGCCGGGGCTTCTTCCGCACCGCCTTCTACTTCCCCTCCGTCACCTCCTCGATCGCGATCACCGTGATCTTCCTGTTCCTCTTCTCCGCCTCCGGCGTCGTCAACGCGGTGCTCGGCTGGTTCGGCGCCGACGGGCCGACCTGGATGGCCGACCCGACCGGTGTCCTGCACTCGCTCCTGGGCGCCGTCGGCGTCGACGGCTCCGGGCCGCTGGCCGCGGGCGCCCCGCTCGGCCTCACCTGGTGGGACTGGCTGTCGGGCCCGTCCGTCGCGATGTGCGTGCTGATCACGATGGCGATCTTCACCACCTCGGGCACGTTCATGCTGCTGTTCCTCGCGGCGCTGCAGAACATCGGCGCCGAGATCGACGAGGCGGCGCTCATGGACGGCGCCGGCCCGCTCCGGAAGTTCTTCTCGGTCACCCTGCCGATGCTCAAGCCCACGCTCTTCACCGTGCTGACCCTCGGACTGATCGGCACCTGGCAGGTGTTCGACCAGATCTACCTCACCGGAGGAGGGGCGCCGGGCAAGACGCTGCTCACCCCGGCGTACCTCGCCTACGAGTCCTCGTTCACGGACCTCCGCTGGGGTCAGGGCGCCGCGATCGCCTTCATCCTCTTCTTCATCATCGTCGTGCTGACGCTCCTGCAGCGGGCGCTCCTCCGCGAGAAGGGGGAGCCGCGCCGGCGCCCCCGCCGCGCCGCCCGCGCCGACGCCGCGACGACCCTCACCACGGGAGGCATCCGATGAGCACGCTGACCGAGCCCGGCACCCGCGCCCCCGAGAGCCCCGAGCCCGCCGCGCCGGTCCCGCACCGCCGCATCCGCCTCGGCGCCCGCGGCCGCGCGTCGCTGATCGGCGGCTACCTGCTGCTGATCGCGCTGGCGCTGGTGTACATCTACCCGTTCCTGATCTCGGTCGCCTCGTCGTTCAAGTCGGACGCCGACGCCACCGCGAACCCGCTGTCGCTGCTGCCCGCGACCTGGTCGTTCGCCTCCTACGAGCGGCTGTTCACCGACGTCCCGCTGCCGCTGTGGACGCTCAACTCGGTGATCGTCACCGTGTTCGTCACCGTCGGCCGGGTCTTCTTCGACTCGCTGGCCGGCTATGCGCTGTCGCGGCTGCGCTTCCGCGGACGGGGCCTGCTGTTCGCGCTGTTCATCGGAGTGATGAGCGTGCCCGCGGTGGTGCTGCTGATCCCGCGGTTCCTGATCCTCAAGCAGCTCGGCCTCTATGACAGCTACGCGGGGATGATCGTCCCGCTGATCGTGGACGCGGCGGGGATCTTCATCATGAAGCAGTTCTTCGACTCGATCCCGCTCTCCATCGAGGAGGCCGCGCGGATCGACGGGGCCGGAGTGTTCCGGACCTTCCGCTCGATCGTGGTGCCGATGGCGCGTCCGGCGATCGTGACGCTGTTCATCCTGTCGTTCCAGGGCTCGTGGAACGAGTTCTCGCACTTCGTGGTGTCTCGGCAGTCGCCGGAGCTCAACACGCTGACGACCGGAGTCGCGTCGCTCGTGTCGGGGCAGCTGGGCACCGGCAACCAGTACCCGCTGCAGCTCGCGGCCGCGGTACTGATGTCGATCCCGGTGGCCGTGCTGTTCTTCGTCTTCCAGCGGCGGATCATGAACACGACCGAGGGCGCGGAGAAGGGCTGACGCGGGGGCTCCGGAGAAGCGTCTCCGGATCATGCTGAGCGAGCATCGCGCGCGGGTGGCCGACTCGTGCCGATCGAGCAGCGCACAGGCCGCGGCCGACGCAAGCTGATCGAGCAGCGCACAGGGCGCGTATCGAGATCCGTGTCCGTGCGACGGGCCTCGATACGCCCCTGCGGGGCTGCTCGATCAGCATGCGCGGAGCGCCGCCGCTACTTCGCGAGGAACTCCAGGACGACGCGGTTCCACTCCTCCGGGTGGCTCACGGTCACTCCGTGCGGGGCGCCGTGGACGACGTGCAGCTCGGAGCCGGGGATCGCCGCGTGGGTGCGGGCGCCGGAGCCCTCGAACGGAACCGTGCCGTCGCCGTCGCCGTGGATGACGAGCGCGGGCACCGACACGTTCGGCAGGTCCTCGCGGAAGTCGGTGGTCGCGAAGGCCGTCATGCAGGCGAGCGCGGCGTGCTTGGCCGACTGCTTCGCTAGGGCGATCGCCTCCTGGCGCTGCTCCTCCGTCACCTTCAGCACGCCGTCGACCGAGAAGAAGTCGGTGGTGAACTGGTCGTAGAAGTCGTCCTCGCTCTTCGTGAGGCCCGCGGTCATCTGCGCGGCCTGCGCCTTCTCGAGCGGGCCGTCCGGGTTGTCGTCCGTCTTCATCAGGTACGGCGGGACGGCCGAGGCGAAGACGACGCTGTGCAGGCGCTCGGCGCCGTGCTTCGTGAAGTAGCGGGCGACCTCGCCGCCGCCCATCGAGAAGCCGACCAGGGTGACGTCCTGCAGGTCGAGCTCGGTGAGGAGGGTGTGCAGGTCCTCGGTGAGCGTGTCGTAGCTGTAGCCGGTGAGCGGCTTGTCGCTGCGCCCGAAGCCGCGGCGGTCGTAGGTGACGACGCGGTAGCCGGCCTCGGCGAACGCGGGGACCTGCTCCTTCCACGACTCGCCCGAGAGGGGCCAGCCGTGGATGAGGACCACGGGGCGGCCCGATCCGCCGGTGTCGTCGACGTGCAGGTCCGTGTCCTTGAAGAGTCCGTGGTGGGCGGTGATCTCGGCCATGGCGAGTGCTCCTTCCGGCGCCGACGATCGGCGTCACTTGATGTTCGAGGACGTCCCTGCGAGCGGATGGCCGGGGCGGGGAGGGTTGACAGCTCCCGTCAGTCCGCGACGACGGCCGCGGCGAGCCCCCGCAGCGTCGCGTGCAGCCCGGGGCTCATGGGCAGCCCGGCGTCGAGCACGGCGTTCGCGGCGGCGACCAGCACCGGTGCCGCGGGGGAGGAGACCACGGTGAGGCCGACGGGCGGATCCGTGTCGCCCGAGGGCCGCACGACCAGGACGAGCCGGGAGCTGGGAGCGCTCGTGCTGATCGTCGCTCCCGATCGGGCGGGCAGCACCGCGAGGGTGCCGCGGCCGACGAACTCGCGCTCCTCCCGACTGGCGACGGTGAACGCGCCCTCGAGCGGGAGCAGGAGCACCACCGACCCCGGGTCGGCGCGGGGGCTCGGGCGGAAGTCGATCGTGCCGGCCGTGTGCCAGATCCGCCGCAGGAGCACGCCCTCGGCGGCGGCCTCCTGACCGGTGACGGCGAAAGCGGGGTCGGGCCCGGCCTCGGCGTGGCGGGCCCGCAGCCAGTGCCGGGCGGAGTCGCCGCGGAGGGGCATCGGGCGGATCAGCGGATCGGACACGGCGGCTCCCGAGGAACGCGGACCTGAATCGGCCGAGACAGTGAGGAACCATCATCCTAGGAGCGGCGGGAGGCGTCGTCCCGGAGTGGCGCGTCCTCACATGCCGATGCCGCCCCGGCCGCGCTGAGCGCGACGCCGGAGCGGCATCCGAAGGGTGGTGCGGACTACTGGAATCCGCCGCCACGGTCCTCCGGGTCCTCGATCGGGTCGGAGTCGGGAGTGTCGATCGAGTAGGTCACGTGGACCGCCTCGCCGACCTCCTTCGCGGAGACGGCGTTGTAGACGAGGTGCGTCTCCTGGCCGTCGACGGCGGCGTAGACGTCGACCTCCTTCTCGTAGCCCCCCTCGGTGCTGACGCGGTTCTCGGTCTGGCCGTCGAACGGCCCGCCCTGGAAGAAGGCGAGGTAGCTCTCGCCCTCGGCGAGTGCGCGGATGTCTTTGCTCATGCCCCCAGGTCTACCACTCGGCGCCTTCCCGCCGCTCGGCCTTGCGCTCGGCGGGCGGAGGAGGGCCGGGAGCGGCGGCGGCCGTGCCGCGAGGTGGCACTGCTCGACGGGATCTCTCCGCACGCGCCGTCAGGGCACGAGCCGCTGCGTGATCGAGGCGGTCGGCCCGCTCAGCGCGATCTCTGCGAGCGCGCCGTTGACCAGGGGCATCTGCGGCGGCTGGTGCCCGGTGTCGACGTCGAGGATCACCGGCACACCGAGGTCGCCGAGAGCGCGCCGCACCGCGTCCTCCTGGCTCAGCTCGGGCAGGGACGCGCCCTCGGTCCGGCCGATCAGGACGCCGGTCGCCTGCTCGAACCACCCCGCGAGGCGGAGGGAGGTGAGCATCCGGAGCACCGAGACGGAGTCGGACCCGGCCGCCTCCAAGTAGACGACAGTCCCCTCCGGCGCGTAGCGGCGAGCGAAGCCCGGCACGTCGCCGTAGGGCGTGCCCGCGAGCAGGGACACCGTCTCGAGGCATCCGCCGATCAAGCGGCCGCGCCGACTCGGTTCGGCGGGCTACGACGTCCGCCTCCGGCCGCACGCCCTGAGTGCTCGCCATCCGACGACGCTAACGCCGCTCGCGGCGACCGGCTTCGGATGCCCGGTCCGGCGAGTACCTCCGCGCCCCTCCTGCCCCGAATTGTCGGCCGGCCGCCGAGCGCGATCGCGAGGAGGGTCAGCGCGAGTGCCGCGCCGCCCACCCACTCGCGCGCAGCGCCGGCCGCCAGGAAGAAGGACGGGGCCAGGAGGCGCACCGGAACGTGACGTCGCGGTCTCGCGCAGGCGTCTCGGCTCCGCTGCTGCCGGCGGCGATCCGCGCCACACGGCTCCTTCAGCTCGTGAGGCGGCCGATCTCGTCCTCGGAGAGGAGGCGGTCGGAGTAGAGCACGATGCGAGCCGCGGGGTCGGGGCTGTGCGCGTCGGGGCCCGCCCACCTCCGTTCGAGACCGAGTCGAGCGACCGTGCGGTGCGATCGCTCGTTCCGTTCCGCGACGACCGCGGTCACGGGGAGCTCCGGCCGGAGCCGCCGCGCCCGAGCGATCCCTGCGGAGGCGACCTCCTGGGCGTACCCCCTGCCCCAGTGGTCCGGATGGACGGTGAACGCGACGTTCCAGGCCGTGTCGGTGAGGAGGGTGCATCCGCCGATCCCGATCGCACCGTCCGCGCCGCCCTCGGGACTCCGCAGCCGGACGACCCAGCTGCTGAGGTCGTCCCGTTCCCACTGCGCCGTCCGGCGGGCGAGCACCGCCCGGGTCTGCTCGACGGAGCCGTGTCGGAGGAGGGGGTCGCCCGCCGCGATCCGCTCGTCGGAGTGCAGCCGCCACAGCTCGTCCAGATCGCTCTCGGCGGGACGGAACAGCCGGAGCCGCTCGGTCGTCTCGTCGGGGCGATCACCGGCGCCGATGCTGCTAACGCTCGCTCGAGGCGGGACTCGGGGCCATCGGGGCGGTCGCCGAGGGGTGAGGCGAGCGCGGTGACCGCGCCTGGACGTCCACCCGCTCAGCCCGTGATCAGGCCGGTGAGGCGGTCGGCGGCGGCTCCGACGGTCGAGACTGCATTGACCGTGACGAGGCAGGCGATTCCCCAGAACCAGGTGCGACCGGGTGCCCCGGCGCTGCGCCGCTCGAAGGCGAGCCACCAGGCGCCGACCACCGAGACGCACGCCGCGACCACCGAGCCGAGCGCCATGCGGACGTACTCCTCCGGTCCGGGGGAGGACCAGGCCGTGGTCGCGAGGACGATGAGCAGCGGGACCACGATCATCCCCAGTGCGCCGAGCAGCACCGCGTGGAGGTGACTGCGGGGAGGGGCCCCGGCCGTCGTCGTCGCGGTCCGCGTCCGTGTCGTGTCCATGCCGCGTCCCCCGTCGCCGCGGTCCGGTCCGCGCTGCCCCGACGCTATCCGCTCGCCGTCCCGCCGTCACCCCGCACCTCCGAGCGGGCCGCGTGCCCGGTGGCGTCAGCACCACGCCGCCCGCGCCGCCCCGGCCGAACGCCGAGAACGTAGGATGTCCGGGATGACGATCGGACGCCGCCTCTTCCTCTCGGGAGCCGCCACGGGAGTCGGGCTCCTGGCCCTCGCGGGCTGCACGCCGTCGCGTCCGACGCCGACCCGCTCCGTCACGAAGGCCCCCGTGCCCACGCCGAGCACCACCGCCGTCCCCGCGCCGGCCGCCTTCGTGCGCTCCGCCTGGGCCGAGGATCCGTACGCGCTCGGCTCCGTCTCGTACCTGCCCGTCGGCGCGACGCCGCAGCACCGCACCGACCTGGGCACCGCGGTCCTCGACCGCGTCTTCCTCGCGGGCGAGGCCACCGACACGGAGGCGCCCGGCACGCTCCAGGGCGCCTGGAACTCCGGGGTCCGCGCGGCCGCCGAGATCAGCGCCGTCGCCGACGAGGGCGAGCGGATCGCGATCGTCGGGGCCGGCCTCGCCGGAGCGGTCGCCGCACGGCGCCTGTCCGACGCGGGCTTCGACGTCACCGTGGTGGAGGCGCGCGAGCGCACCGGCGGCCGCATCGCCACCGCGACTCTGGACGGCTGGCCGATCGCCGTCGAGACCGGAGCCTGGGCCCTCACCGGCGCGGGAGCCGCCCTGCGCGAGAGCA
Source organism: Rathayibacter sp. AY1F4 (assembly GCF_002931775.1). Lineage (NCBI taxonomy): Bacteria > Bacillati > Actinomycetota > Actinomycetes > Micrococcales > Microbacteriaceae > Rathayibacter > Rathayibacter sp. AY1F4. Next base: position 55,648 of record NZ_PSVE01000016.1, read on the forward strand.
TCGCGGACGCGGGCGTCGTCACGACCGCGGTCGACCTCGCCGACGTCCGCTCGAGCGACGCCGACGGCGCGGCCCTCGACACCGGCACCACGGGCGCCGACGCCCTGACCCGTGCTCTCGAGTGGGGAGCGGAGCAGCCGGAGGACCTGGCGCTCGCCGAGTCGTTCGCCGGCTCCGGAGCGCCCGACCCCGCCGAGGCCGAGCCGGGCTCCGGCGACGGCGACGCCGCCCGCGTGGCGGCGCACCTCGCCGGGACGACCGCGCTGCGCACCGGCGCCGCTCCCGAGGAGCTCTCCTCCTGGTACGGACTGGGAGACGCCTCCGCCGCCACGACCGCGGAGGAGCTGAGCGACGACTCCGGCGACGCGCTGCTGACCGACGGGCTCGCGCCCCTGGTCGACACCTTGCTCGCCGACGTCGAGGTCTCGTTGCGCGCCGTGGTGAGCGGGATCGGCTACACGGACACCGGGGTCAGCATCCGGCTGGGCACCGGCGAGTCGTTCACAGCCGACCGGGTGCTGGTCACCGTGCCGATCGGGGTGCTCCAGACCGACGCGATCGCCTTCGACCCGCCGCTCCCGTTCGCGCAGCGCGCGGCCGTCGCGGCCCTCGGCTCCGGCGTCGTCGAGACGCTGTGGCTGCGCTTCGACGAGGCGTTCTGGGAGGCCGACGCCCCCGCGCGCTGGTCGCTCGTCGGCTCCGAGGCGGGCATCACCGAGTGGCTCAATCTTCAGCCGTCGACCGGCGAGGCGGTGCTCGTCGGGCTGGTCGGAGCGGATCAGGCCCTCTCGCTGCAGGACCTCAGCGACGACGAGCTGGTCACCCTCGCGCAGACGGCGCTCGAGCCGTTCGCCGTCGTCCCCGGCTGACGAGCTCGCGGAGCCGCGCCAGCGGCCCTTGCCACTCCGACGCGTGCGCCGCCCCGAGCGGCCGCACCCGGCTGAGCGCGAGGACGAACGCGGCGATGCCGGAGATCAGGCTCAGCACGATCACGTCGTAGAGCACGAACATCACGGGGCCGTCGACCTGGCCGGGGTCGAGGAAGAAGTACGGGTACCAGCCGATGAGGGCCCCGCGGACCAGGGTGATGACGCCCCAGACGATCGGGAAGCCGAGCACCGTCAGCGCCCCGCGCCAGGCGACCGGGCGGCGGCCGGGTCCGAGGATCCAGTCGAGGATCGCGAGCGTGGGGATCACGAAGTGCAGGAGCGCGCTCGACCAGGGCACGTCGACCCGCACGCCGCGGTTGTTGGCCTCGACCGCGATCAGCCCGAAGACGATCCCCGACACGACCATGTAGGTGAGCACGAGCGCCCGCACCGTGCTGAGCCAGCGCGGCTCCCGCTCGCGCGCGAGGGCGACCAGGCCGGACAGGCCCAGCACTACGACCCCGGCCATGTTCGACTGCGTCGTGAAGTAGGCGAAGAAGTTGTCGATCTGGAACGCGCGGAAGCCCAGTGTGTAGAAGAAGTCGCCGACGAGTCCGACCGCGCCCAGCCCGGCGAGGGCCAGGCGGAGGATCGCGAACGCCTTCCGCACACCCGCTCCGATCCGTCGCCGCTGGGCCCGGAGGGCCGGACTTCCGGACGATTCTACGGTCGCCGCGCTCGGAGCTCCCCGAGCGCGCGGCTCCGCCGGACGGGGGAGGCGGGCCCCGCGGAGGCGATCTAGCGTGAAGGAATGGTGCGCGCACAGGACGGGAAGGGTTCGGGTCGGATGTCGACGGAGGAGGCGTCCCGGCGCTGGAACGCGGTCACGGGTCCGCTGTTCCTCGCGGCGGGAGCGGTCTTCGCGGTCCTCGGGAATCCGGTCTGGCCGGTGTTCCTCGTCCTGGGGATCACGTTCCTCGGGCTGACCACCGGCCCCGGGAGGCCGACGAGCCGGAGCGGAGCGCAGGAGCCGGACCGCGATCGGTGACGCGCGCTTCGCGACGCGGACACTCGCCGGTCGCGTCGCCGGGATAGCGTGCGTGTCATGCCCTTCACGCCGAGCCACGCCGTCGTCGCGCTCGCGTTCTCGAACGGCCGGATCCCCGCCGCGGCCGTGGCCATCGGCGCGATGGTCCCGGACATCGGCATGTACCTCCCGATCGCCGTCGCCCGCGAGTCCACCCACTCCCTCCTCGGGGTCGTCACCGTCGACCTGCTGCTCGGAATGCTCGGCCTCGCGCTGTGGAGCGCGGTCGTCGCTCCGGCCTGGCGCGACCTCGCGCCCGCGCTGGTCCGCTCGCGCCTGCGTCCCCGGCGCTCGCCGCCCCGCGGGGCCGCCGCATGGATCCGCGTGCTCGTCTTCGCGGCCGCCGGCATCGCGATCGGAGCCGCCAGCCACGTGATGTGGGACGGCTTCACCCACCGGGGCGGCCTCTTCGTCTCGGCGATCCCCCTGCTGCAGCAGGAGCTCGGGCCCTTCCCCGGCTTCCGATGGGCGCAGTACGCGAGCGGCGTGCTCGGGCTGCTCGGGCTCGGGATCGGCGCGGTGGTCTGGTACGTCGGCCGCCGTCCCCGGAAGCTCCGCTCCGACGGCCGGCAGCCGGTGCGCATCGCGGCCGCGGCCGTGGTGCTCGCTGCCGCGGTGGTTCCCGCCGGGATCGTGCTGGCGGGGGCGGGCATCGATCCGCTCGACGCCGCCTACCGGGCGCACGTGGTGCGGGCGGCGATCCTGCTCGTGGGCGGCGGCGCGGCGGCCGCGGTCGCCGTCGCGGCGGTCTGGTGGCTCACCGGCCGAGGGGTGCGCGGGGCCGTCGTCTGAGACGGCGGAGGACGAGCCTGTCGTCTGAAGGGAGCACGGGCATCCGTCGCGAGGAGGATGCGCCGGTGCATAGCCCACCGATAGCGTCGGACACGGCCCGTTGGGGCGGGCCGCCTTCGGGGGAAGGCACTAAGGGGAAATCGGGGGCTCGCGGCACACGCCGCGGGCCCTCTACCCGTTTCCGGGCCCGCGTCGCCTCCGGGCCCGCGCCGGCTCAGCGCCGCTTCGAGCGCGGCCGGTTCTGCGTGGCCGGGTGCTGCGGGATGCGCGGAGCGCCCTCGCCGGCGGCACCCTGGGGGAGCGAGGACGCGGGCGGGATCGGGCGGCGGGTCACCGGGCGCACCGGCTCGCCGCGGCGCGTCTGGCCGGGGATCGGCCGCGAGCGGCGTCCGTAGATCAGCTCGGACGAGTCCAGCAGCCACGGCACCAGCGCCACCGTCACTCCGTGCACCAGCAGGAGCTTCTGGCGGATCCGCCGCGACTTGTGGTTGTGGAGGAACGCCTCCCACCAGTGCCCGACGATGTACTGCGGCATGTAGACCGTCGTGATCTCGGAGCCGTGCTCGAGGCGGTGGGCCTTGATGTACTTGATCAGCGGGTACGAGATGTCGCGGTAGGGAGAGGCCACGCAGCGCAGCGGCACCTCGATGTCCATCTGCGCCCAGTCGGCCTTGAGCTGCGCGGTCTGCGCGTCGTCGATGGAGGAGTGCACCGCCTCCAGCGTCTCGTGCCGCGCCGCGATGGCGTAGTCGAGCGCCTTCAGCGTGGGCTTGTTCATCCGGCCCACCAGCACGATCGCGTGGTCGCCGTTGGCGCCGAAGGTCGTGGTCGGGTCGACCTCGATCTCTTTCTCGACGTCGCGGTAGTAGCGGTAGACGCCGGCCATCAGGACACCGAGGATCGGCATCACCAGGTAGACGAGCCAGGCGCCGTGGGTGAACTTCGTGATCGTGACGACGACGAGCACTGCGAACGTCAGCGTCGCGCCGAACAGGTTGATGGCCAGGCTCGTGTAGACGGTGCGCGAGCCCTCGCCGTTGCGGATCATCCGCACCCAGTGCTTGACCATGCCCGACTGCCCGAGCGTGAACGAGACGAAGACGCCGATGATGTACAGCTGCACGAGGCTCGTGAGCGAGGCCTGGTAGACGAGCAGGATGATCGCGGCGACGAGCGCCAGGATGATCACTCCGTTGGAGTAGATGAGGCGGTCGCCGCGGGTGTTCAGCGACTTGGGCGCGTAGCCGTCGCGGGCCAGCACGGAGCCCAGCAGCGGGAAGCCGTTGAACGCGGTGTTCGCCGCGAGGAGCAGGACGGCGGCCGTCGCGGCCTGGATGATGAAGAACAGGATCGTGTTGTTGCCGAACGTGGCGGCGGCGACCTGCGCGATCACCGAGCGCTGCGGGGTCGTGGCGCAGTCGGCGAAGCCCACCAGATGGCAGGCGTTCTCGGCGTAGTGCACGTTCGAGAGCAGGGCGAGGGCGGTCAGGCCGACGAAGAGCACGATCGCGATCGTGCCCATCGCGACGAGGGTGCGCTGGGCGTTCTTGACCTTCGGGGCGCGGAACGCGGGCACACCGTTCGAGATGGCCTCGACGCCCGTGAGCGCCGCGCAGCCGCTCGCGAAGGAGCGCAGCAGCAGGAGGACGACGGCCGCCTGCGTGAGCTGCTCGCCCTGCACGGTGAAGCCCGCCGACTCCGCGACCGGGGTGTCGCCGAAGGCGGTGCGGACCAGGCCGACGACGACCATGACGAAGACGCTCGCGACGAAGAGGTACGTCGGGACGGCGAAGGCGCGGCTCGACTCCGAGACGCCGCGGAGGTTCACGGCCGCCAGCAGCACCACGAAGAGGATCGCCAGCTCGACCCGCAGCGGCGCCAGCTCGGGCACCGCGGAGATGATGTTGTCGACTCCGGAGGCGACCGACACGGCCACGGTGAGCACGTAGTCCACGAGGAGGGCGGCGGCGACCGTGAGGCCCGCCGTCTCGCCCAGGTTGGTGCGGGCGACCTCGTAGTCGCCGCCGCCGGACGGGTAGGCCCGGATCAGCTGGCGGTAGCTCAGCACCACCACGACGAGGAGGACGACCACGCACGCGGCCACCCAGGGGGCGAAGGTGAGGAAGGAGAGTCCGCCGAGCAGCAGGATCATCAGCAGCTCCTGCGGCGCGTAGGCCACGGAGGAGAGCGGGTCGCTGGCGAAGATGGGGAGCGCGAGCCGCTTCTGCAGCAGCTGTCCCTCGAGCTTGTCGCTGGGGAGCGGCTCGCCGATGAAGAAGTGCTTGGCGGTGCGCAGCTCGGTCGCGTCGGCCGATGATCCGTCCGCGGCGGACGGGGGGCCCTCGTGTGTCACGAGCGATGACACTACTCCGTGCGAGGGGGCAGTCAAGACGGCCGGGAGCGGACCGAGCGGAGGCTGATCTCGCGCTGTGACCGGGAGTTTCCCGGTGCGCCGGGGAGCGGCGGCCGGCGTGCTTCCGGCCGGCGCCCCGAGCGGGGGGTCAGCGGCCGTCGCGGGTCGCGGCTCCGATCAGGCCGGTGAGGCTGTCGCGGAGCGCGGTGAGCTCCTCGAGGGGGACGTCGAGCCGCTCCACGATCTGCGGAGGAACCTGCAGGGCCTGCTCGCGGAGGGCCGCTCCGGAGGGGGTCAGCGCGACGTCGAGGCGGCGCTCGTCGTCGCTGCTCCGGGCCCGCGTGACGTGGCCGCTCGCCTCCAGGCGCTTCACGAGCGGGCTGAGCGTGGCCGGCTCGAGGCGGAGGGCGGAGCCGAGGTCGGCGAGCGAGCGGGGGCTGCGCTCCCAGAGCGCGAGCATCACGAGGTACTGCGGGTGCGTGAGTCCGAGCGGCTCGAGCACGGGGCGGTACAGCCCGATGACGGTGCGCGCCGCGACGGCGAGGGAGAAGCAGACCTGGTTCTGGAGGGCGAGCGGGTCGGTTTCCACGGCGTCATCCTCTCATCGTGCCCTGATGGTTAGTACACTAAGGATATGACGCGGAAGAAGACCGGCTCCCTCTACCAGCGCTTCAACGCGCGGCTGTTCCCCTGGATCGGCCCGCCGCCGCTCGGCCCGTACGACCAGCCCGAGCAGGAGGCGCCCGCGGGGCAGGCGTGCCCGCTCTGCGGTCGGCCGATGTCCGAGCACGTCATCGACCGCTCCGGTCCGCGCACCCAGCTGTACTGCCCGAGCGACCCCTCCTGAGTCGCACGCCCCCGTTCGGGGGTCGGGGGCTTCGGGCGGCGGGGGCGGATGATGAGCGCATGTCCCGTCTGAGCCCCACCGCCGCCCGCGTCGTCCAGTACAGCCGTTTCGGCGACGCGGACGTCCTCGAGATCGCCGAGGTCGAGCGGCCGAAGCCCGGGGCGGGCGAGGTGCTGGTCGAGGTGCTTTCCGCCGGGGTGAACCACATGGAGGCGTTCATCCGGCAGGGCCAGTTCGACTCCGACCACTCCGCGGCCTTCCCGATGCGCCAGGGCACCGACTTCTCGGGCGTCGTCGTCGCGCTCGGCGAGGGCGTCACCGACATCAAGCTCCGCAGCGACGTGGTCGGCCACGCGCTCGTCGGCTCCCACGCGACCCACGTCGTGGTGCCGCGCCGCAACCTCGTCGCCAAGCCCGCCTCCGTGAGCTGGGAGGTCGGCGGCGCGCTGTTCCTCGCCGGAGTGACCGCGTGGCGCGCGCTGGAGGCCACGCATGTGGGACCCGACGACACCGTCCTCGTCTCCGCGGCGGCCGGAGGAGTCGGCAGTCTCGAGATCCAGCTGGCGAAGCTCCGCGGCGCGACCGTGATCGGCACCTGCGGCGAGCGCAACTTCGACTACCTCCGCCAGATCGGCGTGAAGCCGGTGGTCTACGGCGACGGGATCGCCGACCGCATCCGGGCCGCGGCGCCCGGCGGGGTCACGGTGTTCCTCGACAACTTCGGCGGGGAGAACGACGCCCTCGCCGACGAGCTCGGCATCGCGGCGGGCCGCTTCCACTCCAGCGACGACCGCAAGGAGATCGAGCTGCGCGCCGTCTGGCCCGACGCCGAGACCGCCCAGCGCGACACCGAGATCCTCGGCGAGCTGGTCGGCCTCGTCGGCGAGCAGAAGCTGCGGGTGCTCGTCTCGGGCTTCTACCCCTTCGACCAGGTGCAGGACGCCTTCGACGACCTCGAGAAGCGGCACTCGCGCGGCAAGATCGTCCTCGGCATGAACCCGGTCGACCCGGCGAAGGTCACCAAGGCGCGCGACATCCACGAGGCCGGCCGCTAGCCGGCGGCTGTCACGTCCGCGGGCGGGTGGCGTCGAGCGCGTCGAAGACCGCGGCGTTGAGGGAGAAGGCCAGACGCGCCTCCGCCACCATCGCGTCGAGAGCGCGCGGAGGCAGGGCCAGCTCGTCGAGCTGGATGCGGTACGCCCGCTTGAAGTGCACGGCGTTCGGGATCGCGTCGAAGCGGAAGAACGCCAGCTGCTCCGCGTCCGCGCCGTAGTGGCGGGTCATCATCGTCGCGATCGCCTGACCGCCCGAGAGGTCGCCGAGGTAGCGCGTGTAGTGGTGGGCGAGGTGCAGCAGTCCGTCGCCGTCGCCGAGGGACTCCAGACGGGCCGCGTAGCGCGCCGTCGCGTCGAGGGGGACGATCGAGGCGGGGTCGACCCCGAGAGCGGCGAGGCCGGAGCGCAGGGCTGCGACGCGGTGGACGGCGGTGTCGTGGAGCAGGGCCGGATCCTCCGGGGCGGGGCGGCGCGACTCCAGCGCCTCGTAGACGGGGAGCAGCTGTCCGAGGTAGCGCGCGAACTCGCGGAGGGAGAGCGTGCCCTGCATCAGCGCCGTGATGTAGCCGCGCGATTCGGCGTGCCTGTGCTCCTCGGAGGTGGCCTCGCGGAGTGCGGCGGCGACTCCCGGAGGCGCTGTCGGGGCGGGGGTGGAGGGGCTGTCGGTCGTCGTGGCTGCGGTCACGGTCGGCTCGTCTCGTCGGGGGCCAGGGCTCGCGGTGGGCGAGCGAGGTTAGGTTAGCATTAGCTAACTTTTCGACCAGCCCCCGCCTCGGGCGCCTCTGAGAAAGGCGACATCGTGCCGCTCCTCCACCGCCGCTCCGCAGGCCTCCTGGCCGCCGCCCTGGTCGCTCTCGGGCTGCTGGGCGGCTGCTCCTCGGCGGAGTCCGCGGTCGACGGCCCGGTCACTCCGCGTCTCGCCGACGTCGCACCGCTCGCCGAGCCGCGCACCGCTACCGGCCCCTCCACGGCCCGGATCCAGGCGGCTCCCGTCGAGCCGATCTCGTCGGGTCCGCAGGCGCTGCCCGCCTCCGTCGTCGACGCGCAGGGCACGGCCGTCACGGTGGCCGACACGTCCCGCATCCTCGCGCTCGACCTGTACGGCTCCACCTCGCGGCTCGTGTTCGAGCTCGGTCTGGGCGACTCCGTCGTCGGCCGCGACCTCTCGAGCGACTTCGCCGAGATCGCCGACCGGCCGATGGTCACCCGCAACGGGCACGACCTCGCCGCTGAGGCGATCCTCGACCTGGCGCCGACCGTGATCATCACCGACACCAGCCTCGGCCCGTGGGACACCGTCCTGCAGATGCGGGACGCCGGCATCCCCGTCGTCGTGGTCGGCGCGGACAGGTCGATCGCGACCATCCCCTCCCTCGTCGGCGAGGTGGCGGCGGCGCTCGGCGTGCCGGAGCGCGGAGCCGAGCTCGCGGCGCGCGTGAGCGCCTCCGTCGACGAGACGATCGCCCGCATCGGCGCGGTCGCCCCGGCCGACCCGGCTCAGCGGCTGCGGATCGCGTTCCTCTACGTGCGCGGCCAGTCCGGCGTCTACTACCTCTTCGGCGAGGGCTCGGGCGCCGACGACCTCGTCCGCTCGCTGGGCGGTGTGGACGTGGCGGAGGAGATCGGCTGGCAGGGGATGCGACCGCTCACCGACGAGGGGCTCGTCGCCGCCGCACCGGATCTCGTCCTGATGATGACCGGCGGCCTCGACTCGGTCGACGGAGTGGACGGACTGCTCCAGCAGGTGCCCGCGCTCGCCCAGACACCGGCCGGGCAGAACCGCCGCATCGTCGACATGGCGGACACCCGCATCCTCAGCTTCGGCCCCGACACCCCGCGCACGCTCGACGCGCTGGCTGTCGCGATCTACGCTCCGGACAGCGCCCGATGACGGCCGTCGCGGGAGCGCCCGCCCCGCGCCTCAGCCGGGTCCCGGTCCTCATGGGCGCCCTGATCCTCGGGCTCGTCGTCGTCGCCGTCGTCTCCGCCGGTCTCGGGCAGCTCCCGATCCCACCCGCGCAGATCCTCGGCTCGGTCGCCCAGCACGTGAACGACGTCCTCGGCGCTCGAGTGCTGCCGGTGCTCGAGACCCCCGCACACGTGAACGGCGACGCGACGCTCTGGGCGATCCGCTTCCCCCGGATCGCGATGGCCGCCGTCGTCGGGGCGGCGCTCGCCGTGGGCGGGGCCGTCATGCAGGGGGTGTTCCGCAATCCGCTGGCCGAGCCCGGCGTCGTCGGAGTCTCCTCCGGAGCCGCTCTCGGCGCGGCCGCGGTGATCGTGACCGGGCTCGACGCGCTGGGGCCGCTGACCGCGCCGGCCGTCGCCTTCGTCGGCGGGCTGATCGCGACCCTCCTGGTGTACCTGACGGCCCGGGCCCGCGGGCGCACCGAGGTGGTCACGCTCGTGCTCACCGGCATCGCGGTGAACGCGGTCGGAGGCGCGGGGATCGCGCTCCTCACCTTCCTCGGCACCACGCAGCAGCGCGAGCAGATCGTGTTCTGGCAGCTCGGGTCCCTCAACGGCACGCGCTGGCAGGACGTGGCGATCGTCCTGCCGATCACCGCGGCAGGCATCGTCGCGGCCGCCCTCCTCTCGCGCCGGCTCGACCTGCTGGCCCTCGGCGAGCGCCAGGCGCAGCACCTCGGGGTGCCGATCGAGCGGACCCGGATCGCCGCGATCGTGGTCGTCGCGGCGCTCACCTCCGCCGCCGTCGCCCTCTGCGGCATCATCGCGTTCGTCGGGCTGGTCGTGCCGCACCTGCTGCGCATGGTCCTCGGGCCGGCGCACTGGGCGCTGATCGGCACGAGCGCCGTGGGAGGGGCGCTGCTGCTGGTCTCCGCCGACGCGGTCGCGCGCACCGCGGTGCCGTACGCCGACCTGCCGATCGGGATGCTCACCGCGCTGGTCGGCGGTCCGTTCTTCTTCTGGCTGCTGCGGCGGGCCCGCGTGCGCTCGGGAGGCTGGGCGTGAGCGCGGAGGAGCGGCTGCGCGCGTCCGGTGCGGGCGTCGCCTACGGCCGCCGTCAGGTGCTCGACCGCATCGATCTGAGGATCCGCCGCGGCGAGTTCGTCGCGCTGGTCGGGCCGAACGGCGCCGGGAAGTCGACCCTCCTCTCGGTGCTCGCGGGGGACTCCGTGCCCGACGCCGGCGAGATCGACCTCGACGGGCGGAGCCTCCGGAGCTACCGCGCGCCCGAGCTCGCTCTGCTGCGCTCCGTGCTGACGCAGTCGAACGAGGTGTCGTTCCCCTTCACGGTCGCCGAGGTGGTCGAGATGGGCCGGTCGCCGAGACGGGGCGCCGACGGTGCGGGTGCGGCCGTCGCGCTGGCCCTCGCGGACGCGGAGGTCGCGACGCTGCGCGACCGGCGGATGCCCGAGCTCTCGGGTGGCGAGCGGGCGCGGGTGGCGTACGCGCGGATGCGCGCGCAGGAGTGCGATCTGGTGCTGCTCGACGAGCCGACGGCCAGTCTCGACATCCGACATCAGGAGCGCCTGCTCGGCCAGGTCCGCTCGCACACGGAGTCGGGCGGCTCGGCCGTCGTCGTGCTGCACGATCTCGGGCTGGCCGCCGCCTACGCCGACCGCGTCGTCGTGCTCGAGGGCGGACGGGTCCGCGCCGACGGGCCGCCCGCGCTCGCCCTGACGACGGAGCTGCTGAGCGACGTCTACCGCTTCCCGATCCGCGTCGACGCCGACGCCGACGGAGTCCTCTCGATCCGGCCGGAGCGTGCGCGGCGCACCGACCGGCCCCCGTCAGACGCCGACACCCGCGCCGCTGCGCCGACAGGAGAGATCCGATGATCCGCACGTTCCGCCGGGCTGCTGCGGCGGGCCCGCACCGTCCGGCCGCTCCGGCCCGCCTCCTCGCCGCCGTGCTGCTCGGGGCGGCGGTCGCCGCCGCTCCGCTCGCCGCCCCCGCGGCCGCCGCCGCCGGCTCCGTGACGATCACCCTCCCGGGCGGTGCGTCCGCTGCCGATCCCGCCGAGGCGACGTCGATCACCGTCGCAGGACGCGGATTCCAGTCGGTCGCGGGGGGCTTCGGCGGGGTGTACGTCCTGTTCGGCTGGGTGTCGGGCGAGGGCTGGGCGCCCAGCAGCGGCGGGCAGGCCGGTGCCGACTACCGGTACGTGCCCGACTCCCAGTCGAAGGACAACGCGGGCTACGAGCGGTTCGTGGCCTTCCCGGGCGGCGAGACGGAGTCGGCGGCGAACGGCGTGCTCGCGGCCGACGGCTCCTTCGTCGTCGACCTGACGATCCCGTCGGCGCGCTTCGAGGCGATGGACCGCTCGGGGGCGCTCACGACCGTCGACTGCCTCGAGGTGCAGTGCGGCGTGATCACCCTCGGCGCGCACGGAGTGAAGAACGCGAGCAACGAGTCGTTCACTCCGGTCTCGTTCGCGGCGCCCGCGGCGGCCCCCGCTGCGGCTGATGCGGGCGCGGGAGCCGCGGGCGCGGCGGTTCCGGGCTCGGAGGAGTCGACCGCGGCCGTCGGCACCGCGCGCGTCGGCTACACCGCCTCCTCGGCGGTCGCGGGGAACGCCCTCTCCTTCACCGGTCAGGGCTTCGCCGCCTCGGAGCAGGTCGTCGCGACCCTCGACGACGGCGTGGTCGGCGTCGGCCCGCTCACCGCCGGCACCCGTGGCGAGATCGCGGGGGTCCTCCCGCTGCCGGCCGATCTGCGCGGCGGCACTCACCTGCTCACGCTCACGGGCGCCGCCTCGGGAGCGAGCGCGCAGAGCGAGGTGACCGTCGTCGCGGCGGCCGCGCCCGGCGCGCCGAGCGCTCCACCGGCGCAGGAGGTGCCGGTCTGGCTCCCCCTCGCGCTCGGCGCTGCTCTGCTCATCGCGGCGGGGCTGGTGCTCGCGAGTGCCGTCGTGGCGATCGTGCGCGCGGCGCGCCGGCGGCGGACGCGGCGGGGATCGGAGGTGCGGAGCGTGGTGTCCGGTGCGGACCCGGCTCTCGCTGAACCGGTCGACGCGGAACCGGTCGACGCGGCGTCCGCCCCGGCGCCCGTCGCCGCCGCGCCTCCGCTGCTCGACCGCGAGACGGCGGACGCCCGATGAGGCGCCGCCTGGCGGGCCTCGCAGCCGCGGCCGTGCTGGCGCTGGGGCTCGCTCCGGCGGCCGCCGCGACGCCCACCACTCCCGGAGGAGGGACCGAGATCGGCGTGACCGTGCCCGAGGGCGTGACGACCGGAGCCGACGGCCGCATCGCGGACGCCGAGCTCCGCTGGGGACTCAACCGCGAGACCTCCGGCGGCGCCTTCGCCGGCGGCTGCAACTTCCTCAGCGCGGGCACCGCGGGCGATACCGGCGGCTCCCGCGTCTGGGCCGAGGCGGACGGCCTCTACTCGTCGCGGGAGGGGGCCGTCTCGATCGAGAAGGCGACGGCGGACGGAGGGTGGACCGGCGCCTCCTTCGCCACCCGCTGCACCGACCCCTCGGGCGCGGCCGTCCGCGCCGCCTCGCCGGCGTCGAGCACCCAGACCCAGGTGGTCATCGGCGGCGGCGCGGGCGAGGCCTCGGCAGCGGGTCTGACCCTCCGCTGGAGCGGCTCCTTCACCGTCGCCTTCTACGGAGGCATGACCTACTGGAGCGCGAGCGACCCGGTGCTCGAGCTCGACGCCGCCGGGAACGGGCGGCTGACCGCCACCGCGAGCGGATACGGCGCCTCCCGCGACGACGCCTCGGTCTGGCGCCCGGTCCCCGCCGCCTCGGTCGTGCTCGCCGAGGTCCGCGGCGCACCGCTCGGGGCCGGCGGATTCAGCGTGATCCCGGAGTACCGGGGCGTAGCGAGCCAGATCGGCGGGCAGGTGCCCAGGACCGCCGAGAACGAGGCGCACTGGGGATCGTTCCCACCGAGCTTCCTGCGCTTCCAGGAGCAGACCGGCCAGGTCGGCTACTGGCTGACCTCGGGCGGCGTCCGCGATCCGGCGAAGCCCGCCACCCCGCTCCTGGTGAACTACGACGCCTCCGCGCCCGTGGTCGTCGCGGTTCCGGAGACGGGTGCGGCGCCGACGGGCTCCGCTCCCACGGGCCCCGCTCCCACCGGCGGCACGGCGGCGGCCGGGGCCGCGGGGCCGACCGCCGCGACGGCGCCTCCGTCCGCGGCGGGCGCTGCGGAGGCGGGGCTCGTCGGCGAGGCGACCACGGTCGTCCGCGACGGCGGCGGACTGGTGCCGGAGGCGGTGGCGGGTTCCCCGGTGCTCCCGCTGCTGATCGGAGCGCTGGCGCTCGCCGTTCTGATCGCCGTCCTGGCCGTCCTGCACCTCACCGGGTGCCTCCCGTGGCGACGGGGAGCGGCCGGCTGAGCCGCCCGCCCTCGGCCGGTGGTCGGCGCGACTCCTCCGATGCGCAGAACGTCGGCTGCGTCGGTCGGGCCTCCTCTGTCCCGGCAGGGCGGCTGTTCTCCGCTGACGTTCTGCGCGTGCGGTGCGGCTATCCCCGGGAGGAGGCGCGCGCCCGGCGCCGCCCGAGGGCCACGGCGAGTGCGACGAGCGCAGCGGCCCCCAGCAGGATGAGGAGGGCGGCGACCGGGACGGCGGCCAGGCCGAACTCGGCCGTGACCGCCTCCATCGCCGCGGCACCGAAGCCCACGCTGCTGGGCTGCAGGCTCACGGCGCCCGAGAGCCGGAGCAGCGCACCGACGCCGTCGAGGCGCTCCTGCACGTCGATCTCCGAGCCCGGGAGAACCTCCGGGAGCTGCCGCTGCGCGCTCGCCGCGGCGACTCCGAACGGACCGGAGACGCTCGTGGAGGTCTGCCCGGTGATGCGGGTGTTGCCCGTGTTCGCGACGGAGTAGTCGACCGTGACGAAGCCGACCGCGAGGGGGTTCCAGCTGCCCGAGAACGCCACCCGCGGCTCCGACAGCTCGACCGTCGGGACGAGATCGCCCGCCACGCGCAGCTGCAGGCGCGTGCCCAGACGGCGGTCGACCTGGACCTGGGCGTCCGGGTCGTCGACGCGGAGGGACGTGACGATCCCCGCGGGGTGGTCCCCGGGGAGGGCGTCGGCCGGAACGGTCACGGTGAAGGGGACGGCGGCCTCCTGGCCCGGGGCGAGCGACAGCGACGCGGAGTCGAGGGAGATCCAGGTGCCGGAGTCCTCGGAGGCGGTTCCCGCGGTGAGCACGTCGATCCCGCCTTCGCGGGTGGTGAACGCGTCGGCGGAGTAGAGGTCGAGGACGAGCTCGGCGGCGCCGTCGTTGCGGACCGAGATCGAGTCCTCGACGACGGCTCCGGCATCGAGCGCGTAGTCGAAGTTCGCGCGGACGGCGCCGGAGTCGTCGGCGGTCGGGCCGATGCTCCAGGCCGGGCCGGTCGCGGCGGCGGGCGCGGCGGAGACGGTCGACGCGTCGGCGGCGGGCGCGGCAGCGAGCACGACTCCGACGAGGAGGGCGGTGAGTGCGAGGGGGGAGCGGTGCATGGGGTCCGTCTCGGTGCAGGAAGTGGAGTGACGAGAGGGCGGCGCCGCCTCCCGGAGGAGTGCGGCGCCGCCCCGAGGGGTCGCCCGGCCGGTCAGCCGAGCGCGGTGACGGTGAGCGTCGCCGCGTAGTCGCCCGCGGGCGTCGTGGTGGGGATGACGAGCTTCACGGCCGCATCGACGGAGGCGCTCGCCGCGGCGGTGCTGGAGGCGAGCGTCGCGGGCTCGGCGAGTCCCGCCCCGTTCTCGAGGGTCGAGCCGACAGCGGCGCCGGCCGCGACCGCCGGTCCCGCACCGGCGACGCTCGGCGTCCAGCCGAGGTAGCCGGCGTCGAAGCCGCCGGCGGCGGAGGTGAAGCCGCTGACCGACCCGGCGATGCTCCAGCCGTACGGAGTCGAGCCGCCCGAGCGGGTGTCGGTCACGGCGATGGTGTTGAGCGCGCCGTTCGCGACGAACGTCGATCCTGCCTGCACCGCCGTGCCGAGGCTGACGGCGTCGGTGCTCTCGAACGCCCAGCCGAAGCTCCCGGTGGCCGGGGGAGCGGTGACGGCCGGGACCTGGACGGTGATGTCCTGCTCGCCTGGCTCGGTCGGCGGGGTGGTCGGCGGCGTGGTCGGCGGCGTGGTCGGCTCCGGAGTCGTGGCGCCCGTCAGCGTGTACGCGACCGAGAGCGGCGAGGCGGGCTTGGCCGCGTCGCGCGAGCCGCCGGAGCTGTACCAGTAGCTGCTCTGGCCGGTCTTCGCCTGGAAGTCGATGAAGCTCTGCGGGAACGAGCCCCACGACGCTCCGGTGCGCGACTGCGCGGTCCCCGCCGTGGTGACCGCGACGCCGAGGTAGTCCGGAGCGGCCGTGAGGGAGTCGTCGTCGGCCGCGGCTCCGCGGATGTCGGCGAGGACGACCTGCTGCGGGGCGACCGGGACCCACTTCGTCTGGTCGGCCATGTCGGTGCCGTAGCCGCTCGCGGTCGCGGTCAGCGTCCCGTTGCCCGCTCCGTCCACGCTCAGCACCGGATCGGTGGCGGTCCAGTAGGTGAGCCCGCCGTAGAACGCGACGGTGAAGGAGCCGTCCCACTCGATGCGCGTCGAGCCGTCCGCGGCGACCGTGCCGGTGCCGCCGTCGACGAGGACCGCGTTCCGGGTGAGGGAGGCGGTGGAGGCCGGGTTGACGGGGGTGCCCGCGGCGGTCTGGCACTTGGTGCCCCAGCTGGTCGGCACCAGTGCGCCGGAGGCGTCGGGCTTCACGATCGAGACGTTGCCCGCCTCCTGGGCGTAGAAGCCGTCGGCCTCGGTCCAGAGGCGGGAGCTGCCGGTGTCGCCGGCGGTCCCCGCGCTGAGGAAGTTGCAGCCGCCGAAGAACGCGCCGCCGCCGGCCTCGCCGCTGAGACCCCAGGTGAAGGAGGCGTCGGTGACGGTCCCGGGCGAGGCGGCGGCGGACGCGGACGGAGCGAGCGCGAGGGCGCCGCCCGCCAGGGAGACGGTGGCGAGCAGCGCGATGGCGGCACGGTGGATGCGGGGTCGTCGTGGATGCACGGCGTGGTCCTCTCGGAGGATCGGTAAGGGTCGCCTCACCTTACTTAGGGTCACCTTATTAAGGCAATCCTCACTCCGGGCGGTCCGATCGACCCGGCCGTCCCGTCCCGCGCCGCGCGAGCGCCTCCGCAGTGCCATGATCGTGCGCGGAGGCGCACCGCGCCCGAGAGGAGCAGCGCGATGGAGGAGCCCGTCGTCGCGATCGTCTGGATCGTCTCGTTCGTGGTGGTGACCGTCCTGGTCACCGGGCTGTCGGGGCGGGTGAACTGGTCCGCTCCCGTGGCGCTCGTCGCCGTCGGAGCCCTCGCCTCCTTCGTCCCCGGGATCCCGGAGGTGGTGGTCGAGCCGGACGTGGTGCTGTTCGGGATCCTGCCGCCGCTGCTCTACGCGGCGGCGATCCGCACCTCCGTCCTCGACGTCCGCGCTCGCGGCGACAGCATCCTCCTGCTGTCGGTCGGGCTCGTCGTCTTCACGGTCGCGGTGGTCGGCGCGGTGGCCTGGATGGTCGTCCCGGCGATCACGGTCGCCGCGGCCCTCGCGTTCGGCGCGATCGTGGCGCCCACGGACGCGGTGGCGGTCACGGCGATCGCGGGGCGGCTCCGCCTGCCGCGGCGCATGCTCACGGTGCTCGAGGGCGAGAGCCTCCTCAACGACGCGACCGCACTGGTGGCGCTGAACGCCTCACTCCTGGCGATCGTCAGCACGGTCACTCCCGGGCGCATCGCGCTCGACTTCGTGCTGGCCGTGGCGGTGGGCGGCGGGGTCGGGATCGGCATCGCCGTGCTGCTCGGGTTCGTGCGCAAGCAGGTGCAGTCGTCCGTCCTGGACACGAGCCTCTCGCTGGTGACGCCCTACGTCGCGTTCATCCCGGCGCAGCTGCTGCACGGTTCCGGGGTGCTGGCGGTCGTGGTCGCGGGGCTCTACCTGGGCTACCGGGCGCCGGTCATCCAGTCCGCGCAGGCGCGGATCGCGGAGTCGCTCAACTGGCGGACGATCCAGTTCCTGCTCGAGAACGCGGTGTTCCTCTTCATCGGGCTGAGCCTGTCGTCGGTGGTGGAGGCGACGGCCGACTCGGGCATCGGGGTCTGGCAGACGGTCGGCATCGGCGCGGCCGTGCTCGCGGCGCTGGTCGGGAGCCGCGTGGCCTGGATGTGCATGACGACGCTGCTGTTCCGGCACGGTCCGCGCCGGCTGCAGCAGCGCGGGTGGACCTGGCCGACCGCGATCGGGGTGTCGTTCGCGGGCATCCGCGGCGTGGTCACCCTCGCCGCCGCGTTCCTCCTGCCCGCGGAGACGCCGCAGCGCGCGTTCCTGCAGTTCCTCGCCTTCATCGTGGTGGCGGGGACGCTCGTCGAGGGGCTCGCGCTCCCGCGGCTCGTCCGCGCCCTGAAGCTGCCGGCCCCGAACGAGATGCAGGAGCACGTCGAGAAGCAGATGCTGCTCGCCGAGGCGCAGGCCGCCGGGCTCGCCCGGCTCGACGCGGAGCCGCAGGACGGAGTGGAGGACCGCGTTCTCGACCGGCTGCGGCGGAACGCGACGTTCCTCGCCGACGCCCTGGAGAACCCTCCGGAGGGCGAGGGCGTGGAGCCGCTCCCGCAGGCCTACAACCGGCTCCGGCGCGTGATGATCGCGGCCGAGCGGGAGGCGGTGCTCCGCGCGCGCTCCGAGGGGCGGTACCAGGAGCCGGCGGTGGTGAGCGCTCTGGCGTTCCTCGACGTGGAGGAGGAGGCGCTGGCGGTCGGGCGGCAGTAGCGCCGGGAGGGCGGGGACCCCGGGCGGGATCCCCGCCCTCTCGGCGGTACGGTGTCCGGGCTCAGTCCAGGGTGGAGCGGACCGAGGCGCGGGCCTCGTCGAGCGCGGCGCGCAGGGCGTCGACGCTCGCGGTCGTCACCGATCCCGAGGAGGCGGCGGTGCGCAGCTCCGCGCGCAGCTCGTCGCGGAACTCGGTGAGCAGCACCTCGGCGTCGCGCAGGGCGATCCGCGAGGCGGTGCGCGCGTCGGGCGAGGCCGGTGCGGCCTGCTCCGGCGCGGGCTGCTCGGAGGGGGTGCCGGACGTGTCCTGCGGGCGCGGCTCCTCGGCAGAGTGCTCCGGTCGGCGTCCGGGCTCCCGCGAGTCGCGCGCGGCGCTGGCCAGGTCGGCGCGGAGGCTCTTCATCGCCTCCGCGACGCCGAGGCGGACCTCGTCGGCGAGCCGGCGGACGGAATCGGTGAGCTCCTCCTCGATGTCGCCCAGGTCGGTCGCGCGGTTCGCGAGCTCGGCGCGGCCGGCGTCGGTGATGGAGTAGACGGTCTTGCGGCCGTCGGCCTCCTTCGTGACGAGTCCCTCCTCCTCCAGCTTCGCGAGGCGCGGGTAGACGGTGCCGGCGCTGGGCGCGTAGGTGCCGCCGAAGCGCTCGCTGAGCGCCTGGATCAGCTCGTAGCCGTGGCGCGGCGATTCGGCGAGGAGGTTGAGCAGGTAGAGGCGCAGGCGGCCGTGCGCGAAGACGGGGCTCACAGCGAGCTCCCGTCCATCGGGCGGCGGTCGTCGGCCGGGCCGGTGCCGGGGGAGCCCCAGCCCTCGCCCACCGAGGCGGAGGACGCGGCGACGGACCGGCGGACGACGACCACGTCTCCCGAGACGGAGTTGGCGGCGACGTCGACCCACTTCGAGTCGAGCGAGCCCGTGGTCGAGGTGAAGCCCCGGCCGAAGGTGCCCTTGACGACGGAGCCGTCGAGCTGGAGCGTGCCCGAGACGGTGTTGATGCGGTAGCGGGCGCCGAGGCCCTCGTCGACGCGGATCGTGAGGTCGCCGCTGACGGTGTTGGCCTGGATCCGGTCGGGGGTGCCCTCGGCGTCGACGAACACGCTGCCCGAGACGCCGTCGACGGTGAAGCGGGTGAGCTCGCCGGTCGCGGTGACGTCGCCGGAGACGGTGCGCGCGGTGACACGGCCGGTGTGGCTGCGGACCGAGAGCTCGCCGTGGACGGTGTTCACCTCGATGTCGCCGTGCAGGCCGTCGACGACGATGTCGCCGCCGACCGTCGAGACGCGGGCGTCGCTGTGGAGACCCGAGACCAGGCCGTCGGCCGAGACGGTGTCGAACTTGAGGTCGACGCCGCGGGGGACGAGGAGGCTGATGTCGGCGCGGTCGCCGCGGCGGCCGAGGCCCTTCACGACGTCGACGATGGTGTCCCAGCGGAGCTGGACGTGGTCGATCTCGAGGCGGTCGCCGTCCATCGAGACCTGGAGCGGGCGGCCGTCGACGCTGTGGACCTCCACGCGAGCGGTCGGCTCGTCGTGGGCGATGACGTCGATCTGGCCGCCGACGAGGGCGACCTTGACCGAGCGGACGACGTCGAGGTCGATGACCTTCGTCTCGCCGGCCTGTACGAGCCATTTCTCGAGGGACATGAGCTCCTCCTCCTGCACCGGGGTGCCTTTCTGAAACGCGATACATCGCGAGTGGACGAGAGTCACGATATATCTCGATCGCTGCGGTCGGCAACGGGGCTCGGCCGGTTCCCAGCGTCGACGGGCCGGGACCGGGGCGGGGCCGAGGCGGGATGAGGCCGGGGGCCGGAGCCGAGGCCGCCGTCGAGGGGGTGAGGCCGCGGCGGGCGCCGTGGTAGACCGGGCGCATGGACCCGATCGCGGCACTCGAGGAGATCGCAGCACTGCTCGAGCGGGAGCGGGCCTCCCGCTACCGGGCGAAGGCGTTCCGCCGGGCGGCCGCGGTGCTGGAGGGGATGGCGTCCGCCGAGCGGGACGACCTCGCCCTCGTGCGGCGGGCCTCCGGGATCGGCGACACGACCTTCACGGTGATCGAGCAGGCGCGGTCGGGCCGGGTGCCCGACTACCTCGCGGAGCTGCGCGGCTCGGCTCCTCCGCCCGCGAGCGCTCTGCGGGGACGGCTGCGCGGCGATCTCCACAGCCACAGCGAGTGGTCCGACGGGGCGACGCCCGTCCTCGCGATGGTGGACGCGGCCCGCGCGCTCGGCCACGAGTACCTGGCGCTCACCGACCACTCGCCGCGGCTCCGGGTCGCCCACGGTCTCAGCGCGGAGCGGCTGGAGGAGCAGCTCGCCCATCTCGCTGGCCTCGACACCGGGACCCTGCGGCTGCTCAGCGGGATCGAGGTCGACGTCCTCGAGGACGGCGCGCTCGACCAGACGGACGAGCTGCTGGACCGCCTCGACGTGGTCGTCGCGAGCGCCCACTCGAAGCTTCGGCTGCCCTCCCGCGAGATGACGGCCCGGCTGGTCGCGGCGGCCTCGGATCCGCGGACCGACGTCCTCGGCCACGTCACGGGGCGGCTGGTGTCGGGCGAGCGCGGCACCCGCCCGCCGTCGACCTTCGACGCCCGGGCCGTGTTCCGCGCGTGCGCCGACCACTCCACCGCGGTCGAGATCAATGCCCGCCCCGAGCGCGAGGACCCGCCGGACGAGCTGATCGCGCTCGCGCTCGAGGAGGGCTGCCTGTTCTCGATCGACAGCGACGCGCACGCTCCGGGCCAGCTGAGCCTGCTCGACTACGGAGCCGAGCGGGCGGAGCGGCTCAGCGTCCCGGAGGAGCGGATCGTGACCACCTGGCCGGTCGAGCGGCTCCTGGAGTGGACCCGCGGCTGAGGATCCTCGCGCGTTGCGCAAACGAACTGCGGCCATCACCCCCTTGACAGGAGGCCGTACCGCGGGAGGAGATCCGACGCAAGTGGCGAAATCCCAGCCGCCCACGCGGCATGCTCGGTACCGGTCCGCTCCTCCTGGGCCGCTCCAGCGGTCGGGAGTCGCGCTCCGTCGCACTCTCCGCTCCGACAGACCAGGTGAACCATGGCCACGCAGACCGCTCTCGACGCCGTGCGCGCCGCTCCCACTCTGCTCGAGGCCGTCCGGATGGCCGACGAGCTGACGGTCGCCGCGGTGAGCGACGGTGGTGGCCGCGCGGTGCGCCTGCTCACCCGCGCAGCCCTGGACCCCTCGGACCAGCTCACTGCGATCGCGGCCGTGCACTCGCTCGCGCAGGTCTTCGACGAGGAGGCCGACCTCGCGCTGCTGATGCTGCTCGAGGACGAGCGCCCGTACCTCCGCGAGCACGCCGCCTGGGCCTTCGGCGGGCGCCTGCCCCGCCCCGCCGCGCTCGGACCGCTGCTGCGCCTGGTCCGCGACGGCGGCTTCTCGGGCATGCTCGCGCAGCGCACCGTCCTGCTCTGGGCCTCCTCGACCCCCGACCTCGTCGCCGTCGCGCTCGAGGGCGCGCTGCTCGGCGAGCGCGAAGCGGCGGCCCGGGCACGGCTCGTCGAGACCCTGGGCCTCGTGCCCGGCACGATCGCCGAGCGCACCCTCCTGCACGTGGCCGCCGATCGTGCGGAGGGGCTGGAGGCGCGGGCCGCCGCGACGGACGCGCTCGGCGAGCGCGGCTCCGACGACGCCGAGCTCCTGCTCACCGGCCTGGCCCAGGAGGCGGCGCCGATCGGGCCCCTCGCCCGGCTCGCCCTCGGCGACCTCGCCCCCGCACCGGCCGTGGAGGCCGGGCCGACGGTCGCGCAGCTCTTCGTCCACGCCGACATCGACGGCACCCTGACGCGGGTGGGCGCCGGCGACAACGGCGGCATCGCGACCCTGCTGGTGCGCCTGGGCGACTCGCTCGTCGAGCAGGAGGGCATCGATCGGGTGCTCACGCTCTCGCGCGGGACTCCG
The DNA here is from genome assembly GCF_002931775.1 of Rathayibacter sp. AY1F4. NCBI lineage: Bacteria > Bacillati > Actinomycetota > Actinomycetes > Micrococcales > Microbacteriaceae > Rathayibacter > Rathayibacter sp. AY1F4. The sequence continues at coordinate 77,275 of NZ_PSVE01000016.1, forward strand.
GCCGAGGCCGAGCGCGCGCTCGGCGAGCTGCCCGACTCCGGCCACGGCTTCGCTCCGGTCCCGTTCGTGGGGCCGCCCGTCGCGATGCCCCAGGCGTGGAGCCGCCGCATCGCCGCCGAGCGCGGCATCCGCCGGATCCTGCGCGCGGCCGGCCGGGTCGACGTGCTGCACCTGCGGATGGCGGACGTCGGATCCCTCGCGGCGGCCGCGGTCGCCCGGGAGCTCGAGATCCCCGTCGTGTTCACCCTCGCTCCGGACCCGCACGCCCTGATCGCGGGCCTGGACGCGTCCGGCGCCCTCACCCGCGCGGACTTCGGCGAGCGCGACGCCGCCGAGCACTTCTGGTTCCGCGTGCGCCTGGTGCAGCGCCTGGCCGCCGACGCCGCGCACACCGTCCTGTTCCCGCGGGAGGAGCTGGCGGCGACCATCCGCGAGCTGATCGGCGTCGACATCACCGCGCACCCGGAGCGGCACACGATCGTCCCGGAGGGGATCGACGTCGGCCTGGTCGAGCGCGGCGAGTCGGCCGCACGGGCCTCCGCCGCCGGTGAGCCGGTCGCGCTGGACGAAGGCGGGGACCTGGCCTCGCTCGACCTCCTGCTGGAGGAGCTGCCCGAGCACCGCCGCGGCCTCCCGCTGCTGCTCAGCGTGGGCCGCCTGCACCGGGTGAAGGGGATGGCGGCGCTCGCCGAGGCCTGGGCGTCCGACCCCTCGCTCCGGGAGCGCGCCAACCTGCTCCTGGTCGGCGGCGACCTCGCCGACCCGAGTCCCGACGAGCGCGAGCAGCTCGACCGCATCCGCGCCGTCGCGTCCGACGGGCTGCTCCTGGCCGGACACCGCCCGAACGGCACCGTGGCCCGCTGGCTCGGCGCGATCCGGCACGGCCGACCGGGGCTCTCGGCTCCGGGAGGCGCCTACGTCTGCGCGAGCGTCAAGGAGGAGTTCGGCATCGCCCTCCTCGAGGCGCTCTCCGCAGGACTGGTCGTCGTCGCTCCGGCGACAGGCGGGCCCGCGACCTACGTCGAGGAGGGGGAGACCGGCTTCCTGGTCCACACCGCCGACCCCGCGGCACTCGCCGCCGGCGCCGCCGCCGCACTGGATCTCGCAGGAGGGCCTCTCGGCGAGCACGCCGCGGCCCGCGGGCGTGCGATGGTCGCCGAGCGCTACACGGTGCAGGCCATGGCTCATGCCCTCTCGGGCGTCTACGCGCACGCGACCGCGGACCAGGAGCGTCCCCTCCGCTCGCCGCTCGTGCTGGGGGCCTCGTGACCCTGCTGATCATCAGCCCCGACTACGCGTCGCACCTGCTGCCGCTGGCGACCCTCGGCACGGCGTGGCAGGAGGCGGGCGAGCGCGTCGTCGTGGCCACCGGCGACGCGACGCGCTCCATCGTCGACGGCTTCGGATTCGAGCACATCGCGCTCCGGCTGGGGCGCGGCTCCAACCCGGGCACGATCCGCGCGGAGGAGCAGGCGCCCGACGAGGGCGCGTCCCTCCGCGGCTTCTTCGACGCCACCCGGCGCGGGATGGTCCCGACCCTCGCCTACCAGGCGCGGGAGCGGCTCACCGATCTGCTCTGGGATCCGTCCGGCGTCGCCGGACGCCTGCGCGTGATCCTCGACGAGGTGCAGCCCGACGCGATCGTGGTCGACCACCTCGCCTTCACCGCGCGCGTGGCGCTGAAGGCCCTCCGCGTGCCCTACGGCGACGTCGTGCTCGGCCACCCCAGCGCCCTCACGGTGCCCGGCGAGGTCTACGGGTTCCCTCCGGTCTGGCCGGACGCCTTCGCGCCGGAGCCGGACGACCTCGATGCGCTCCGCAGCCTCTGCGAGCAGGTGCGCGACTCCTTCACCGCCGAGTGGAACGCCGCCCTCACCACCCTGGACCCCGGAGCGGCGCCCAGCGCCGACGCCTTCGCCGAGAGCGGCGACGTCCTGCTGCTCAACTACCCGGGCGAGCTCCACGACCCGGCCCGCACCGCTCAGCTGCCGCCGCACGCGTTCCTCGGCTCCGCCGTCCGCGAGGAGCCGGACGACGCGGAGGTCGAGGAGTGGCTCGCCGCGTCCGAGGATCCGGTCGTCTACGTGAGCTTCGGCAGCTTCCTCTCGGTGCGCGACGACGTGCTCGCCCGGGTCGTCGAGGCCCTGGCCGGCGTCGTGGCCGGGGGCAGGCCCGTCCGGGTGGCTCTCGCCTCCGGCGCGACCGAGCGCTCGGCCCTGGGCGAGGTCCCGGAGGGCTGGCTGGTCCGCGGCTTCCTGCCGCAGGTCGCGCTCCTGCGCAGGGCCGCACTCGCGGTCAGCCACGGCGGCAACAACAGCGTCACGGAGGCGATGACCGCGGGCGTGCCGCTCGTCGTCCTGCCGTTCTCGACGGACCAGTTCGCGGGGGCGGCCGCACTCGAGGACGCCGGGTTCGCCGCCGTGCTCGACCCCAACGCCGCCTCCGCGGGAGAGCTCGCGGAGGCTGCGCGGCGGATGCTCGCACTCGACGCTCCCGCCCGGGAACGGCTGGCGGCGCTCGCCGAGGGCCTCGCCCGCGAGACGGGACCGCAGCGGGCCCTCTCCGCCCTGAGCGGAGCGACCGTCCAGCGCTAGCCTGGGCCGATGGTCGAGCCGACACCCCGGGACGCGCCCCTGCGCGCCGAGCGGGACGCCGCGCGGGCGGAGCCGATGCTGGCTGCTCTCGGCCCGTTCGGGCGCTTCGAGGGGATCGTCCCTCCGCTGTTCGAGGAGGCCGTGCGGATCCTGCACCCCTCCGACGACCCGCCCCGGCGCTGGCGCGAGGTCGCCGAGCGGGAGGGGACGCTCCTGCATCCGCTCGCGCAGTGGTACTCGCTCACCGGCGAGCATCCCGACGAGTACGCGGAGCCCCGCCTCGGAGTGCTCCCGCTCGACGAGCTCGCGGCCGTCGCGGCCGTGCTCGCGGAGCACACGAGCACCCCCGACGACTGCCTGGCCGTGTTCTGGGAGGGGTTCGGCGTGCTGAGCGGCGGGTCGCGGATCCTGATCTCCCGCTCGGACGCCTCGGACGAGCTGCCCGAGTGGATGAGCGACACTCGGCCGACCGGCTGGGAGCACCCCGCGACCGCCGCCGCGGCGACGGTCGAGCTGCCGGGGCGGGAGGGGCCTCTGCTCTCGCTCGACGTCAGGGTGCTCGAGGACACCGCGTGGGCGCGCGCGGCGGGCTTCGCCGACGCCTCCGGACTCGTCGTGCAGACTCCGCTCGCGCTCTGGCCGGAGGACCGGGCCTGGTACCTCGCGAGCGAGGTCGACTTCGACTCGACGCTGATCGGCGGCTCGCGCGCCCTCGTCGACGACCTGCTGCGGGTCTCCGCCGCGGGGCGGATCGAGGCGCTCCTGCTGCCGGAGCAGGTGGACCTCACGAGCACCGGAGACCGGCTCAACCCGAGGCGGCGGTGACGGGGTGAGCGACGAGGACGACGAGCGCTGGCTCGTGGTGAAGGGCCGCCGATGGCGGCGCACCGACCCCTCGCTGCCGGAGGACGTGGTCGCCGGCCTCACCTCGCACCTCGGGCGAGGGCGCTCGGGAGTGCGCTCCGCCAGGCTGCACGAGGACGCGGAGGCGGAGGCGCTGGCGCGCAGGAGGGTCGGGCTCGCCAAGCACGGGCTGGGCGAGCGCGGACCGGCATGGTGGGACGAGCCCGAGGCCGATCGTCTCGAGCGCGCCCGCGAGGCGCTGCGGGCGCTCGAGGAGCTCGGCGCTCCGGAGGACTGACTCGGCTTCTGCATACCCCGAGCGTGCTCGTCGGGCGAGGCGGGCGGGGAGTGCCCGAGCGGATCCGGGGAGAGCGCGCGGAACCGCGGCCTGTGGAGGACGACCGCCCCGGCGGAGGCCGCCGACAGAGGCCGCCAGCCGAGCCCGCCCGCCCCTAGCGGAACCTCACCACGAAGCCGTCCTCCGGCCCGGTCGGGAAGCTCTGCAGGCTCACGCGCAGATCCTGCCCGTCCTCGACGTCGTACGGGTGCCCCGCGGCCAGGAGCTCCAGCGCCGCGGACAGCAGGTCGACGGTCGCCGGCTCGCCCGGGCACCGGTGGTCGCCTCCGTAGTGCCCGCCGCCCTGGGCGATGAAGCCGTTGCGGTCGACCGGCGACCGGAACCGCTCCGGATCGAAGCGGCCCGGCGCCTCCCAGTGCGAGCCGTGGTCCGTCGCGTAGAGGTCGAGCAGCATCCACTGCCCCGCGGGAAGCGTCTCGCCGCGGAAGTCCAGCTCCCGGCGGGCCCTTCCTCCGACCATCGGGAAGAACGGGTAGAAGCGCCGCACCTCGTTCGCGAACGCGACGCGCTCCTCCTGGTCGGCGAGCCGCTCGCGCCACTCCGGATGCCGGTGCAGCGCGAGCGCCGCCAGGACCACGAAGCGCCCCACCGCGACCGTGGGCCGCAGCAAGTTGATCAGCTCCACCGCGGCGACCTCGACGGGCAGGAGGCTGCCGTCCTCCTTCTCGTGCGCGATCCGGTGCAGGGGAGTCGGGGAGGGTCCGGCCGTCCGGCTCGCCTCGATCAGGCCGCGCGCCCACCGCTCGGTCGAGCGGCGGCGGAGTCGTGCGGCCCAGTTGGGCGGGCCGAAGCGCCCGGCGTTGTCGATCATCGCCCGGAGCTCGTCCGTGCGCCGCAGCACCTCCTCCTCGTCGGCCTCGATGCCGGCCCACGACAGGACCGCGCGGCCCAGGACCTCCGCGGCGACGTCCTGGAGGCGGACCCGCTCGCCGGTCAGCCGGGCGGCGGACGCCTGCCACCCCGCGCGAAGGCCGAGACCAGCCTCGACCGCTGCTCGGGCGCCTCCACCAGATCCAGGAACATCCGCTTCCGCCGCCGGTGCGGCTCGTCCTCGAGGGTCTGCACGCTGCCCTCGTCCTGCAGGAGGTGCAGCACCGAGCCGGGCAGCGCGCCCTCGCGGTCGAAGCGCCCGCCCTCGTAGAAGAAGCGCGCCGCCTCGATGCCGCGCGCCATGATCACGGGGCGTCCGAGGATCCGGGTGCGGAACGCGTCCGCGCCCACGTCGTCGAAGCGCCGCGTCCCGAAGAGGTAGCCGTCGGCGAGGACGGCCGCGCTGCTGTCGACCGCGGGGAGGACGGGGATCGAGGCGGCGATCAGCCGGCCGATCCCTCGGTGTCGTCGCCCTCGGCCTGCGAGGGCTTGTCGACGCCCGCGTCGTCGACGTGGTCGTGGTTCTGCGGGTTCTCCTGCGGCTGCTCGGTCCGGTCGGTCATGGTGCTCCTCTCGCGTCGGCGCGGTGCGCGCCTCGCGGCCACGGTAGGAAGAGCGCGGCGGACCCGGGTACCCCGTTGACTCGCGGGGGAGGGGCGGGGAGACTCCGCCGCCCTCAGCGCCTCCGCAGGAGGACCGGCGCGGTCGCCCAGACCACGGCGAGCAGCAGCAGCACGCCTCCGCCCGCCCAGAGGCCTGCCGGCCCGTCCAGCACGACGTCGAACACGAAGCCCACGACTCCGACGAACAGCAGCGATCCCGCCGCGAGGCACACCGTGACCACCCGGTTGCCGAACCGCACCAGCTCGGCCTTCCTCCGCCGCTGGAACAGCAGCCGGTGGGCGATGACGGGCGCCAGCGCCAGGATCGTGACGCACGCGGCGAGCAGGACGAGCACGAGGTAGAGCGCCACGTCGGGCGGCGCGAGGTCGGCGAAGCGCTGCTGGAAGCACAGCGTCAGCAGGAAGCCGCCCAGGATCTGCGTGCCGGTCTGCACGACCCGCAGCTCCTGCAGGATCTCGTTCCAGTTGCGGTCGGATCGCTCCTCCACCGTCTCGTCGCGACCGGAGTCGGGGGCGGAGGGGTCGACGGGTCGCTCGCTCATGGGACGAGGGTAGGGCTCAGCCGAGCAGGGACTCCGCCAGCGAGATCGCCCCGCGCACCCCGGACTCGTCGCCGAGGGCCGGGCGCACGATGCGGATCCGCCCGCCGCCCGTCCCCGTCGCTCCGGGCGCGCCCATCAGCCGCTCGACCTCGGCCTCGACCGCGGGGACGAGCCCCGGCGTCTTCGACACGCCTCCGCCGACGACCGCGAGCCGCACGCCCGCGACGTAGGCGAGCGTCGTGACGAGCTGCGCGAGGTAGTAGGAGCTGAAGCGGAGGTTCGCGGCCGCCTCCTCGGGGCCGAGGCGGGAGCCGTCGACGCCCCAGCGCGCCGAAATCGCGGGACCGGCGACCAGGCCTTCGAGGCAGTCGCCGTGGAACGGGCAGGTGCCGGCGAAGCCGTCCTCGGGGTGGCGGCGGGGCAGCAGGTGCGCGACCTCGGGCCAGCCGCTGCCGGCGAGGAGCCGTCCGCCCGCGATCACGCCGCCGCCGACTCCGGTGCCGACGGTCAGGTAGACGAAGTCGTCGACTCCGGCTCCGGCGCCCCAGCGGGATTCGCCCAGGGCGGCTCCGTTGACGTCGGTGACCAGCGCGAGCCGAGCGCCCGGTGCGGCCGCGCCGATCGGGCCGAGGACGTCAGTGCCCTCCCAGCCGAGCTTCGGCGTGGAGGTGAGGTGCCCGTAGGTCGGCGAGCCGGGATCGATGTCGAGCGGGCCGAAGGAGGCGACGCCGACCGCGGCGACGGTGCCGTCGACTCCGTGGCCGCTGACGAAGCCGGCCAGATCGGCGAGAGTCTCGGCGGGCCCGCGGGTCGGCAGGGTCGTCGTCGCGAGGATCCGCTCGGGATCAGCGGCGTCGGCGACCGCCGCGACGACCTTCGTGCCCCCGGTCTCGATGCCGACGAGGAGGGGACGGTCGGCGGTGGCGCTCATGGATCTCCAGGGCTCGTGCGGTGCGTCTCGGGTCTCAGCAGGCGGACAGCGAGCGCACCTGCGCCGACAGGGTCAGGGGGCTGCCGAGGAGCAGCACCTGATCGAGGTCGTGGCCCTGCATCTTCACACGGGTGCTGCGCGGCAGGCAGGTCGGCTCGCTGAGGTAGAGCGGGGCGCCCTGCTTCGCGGCGACCGGGCCCACGGCCAGCGCGTCGGCGAAGCCGGTGGCGGTCGCGAGGTAGACGGTGTCGCCCAGCTCGGACGGCGGGAAGACGTCGTTGAGGCGTCGGCTGGTGTCGTGGCGGTCCGTCCCGGCGATGCGCGACACGGTGTCGGCGATCTTCGCGGCGCGGAGGTCGGCCTCGACGGCGGTCGAGATCGACGGCGCACCGCCGAGCAGCTGCACGGAGGAGGGGTCGAGTCCGGCGAGGGTGTCGCGGGTCGGCTGGTCGAGGCGCGAGCGGGCGCCGTCGACGAGGAGGACGGGCTCGGCGCGGCGGCCGGCGATCGGCGCCACCGAGAGGGCGTCCGGGAAGTTGGTGCCGGTCGCGACGAAGACGTTCTCGTAGCTGCCGTCCGGGAAGGCGTCCTCGACGATCCGGCGCGAGGTGTCGTAGCGGTCGACGCCCTCGATGCGCTCGGTCGGGATCCCGAGGGCCCTCACCTGCTGGAGCACCGAGTCGCTCACGGAGAGGGCGCTGCCGACCACGACGATCCGCTGCGGGGCGAGGCGGCGCAGCTCGTCCGCCACCACGGCGGGCAGGACGCTCGGGTCGGTGAGCAGGAGGGCGCCGCCCTGCTTCGCGGCGGCGGGGCCGGCGCTGAGCGCGTCCGGCCAGTTCGCTCCGCTGGCGAGGTAGACGACGGGGGCGCCGTCGGCGAATCCGGAGGCGGTCACCGCGACGGCGGTCGCGTACCGGTCGGTCCCGGCGAGGCGGGCGACGTCGGAGGAGTAGGCCGACGGGAAGAAGTCGATGCCGCTGCGGCCGCCCGGCGGCACGGAGACGACCGCGCGCTCGTCGAGGCGGGCCAGGCGCGAGAAGTACTGGTCGTCGTAGGCGGGGTACCCCGGCTCCACGAGGCGCAGGAGGTAGTCGCCGGCGGGCAGGGCGAGGTCGCCCGTGTCCCACGCACGGGCGGCGCCGGGGGCTCCGGTGACGGGGACGGTGTCGAGCAGCGAGTACGTCCCTCCGTCGACCCACCAGGCCTGCACGTCGAAGGAGGGGGAGGAGACGCCCGGGACCGCGTCGGCGGTGACCGATCCGGACAGCTCGGCGGTGCGCAGGAGGGAGATGGCGACGGACTCGTCGGTCCCCCGGGTCGTCCTCGCGGCCTCGGCGACCGGGGTGTCGCCGAACCAGGTCGGGTACCAGTCGTCGCTGCCGATCAGGTTCGCGCGGACGGTGAGGGGCTCGCCGCCGGGAACGGGGAGGGAGAAGTCGGCGCCCGTGTTCGCCTGGGCGACCACGTCACCCTCGGCGTCCTCGACCTGGACGTAGAAATACGGGTTCTCGGGGGCGGGGTGCTCCTCATCGGCGTCGCGGAGCGCGATGGTGCCCGAGAGGACGACCTCGGCGGCCGCCTCCTGCGCGGCGCTCGCGCCCGGGAGATCGGGGGCGGCGACGGCCGGACCGGCCGCGAGGCCGGCCAGCAGGAGAGCGGAGACGCCGATCGCGGCGAGGGAGCGTGCGGGCACGGCGGGCCTTTCGGCAGGATCCGCGGGAGGCCGCGGCGGACACGGTGTCTGAATGCTAGCCGCCGCCCGCCTCCGGGCGAGGGCGGGTGTCGGCGGGATGGGCCCCCGTCCGGGGGACGATGGTGGTGGATCCCCGGGGCCGCCGGAGGAGTCCGCGCGAGCACGCTTCCCCGGCGACCCGGGTCGGATCCCCTACTTGACGACCGCTGCGGTGGCGGCGGAGGTGCGCGTCGCCGTCGTGTAGTCGGCCTTCTTGCCGGTGACGGTCACCGTGATCTTCTTCCCCACCGTGGCGCTGGTCGGCTTGTAGGTGGCGGAGGTCGCCCCGGAGATCGCGGTGCCGTTCGCCTTCCACTGGTAGGTGAGGGCCACCGGCGAGGGACCCCACGTGCCCGGCTTGGCGGTCAGGGTGGAGCCGACCTTCGCGGTGCCGGTGATCGTCGGGGTCGCGGCGGAGAGGGTGCCCGCCACCACGGCGCTCGTCTTCGCGGAGGTCTTCGTCACGGCGGTGAATCCGGACTTCGACCCCGTGACCGTCACGGTGATCGTCTTCCCGAGAGTGGCGCCGGTCGGCGTGTACGTCGCGGACGTCGCCCCGCTCAGAGCGGTGCCGTTCGCCTTCCACTGGTAGGCGAGGGCGACGGGGGAGGGGCCCCAGGTGCCGGGCTTCGCGGTGAGGGTCGACCCGACCTTCGCGGTGCCGCCGATGGTCGGCGTCGCGGCGGTGATCGCGCCGCCGGTCACGGCAGCGGTCCCGGAGGAGACCCGCGTGGTCGAGACGTAGCCCGACTTCGAGCCCGTGACGGCGACGGTGATCACCCTGCCCGCGTCAGCCGCGACCGGACGGTACGTGGTGCCGGTCGCCCCGCTGATCGCGGTGCCGTTCGCGCGCCACTGGTACGCGAGGGCCACGGGGGAGGGGCCCCAGGTGCCGGCGCTCGCCGTGAGCGTCGAGCCGACCGCGGCGGTGCCGGTGACGGTCGGAGTCGCGGCGGTGAGGGCGGTGCCACCGATGCGCACGACGGTCGATGCCGCCCCGCTGTCGCCTCCGGCGTTGATCGCGCTGACGCTCATCGTGTAGGTGGCGCCCGCCGCCAGGTGCGTGAACGTGAAGGAGCGGGCGGTGGCGGCGACCGTCGTCGACCACGGACCGGCGCCCGCGTTGTCGACGCCGTTGCGCGAGACGCGGTAGCCGGTGATCGCCGGGTTGCCGGCCGACTCCGGAGGCGCCCACGAGATCGTCGCGGATCGCACGCTGTCGTTCGTGGTGCCGGCGACGCGCGTGGGGACGGAGGGGGCGAAGTAGGCGTCGGCGGTGCGGGTGACCGTTGCCGCTTCGCTGGTGCCGACCCCGTTGATCGCCTGAACGGTGAAGGTGTAGGAGGTGTTCGGGCGCAGGTTCGTGAACGTCTGCGAGCGGCGGTCGGCGGCGACGACGGTCGACCAAGGGCCGCTGCCGGACGCGTCGGTGCCGTTGCGGCTGACCCTGTAGCCCGTGATGTCGGTGCCGCCGTCGGCGTAGGGCGCCTCCCATGAAACGGTCATCGACGTGCCGCTGGGCTCCGCGTATGCGAATTCAGGAGCAGCCGGACGGGTGGTGCCGGTGCCGAAGGAGACACAGCTCTTTGGAGAGTCGAGGTAGTCGGCATAGTCGGCACTTTCCGACCTGAAGTACCAGGACGCAGCCCAGATGCAGTATTCGTAGCGATGGCCAGCGGCCACATCGAGATTCTGCGAGGTTGTGGTCAGGGAGTACTCGACGTCGTAGCCGCTGCCGTTGCCCCAGTCATCGTCGTAACTCGCAATATCGTCGAGCGTGGCGTGGTACTCCTCGAAGGAGCACGCTTCCCCGTTGATCGACGGCCGCCTCCACCGGGCGGAAGCCAGTGCTGTGGATTCGTCGTAGGCCACCGAGAGCTCGGCCGGCGCAGGGACGTTCCAGTAATGGTAGAGACCGGTGCTAGTCGGGATGCTCTGGGTCGATGATGCGACTAGTTTCTGGCCGTACTCGCCGCCGGAGAACGAGGCGTTGAAATCAGTCACACTCGCAACTTCGATGGTATAGCCATTCACATCGCGAGGTAAGTCGAAAGAGACCGATGTTGCGTTCGACACTTCCGTCAGGGCTGTCGTATACGAGTCGGTGTCCCCATATCGCGTCGTGTAAATCGTGTAGATGTGCACGCGATAGCCGGCGACCTTCTGCGCGGGTGCCGTCCACGAGATGGAGACGGCGTCCGTGCAGCTGTTGTCAGACGCGACGACGTTCGTCGGCGCAGCCGGCGATCCTGCGGCCTGGGCCGGGGTCGCGACGAAGAGGGAGAGGAGCAGGGCGAGGAAAAGGGAGACGCTGAGGGTCTTCGTTCGCATGGAGGAGGGCATCCGGATTCGTCGGAGCGAGAAGGCCGACGACTGTCGGGCCGGAGGGATCGTCCCATGCCGCTTATCGCTGCCCTAAGTCCCCCATTCAGGGCAGAATTCGGTGGATTCCACAGATGTCATCAGCGCGATGACAAGAGAGAGGGATAAGGCCTTCTCGTCGAGAGGCGCAGCGTCGTCTCTCCGAAAGCCCCTGCCTCAGGGCGAGGAAGAGGAGTCGCGGCGGCAACACAGCGCCCCGCGCGAGAACCGCGGCGGTTTTCCGCGCCGCACCCACCGTTCACGCGCGTTCCGTGCGCCCCACGGCGAGAACCGCACGATCGGCGCGTGCAAGACTGGGCGCGAGCGTGCTCCATCCCGCTGCGTCATGCGCGGGGCACGGAGCCACTGGACCCGGTCCGCTCATCCGCATCCTTTCGCAGGAGGACTCGAATGACCGATACCGCCGTGCTCGCCGAGGCACCCGCCCGAACTCCCGTCGCGAAGACGATTCTGATGTGCCGTCCCGAGCACTTCACCGTCGTCTACCGCATCAATCCGTGGATGGACCCGCAGGTCCCCACCGACACCTCCCTCGCCGTCCGGCAGTGGCAGACCCTCTACGACACCTACGCCGATCTCGGCTTCACGATCGAGCTGATCGAGCCCGAGACCGGACTGCCGGACATGGTCTACGCGGCCAACGGCGGATTCGTGATCGACGGCATCGCCTACGGCGCCTCCTTCACCTACCCCGAGCGCCAGCCCGAGGGCCCGGCGTACATGGACTGGTTCCGCTCGGCCGGCTTCGACGTCCGCGTCCCCGAGGAGATCAACGAGGGCGAGGGCGACTTCCTCCTCGTCGGCGAGCGGATCCTCGCCGGCACGGGCTTCCGCTCCGCCTCCGACTCGCACGCCGAGGTCGCCCGCGTCTTCGGCCGCGAGGTCGTCACGCTCGAGCTCGTGAACCCGTCGTTCTACCACCTCGACACCGCGATCGCCGTGCTCGACGACACGAACATCGCCTACCTTCCGAGCGCGTTCAGCGAGCAGGGCAACCGCACCCTCCGCGAGCTCTACCCCGACGCGATCCTCGTCTCGGAGGAGGACGCGTCCGTGCTCGGGCTCAACTCCTTCTCCGACGGCCTCAACGTCGTCATCGCCTCCCGCGCGACGGGGTTCGAGCGCCAGCTGCGCGAGCGCGGCTACAGCCCGATCGGCGTCGACCTGTCCGAGCTGCTGCTCGGCGGCGGCGGCGTGAAGTGCTGCACGCTCGAGCTGCGCCGCTGACCCACTCCCCGTGGTCGGCGACCCGCAGCGCCGACCCACCCTCCACTGTCCACGATCCGTCGCACTCGACGCCGAGTGCGACGACTCCTGGAGAGTCGATCGTCCCCTCAGGAGGAACGACATGAGCATCACCGACACCGACACCGCCCGCTCCGCCGCCCTCATCGCCGCGGAGGAGGAGCACGCCGCCCACAACTACCACCCGCTGCCCGTCGTCGCGGCCACCGGCGAGGGCGCTTGGATCACCGACGTCGAGGGCGTCCGCTACCTCGACTGCCTCGCCGCCTACTCCGCCGTGAACTTCGGCCACTCGCACCCGGTGCTTCTGGAGGCGGCCCGCGAGCAGCTCGGCCGCGTCACCCTCACCAGCCGCGCGTTCCACAACGACCGCCTCGGCCCGTTCGTCACGGCGCTCGCCGCACTCGCGGGCAAGGACATGGTCCTGCCGATGAACACGGGCGCGGAGGCGGTCGAGTCGGGCATCAAGGTCGCCCGCGCCTGGGGCTACCGGGTCAAGGGCGTCGCTCCGGGCCGGGCGAACATCATCGTCGCGGCGGGCAACTTCCACGGCCGCACCACCACGATCATCTCGTTCAGCGACGACGCGGAGGCGCGCGACGGCTTCGCCCCGTTCACGCCCGGATTCCGCACGGTCCCGTTCGGGGACGCGGAGGCCCTCGAGGCCGCGATCGACGACGACACCGTCGCCGTGCTGATCGAGCCGATCCAGGGTGAGGCGGGCATCGTCGTGCCGCCGGCCGACTACCTCCCGGCCGTCCGCGAGATCACCGCTCGCCGCAACGTCCTCTTCATCGCCGACGAGATCCAGTCCGGCCTCGGCCGCACCGGCGCCACCTTCGCCTGCGACCTGGTCGGAGTCGTCCCCGACGTCTACCTGCTCGGCAAGGCGCTCGGCGGCGGCATCGTCCCCGTCTCGGCCGTGGTCGCGGACGCCGACGTGCTCGGCGTCCTGCAGCCGGGCCAGCACGGCTCCACCTTCGGCGGCAACCCGCTCGCCGCCGCCGTTGGCCTCGCGGTCGTCGAGATGCTCGCGACCGGCGAGTACCAGGCCCTCGCCCGCGAGCGCGGCGCCCAGCTGCACGCCCGCCTCGAGGCGCTGATCGGCCGGGGAGTGGTCGCCGTCCGCGGCGCCGGACTCTGGGCCGGCATCGACATCGACCCGGGGCTCGCCTCGGGCCGCGCCGTCTGCGAGGCCCTGATGGCTCGCGGAGTGCTGGCCAAGGACACGCACGGCTCGACGATCCGCCTGGCTCCGCCGCTCGTGGTCACCGCCGCCGAGATCGACTTCGCCGTCGACGAGCTGGAGGCCGTGCTCGAGTCGCTGCGCTGAGGCGCACCGTCCCGCCTCTCTCCGCGAGATGCCGCTCCGGTCCGCGACACGCTGTGTCCGGCGTGCCCGAGTGGCATCCCGCGGGAGGGGGGAGGGACATGTTGAGACGGGACGTCTCGATGTCGCGGCAGGCCGTCGCCGCTCTGCGATACTCGCGCGATGAGCACACCTCTCCCGCCGGAGAACACCCCGCCCTCGTCCCCCGACCAGCCCGCCGCAGGCCCCGCCTACGGC
>NZ_PSVE01000017.1:0-87383 GCF_002931775.1 Rathayibacter sp. AY1F4
GACGCCGACGTCCAGAGGACGAACTGGGGGGTCGAGCTGCAGAGCTGACACGAGACGCGGTGAGTCGGTAGGCGCACCGGAGCGAGCACGCACCGTCGGGCCGGCGGTTCATCCGGCCCTCTGTCACGCGGTGGGCAGCGTCCCGGCTCCGGCCGTCACTCACAGCCCAGCACCGAGGACCGGTGACCGCGCAGACAGAACACCTCATCACCATGTGCTGGCCGGTGCGCCGAGGGCGGGTTCGGGGATCTCACCGCGTCTCGGGCGCACGCGGACGCCTACCGGGTCGGGGCGGGATCTTCTCGAACGGGCACGGGGACGCACGCCGCGCTCGGGGCAGCGGCTCCTCGAACGGGCACGTGGACGCCTGCCCGGTCCGGGCCGGTGTCCGGCCGGCCGCGCCCGCCTTCCCGCCGCTCAGTACTCGATGCGCCCGCGCCGGTCGTGGAACTCGCCCGTCGGCCCGTCGGAGCCGAGCAGGGCGAGCGCGACGGTCGCGTCCGTGCCCTCGGTGACGGTCTGGTGCCCGCCGTGTCCGTTGAAGTCGGTCGCGGTGTATCCGGGGTCGCTCGCGTTGATCCGCATCGCCGGCAGGTTCTTCGCGTACTGCACGGTGAGCGCGACGACCGCCGCCTTCGACGCCGCGTAGGGGATCGCGGTGACGGGGAACTCGTCGTGGCCCTCGGTGCTCAGCCAGCGCGGCCAGCCGACTCCGGACGCCACGTTCACGACGACCGGGGCCGCGGAGGCCCGCAGCAGCGGGAGCGCGGCCTGCGTGACGCGCACGATGCCGACGACGTTCGTCTCGAGGACGCCCGCCATCGCCTCCGGGGTGAGGTCGTCGACGCCGAACGAGGTGCCGAGCACGCCGGCGTTGTTGACGAGCACGTCGAGCCCGGGCAGGGAGGCGATCGCGGAGTCGACGCTCGCCTGATCGGTGACGTCGAGGCGGACGGGGTGGGCTCCGAGCGCGCGGGCGGCGTCGCCGTCGGCGGTGTCGCGCATGCCGGCGTAGACGGTGTGGCCCGCCTCGAGGAGTCGGCGGGCGGTCTCGAGGCCGAGGGAGCGGTTCGCTCCGGTGATGAGTGTCGTGGTCATGCGCCCATCCTGCGCGGGTGGTCGGGCCTCGACCAGGCCGCGCTCGACGGGGGGACCGGCAGTACCTGGCTCGGCGACGGCGGGCGGAGGAGGATGGGCGGCATGGAGGAGTTCGCCGCGGTGCTGCGCTCGTGGCGCGACCGCATCCGTCCCGCCGAGGTCGGCCTGCCCGCAGGCTCGGGCCGCCGAGCCACGGGCCTGCGCCGCGAGGAGCTGGCGGCGCTCTCGGGCGTGAGCGTCGACTACCTGGTGCGGCTCGAGCAGGGACGCGCGCGGAACCCCTCGCCGTCGATGCTCCGCTCGCTCGCAGTCGCGCTCCGGCTCACTGACAGCGAGCGCGACCACCTCTACCGGGTCGCCGGTGCCGCCGTCCCCTCGCCGGGCGTCGTGCCGCAGCACGTGAGCCCGGGCGTGCAGCGGATAGTCGACCGCCTGGGCGACGTGCCGCTCGCGGTGTTCACGGCGGCCCACGACATCCTGCTGTGGAACCCGCTCTGGGCCGCCTTGAACGGCGACCCCTCGGTGTACACCGGGCTGGAGCGGAACCTCGTCTGGCGGCACTTCACCTCCGGACACGCGGGCACCGAGTTCGACGCGCAGCACGAGGAGGACTTCGCGAGCGACCTCGCGGCCGACCTGCGCGCGGCGACCGGGCGCTACCCGCGCGATCCGGCGCTCGCCGCCCTGGTCGCCAGGCTGCGGGAGGAGTCGCCCGAGTTCGAGCGGCGCTGGGCGGAGGTGCGCATCGCCGAGCACCGCGCGAGCCGGAAGACGGTGACGCGGACGCCCGTCGGACCGATCACGATCGACTGCGACGTGCTCACGGCTCCGGGCACCGACCTGCGGATCGTCGTCTACACGGTGGCGCCGGGCAGCGAGGACGAGGCGCGGCTCGACCTGCTGCGGGTGACGGGGCTGCAGGCGCTGAGCACGGCGCCGGCGTGAGGCGGACGGGCGCGGCTGGGGCGCGCACAGCGGAGCGGGGCGCCGGCTGAACCGGGCTGAGCTAGTCGAGCGGGCTGAGCCGAGCCGGGCGGGGTAGGCCGGGCTCGTCCCACGGCGGGCGGGACCGGCTCGGCGCGGCAGACGGCGCAACCTGCCGATGCGGGCGAGCGGCGGCGAATGACGGCCGAGGTGGACGGCGAGACGCGTCCGCGGCGCCGACGTCCGCGCCCCCGGACCCCCCGCCTCCCCTGCTCAGGACGCGCAGTACGCGGTGATGAACGCGTAGAGCTCGCCCTTCTGCTCGGGGGTCGCGGCGACGACGACGGTGCCCTGCCGGCCCGCGGTCTCGACGGTGACCGGCAGGCGCGTGCCGACCTTGTCCTCGGCGAGCGCGTGGGTGTCGCAGCGGGTGGGGACGGCGTCCAGGACCACGGAGTCGAAGGTCCCGGCGGGAACGGAGCGGTCGAGGGTCCAGGCGTCGGCGGCGTCGGGCGGCTGGAGCAGGATCGTGGCGTCGACGCTGCGGAGCACGAGGGGGGTGCCCCGGACGTCGGCGGTGATCGTGAGGCGCGCCGGCTCGTGCGCGGCGCCTCCGGACGTGTCGATCCGCAGGGCGAGGTCGGCGTCGACGGTGCGGGCGAAGCATCCGGACCGGGCGAGAGCGTCGACGAACGAGAACGGGTCGTCGGCGGGGTACGCGTGCTCGCCGTGGCCGTCGATGGCGAGGACGACCTCGAGCGCAGCGGGCGCCTCCGCGGCAGGGCAGGCGGGCTCGGGCACGTCGACGCGGAGGTCTCGCGAGGTCCCGTCGGGGACGCCCGTGCCGCCGGTCCAGGTGAGCGGGGCGGCGAGGCGCGGGTCCGTGAGGCGGGCCGCGGTGACCTCGATCGGGGCGCCGCTCCCGTTGTGGACCTCGAAGGCCATGGTGCCGCCGGCGATGTCGGACCGGTTCTGCTGGACGGAGACGGTGACCCCGGGAGCCGAGGCGGACGAGGCGGAGGAGCGGGTCGGGTCGGGGGCGGCCTGAGCCGGGGTCGCCGCAGCCGGGGTGGCCTCGGTGCCGCTCGGGGCGCCTATCGCGCCTCCCGGCGCGCAGGCCGCGAGGGCGGGCAGGAGGAGCAGCGCGGCGGCGAGGGCGCGGAGGCGTCGCATCGTGCCTCCCTCCGCTCGCCGTCAGTCTGGCGCCCCGGACCCCTCTTCGCGAGCGGGCGCTCCGGCGCCCCTCAGCTCGATCGATGCGTCACGAACGGTCGCCACGGCGGCCGGATGACGACCGTTCGTGACGCATCGCCGGAGCGGCGGGGGTGAGGACGCGGGGACGCGCACCCATCCGAGTGTGCGTCCGCTCCGAAGAAGGGCGGGGACTTCAGGAGGAGACAGATGGCACGCGGCAGATGGCACGTCGGCACGATCGTCGCGCGAGTGCGCGCATCCGCAGCGATCGGGGCCTCCGGGCTCGACGCGGTGGAGCGGGCGGAGCGCCGGGCAGAGGTCCTGCGCATCGCCGGAGGAGTCGACTCCGGTCGTCTCGGCGACGACCAGGCGATCGCGGCGTTCGGCCGGATCGTCGACGGCCTGCAGAGCGACCTGCCCGGCTCGGCGCTCGGCGCCTAACCCGCGAGCCCGGCGTCCCAGCACCCGCCCGGAGCGGACACCCGCCGGGCCGACATCCCGAGCCTCCGCGGCGCTGAGACCCGCCGGGCGAGCGTGCCGAAGGCGCACTGGGCGCCGAGACCCGGCACCCCGAGCGCCCGCGCGCCGCGGAGCCCCGCTACCCCAGCGTCCCGAGCGCGATCCGCGGCAGCAGCCGCTGGATCGCGACGGCTGCCGCGCCGCGCGCCCACTCCACGAGCCCGCCGTCGTCGACGAGCAGGGCCAGGGGCGGAGCGTCCGGGTCGCGCGTGGCCGCGATCGCGGCGTCCACCACCGCGGCCTGCTCCGTGTAGAGGGCGACGCCCTCCCCGGCCAGGATCACCGTGCCGGACATCGAGAGGTTGCCGATCGCGGCGATCATCGTCCCGAGCGCCGTGCCGGAGTCGGCGAGGATGCGCTCGGCACCGGGGTCGCCCGCGCGAGCGGCGGCGAAGCCCTCGGCCAGGGTCAGCTCGCGGCCGGTGGCGACGAAGAGCTGACGGAGGAGCGAGGGCAGGCTGAGCATCGCGGTCGAGCAGCCGCGGTGGCCGGCCTCGCAGACGGGGCCGGTGGGATCCAGCGGGTAGTGGCCGCCCAGGCCGAGCCCCGCCTCCGGGGGCGCGACCACCCGGTCGTGCACCACCAGTCCGTAGCCGACGCCCGCCCCCACCGTGAGCACCGCGAAGTGCGGGATGCCGCGGCCCCGTCCGAACCAGTGCTCGGCTCCCGTGAGCGCGACCACGTCGTTCTCGAGGGCGACCGGCAGCCCGAGGGCGGCGGAGAGCGGAGCGGCGAGGTCGACGTCGCGCCAGCCGAGGAACGGCGCGCGGCTCACCCGGCCGTCGGCGGCGATGCTCCCGCCGAGCGTCACGCCCAGGCCGGCGAAGGCGGAGGGGCCGCCGAGCTCGTCGACGACCGAGACGATCGCGGCGATCACGTCGGCGGGCTCCGTGCCCGGCAGCGGGCGGACCAGCTCCCGCTCGGTCCGAGCGCGCAGGTCGGTGCGGACGGCGAGGACCTCGGTGCCGGTGATCTTCACGCCCGCGAAGCTCAGCGCGTCGGCGCGGATGTCGAGCGGGCGGGCGGGGCGGCCGACTCCGGTGCTCTGCTCGGGGCCCTCGACGACCAGGCCGCCGTCGAGGAACGGGCGCGCGAGCCGGGTCAGGCTGGCGGGCGAGAGGCCGAGGCGGCGGCCGAGCTCGGCCCGCGAGACGGGACCGTGGATCAGGACCTCGCGCGCCAGGAGCTCGGAGGAGCTCCCGGAGGCGTCCTCGGCGACGATGGTGTCGGTCACGGGGCTCCTTCTTTCCGGCCTGGTAGAAAGCTACCGGCAGTGCGCCGCTCCAGGAACGGATCCGGACACTCGCGCCGCTCTTGACACCCCTATTACTTCTGCTCTAGAAATAAGCCATGCACCGCAGCATCGCCCCCACGAACGACTCCGTGACCCTCTCCGGCCGGGAATCGCGCCTCTTCCACTTGCAGGACGGGGGCACCAGCGTCGTCGTCGACGCCCGCCTCGTCACCTTCCCCACTATCGTGCACTGGGGCGCCGCGCTCGGAGATCTTTCCGCCGCCGAACTATCCGCCCTGGCAGACGCCGCCCTCCCCCAGCGCGTCTCGGGCGGGCTCGACGCCTTCGCGCCGTTCGGCCTCGTCGCCGTCGAGGCCGACGGCTGGCAGCACGCCCCCACCTTCGAGGGCACCCACGAGCGCGCGGCCGCGTCGGAGCGGTTCGAGGTCGAGAGCATCGAGGCGCTCGGCTCCGCCCTCCGGACCGTCGCCACCGGCGCGGGCGTGCGCCTGACCGTGGACCTCGAGGTCGACGCGGCCGGCCTGCTCACCCAGCGCGCCCGGGTCGAGAACCTCGACGCCCGCCCGTTCCGCCTCGAGCGCTTCGAGCTCGGCTTCCCGCTCCCCGCGACCGCGCGCGAGATCCTCGACACCACCGGCCACCACCTCCGCGAGCGCCACCCGCAGCGCCGCGCGCTGACCATCGGCGAGCACACCCGCCGCACCCGCCGCGGCCGCCCCGGCGCCGACGCGACCCTCCTCCTCGCCGCGGGCACGCCCGGCTTCGGCTGGGAGCGCGGGCTCGTGCACGGCGTCCACCTGGGCTGGAGCGGCGACACCTCGCTCCGCGCCGAGCGCACCGTCGAGGGCGTCTCGCTCCTCGCGGCCGGCGAGCTGCTGCGGCCTGCCGAGATCGAGCTCGCGCAGGGTGAGAGCTACGAGACCCCGGTCGCCTACGGCTCCTGGGGCGACGGGCTCAGCGCTCTGCAGGCCCGGTTCCACGCGTCGCTCCGCGCCCGCCCGCAGCACCCCGTCGCTCCGCGGCCCGTCACCCTCAACACCTGGGAGGCCGTCTACTTCGACCACGACCTCGCGCGCCTCACCGCCCTCGCCGAGCGGGCCGCGCGGATCGGGGTCGAGCGCTTCGTGCTCGACGACGGCTGGTTCCTCGGCCGCCGCGACGACACCGCGGCGCTCGGCGACTGGACCGTCGACCCTTCGGTCTGGCCGGAGGGCCTCACTCCGCTGACGGACGTCGTCACCGGCCTGGGCATGCAGTTCGGCCTCTGGGTGGAGCCCGAGATGATCAGCCCCGACTCCGACCTGGCCCGCGCGCACCCGGAGTGGATCCTCGGCCCGGCCGGCCACCTCCCGGCCTCGGGGCGGCAGCAGCAGGTCCTCGACCTCTCGCAGCGCGGCGCGTTCGAGCACGTGCTCGACGCCCTCGACGCGCTGCTGACCGAGTACCCGATCGCGTACCTCAAGTGGGACCACAACCGCGACGTGATCGAGGCGGTCTCGCCCGCCACCGGCCGCTCCGCCGTCCATGAGAACGTGCTCGCGCTCTACCGCCTGCTCGACGAGCTGCGCTCCCGGCATCCCGGCGTCGAGATCGAGTCGTGCGCCTCCGGGGGCGCCCGCGTCGACCTCGGGATCCTCGCCCGCACCGACCGCATCTGGACGAGCGACTGCATCGACCCGCTCGAGCGGCAGACCATCCAGCCCTTCACCCAGCTGGTGGTGCCGCCCGAGCTGATGGGGCAGCACATCGGAGGGCCGCGGTCGCACTCGACGCAGCGCACCCACTCGCTCGCCTTCCGCGCCGGCACCGCGCTGCCCGGCCACCTCGGCATCGAGTGGGACGTCTCGGATCTCGCCCCCGCCGTCGAGGAGGAGCTGACCGCCTGGGTCGCCTTCCACCGCGAGCACCGGGCGCTGCTGCACACCGGGACGGTCGTGCGCGCCGACCTCGCCGACGACGCCGCCTCGCTCTCCGGAGTCGTCGCCGCCGACCGCTCCGCCGCCCTCTTCACCTTCGCCCAGCTGCGCACCGGCGAGACCTACCCGCCCGGCCGGATCACGCTCCCGGGCCTGGACCCGGAGCGCACCTACTCCGTGGCGCTCGCCCCGGTCACGTCGCCGCTCGGCGGCCCCGGGCAGTCGCCGCTCGGCTGGGCCGAGCACGGGACCGCGCTCCGCGGCCGCGTACTGGGCACTGTCGGGCTCCAGGCCCCCGTCCTCGATCCGGAGCAGCTCGTCGTGCTCGTGCTCACCGCCCTCTGACCCGCCCTCCCGGCGCCGGAGCCGACCCCGCTCCCCCGCCGCCGCACCTGCTCTCGCACCGCCCTCCGCGGTCGAGCGCGCCCTGAGACCTGTCCCCACGCGCAAGGAGGCGCCGCATGTCCGCTCATCCGCATCCCCCCGGGTTCTCCCGGCGGCTGTTCCTCTCGGTGCCGCTCGCCGCGGCGTCCGCCGCCGCCCTCGCCTCCTGCGCCTCCTCCGGCGCCGGCGACGGAGTGACCACGCTCGACTTCTTCCAGTTCAAGGCGGAGGCGGTGGAGGACTTCGCGCGGATCATCCGCGAGTTCGAGGCGGCCAACCCGGACATCCGGGTCATCGCCAACAACGTGCCCGACCCCGACACGGCCATCCGCACCCTGCTCGTCAAGGACAAGGTGCCGGACGTGCTGACCCTGAACGGCAGCGGCTACTACGCCGACCTCGCGAAGGCCGGCGTGTTCCACGACTTCACCGGCGACGAGCTGGTCGAGCGGGTGAACCCGGCGGCCCTCGACATCCTCGCCGCCCTCGGCAGCTTCGAGGGGAAGGAGGTGAACGCGCTCGCCTTCGCGAACAACGCGGACGGGATCCTCTACAACCGCACGATCTTCGCCGAGAACGGGATCGAGGTGCCGACCACCTGGGACGAGCTGATCGCCGTCTGCGAGACGCTCACCGCCGCCGGGATCACTCCTTTCTACGGCGCGCTGCTCGACAACTGGACCGGCGCCCCCGCCTTCAACGCGCTCGGCGGGCAGCTGCAGCCGGACGGCTTCTTCGACGCGATGCGCGAGGAGGGAGCGGCGCTCGGCCCTGACTCCCCCGTCTCGTTCACGAAGGACTACGCGACGACGATGGAGCGGCTCGGGCAGCTCTTCTCGTACACGCAGGAGGGCTCGTTCGGCCGCGGCTACGACGACGGCAACCAGGCCTTCGCCGCGGGCGAGGCGGCCATGTACCCGCAGGGCATCTGGGCGATCAACCCGGTGCGCACGAACAACCCCGACATCGATCTCGGCGTCTTCCCCTACCCGGTGCTCGACGACCCCGCGGACACGCGGGTCACCTCGGGCGTCGACGTGGCCGTCGCCATCGGCCGCGGCACTCCGAAGCTCGACGCGGCCCGCCGCTTCGTCGACTTCCTGCTGACCCCCGGAGTCGTCGAGCCGTACGTCGAGAGCCAGGCCGCCTTCTCGCCGCTGGTCGGCGCCGCACCCAACTCGGACCCCACGCTGGCCGAGCTGCAGCCCTACTTCGAGCAGGGACGGCTGATCGGCTTCGTCGACCACCAGATCCCCGCGAGCATCCCGCTCAACCCCACGCTCCAGGCGTTCCTCGCCAGCGGGGACGCCGACGCGGCGCTCCGGACCCTCGACAGTGAGTGGCGCAAAGTCGCGGCACGCACGACCAGGAAGTGACCCCATGACCACGACCACGACGGCCGCCGCGCAGGCGGTGGCGACCACTCCTCCGCCGCCCGCGCGCCGCAAGCGCACCATCGGGCGCACCTCGAAGACCTTCTACTGGATGACGGTCCCCGCCGTCCTGCTCTTCTTCGTGCTCCACACGGTCCCGGTCCTCACCGGGATCTTCTTCAGCTTCACCGACTACGCGGGCTACGGCTCGTGGGACCTGATCGGCGCCTCGAACTACCTCGCGCTCCTCCAGGACGACCGTGTCTGGAAGGCCTACGGGTTCACCTTCGGCTTCGCGATCGTGGCGACCGTGCTGGTGAACGTGATCTCGCTCGCCATCGCCGTCGCCCTCAACGCGCGGATCAAGTTCCAGACGGCGTTCCGCGGGATCTACTTCATCCCCTACGTGCTCTCGACCCTGGTCATCGGCTACGTGTTCCAGTACCTCTTCGCGAACTCGCTGCCGCAGATCCTCGGCGCGATCCCGGTGATCGGCGAGAACATCCTCGCGAACGCCGACTGGGCGTGGGTGGCGATCGTGGTGCTGGCGGTCTGGCAGGCCTCGGCCTTCTCGATCATCATCTACCTCGCCGGACTCCAGACCATCCCGGGCGAGCTCTACGAGGCGACCTCGCTCGACGGAGCGGGGAGGTGGCGGCAGTTCACCTCGATCACGTTCCCGCTGATCGCCTCCTTCTTCACGATCAACATGGTCATCTCGATGAAGAACTTCCTCCAGGTGTTCGACCACATCATCGCCCTCACCAACGGCGGTCCCGGCACCTCGACGGAGTCGATCACGCTGCTGATCTACCGCGGCGGCTTCCAGGGCGGCGAGTACGCCTATCAGACGGCCAACGCCGTCCTCTACTTCCTCATCATCATCGTGGTCTCGCTGATCCAGTTCCGAGTCCTCAGCCGCAGAGAGGCGTCGTTCTGATGACATCGACCATCACCCCCACGACCGCGATCGCCCTCGGCGAGCCCGAGGGGCGGCGCCGGCCCTCCCGCGACACCTACCGGATCAACTGGTGGGCGACCGCGCTCATCGCGGTCTGCTCGCTGACGATCCTCCTGCCGCTCTACTTCGCCGTCGTGACCGCGCTGAAGACGCCCGACCAGCTCGGCGGCACCGGGTTCGAGCTGCCGACCTCGATCTCGTGGGGCAACTTCGCCGAGGCGTGGACGGCGACCCGCTTCCCGCAGGCCTTCGTGAACACCGCGCTGATCACGGTCGGAGCCGTCGTGCTGACGCTGTTCTCGAACTCGATGGTCGCCTACGCGGTCGCCCGGAACATGCACAGGCCGTTCTTCAAGGGCGTCTACTTCTACCTGCTCGCCGCGGTCTTCGTGCCGTTCCCGATCATCATGCTGCCGGTGGTGAAGGAGACGGCCCTGCTGGGCCTGGACAACCAGGCCGGGCTGATCCTGCTCTACGCCGTGTTCGGGCTCTCGATCAACACGTTCATCTACACGGCCTTCATCCGCTCGATCCCCATCGAGCTCGAGGAAGCGGCGCGCACCGACGGCGCCTCGACCTGGCGGACCTACTGGCAGGTGATCTTCCCGCTGCTCGGCCCGATGAACGCGACCGTCGGGATCCTGACCTGCGTGTGGGCGTGGAACGACTTCATCCTGCCGCTCGTGGTGCTCTCGGACCCGTCCGCCCGCACCCTGCCGCTGGCCGAGTACGTCTTCCAGGGGCAGTTCAACACGAACTACACCGTCGCCTTCGCGTCCTACCTGATGGCGATGGCGCCGCTGCTGATCGTGTACCTCTTCGCGCAGCGCTGGGTGGTCAGCGGAGTGATGCGCGGGTCGATCAAGTAGCGGTCGCGGCGAGCGCCGCCTCGAGCAGGTCCGTGAGCACGGTGCCTCGCGAGCCCGCGTCCTCCGGGTGCCACTGCACGCACCAGAGCGGCGCGGACTCGTGCTCGAGGGCCTCGACGGTGCCGTCGTCGGCGCGGCCGACCACGACGAGGCCCTCGCCCGGACGGTCGACGGCCTGGTGGTGGGAGCTGCGGACGACGAGCTCCGCGGCGCCGAGGATGCCGGCGAGGGCGCTGCCCGGCTCGAGCGCCACGCGGTGGTCGACCATCCCGGACAGGTGCTCGCCGGGGACCGACCGGCCGACGTGACCCGCGCCGGGCAGGTGCTGCACGAGGTCGCCGCCGAGAGCGACGTTGACCAGCTGCATCCCGCGGCAGATCCCGACCAGCGGGGTCCGCGTCTCGACGGCACGGCGGACGAGCGCGATCTGCGCGCGGTCGGCCGCGGGGAAGGACTGGCCGCGGTGCGGGTCGTCGGGTCGGCCGCCGTAGAGGGACGGGTCGACGTCCTCCCCTCCGGTGACCACGACGGCGTCGGCGGCGGCGAGCCGGCGCTCGAGCTCGGCGGCGCCGGCCTGCTCGGCAGGGACGCGGTCGACCACGAAGCCCGCGGCGGTGGCGGCCGTGACGACGCTCGCGGTCAGCAGCTGCAGCTCGATCTCGAACTCGGGATCCTCACGGCCGCCGTCGGCGACGTCGACGACGAGCAGGACGGGGCGGTCGGAGGCCATGCGGACATCGTGCCACCCGGCCGGCTCCTGCAGAACGTCGGCGGAGAGCAGGGCCTCTGCGTCGGCGGGCGAGGGACCGCGCTCTCGGCGTGCGTTCTGCAGGAGCCCGCAGACCTCTCCCGGGGACTGGTCAGGATCCGGCACCGCGATCTAAGATGTTCACGTTCACATTCCGTGCGAAGACGCACACCTCCGCGGCCCTGCGGATCGTGCCTCGACGCCGCACCCGATCACGAGGGCCATCTGCATGAGACGATCACGATCGGCGGTGAGGACCGCTCTGGCGGTCGCGACCGTCGCCGCCACGGCGCTGCTCGGCGCCACGGTCCCCAGCTCCGCCTTCGGAGCCACCGAGACCCCGCTCCTCCACTACACCTTCGATACCGCCCCCACCGGCACCACGGTCGCCGACACCAGCGGCAACGGCTACAGCGCGACGCTGCGCGGCTCCGGAGCCCAATTCCGCAACGGGCTCATCAGCCTCCCCGGCGGATCCGCCGCGGCCGCCCCCTACCTCGAGATCCCCACCGCCGGCCTCGTCGGCAAGAAAAACCTGACCTTCTCCACCTGGCTCGCCCACAAGGGCGGCACCGGCAACGTCGCCGCCGCGTTCGTCGGAGCGCCCGTCGCCTCCGGCGCCTCGTTCTCCTCCGGCTACTGGCTGCTCAACCCGAGCAACCTCTCCGGCTACACCAAGTCGGTCGTCACCAACTCGGTCAACGCGGGCGCTCCCTACAACACCGAGGTCGGCGCCGGAGCGACGGGCACCCCGACCGTCGGCGCGCGCACCCCCGCGGGCCTCTCGCTCTACACGACCGTCGTCGACGGCTCGACCGGCAAGCTCACCGTGTACGTCAACGGCGCGCAGATCTCGCAGAGCACGATCGCCCGCGACGTCTCCTCGTTCGGCCCGTCGCTCGTCGCGTACATCGCGCGCTCGACCTACAACGACCCGGGCTGGAACGGCGAGATGGACGACTTCGCCGTCTACGACAGCGCCCTCAGCAGCAGCTCCGTGCAGGCGCTCTACTCCTCGCAGGCCCTCGACCGCGCCGTCGCGTCGGTCACGGTGCCCACGGAGGCGACCGCCGGCTTCACGGTGCCCACCACCGCCAGCGGCGTCGGCATCACCTGGACGTCGAACAGCGCGGCCGTCGCGATCACCGGCGGCACCGCGACCGTCACTCGCCCCGCCGCGGGACAGCCGGACGCCACCGCCCCCCTCACCGCCACCTACAGGGTCGGCACCGAGACCCGCTCGGTCGACTACACGGTGCGCGTCGCCGCGCAGCTGGACGACGCGACGAAGGTCCAGCGCGACCTCGCCGCGATCGCCATCCCGAACGTCGGCGACATCCGGACGAACGTCTCGGTGCCCACCACCGGCACGCTCGGCTCGAGCATCGCCTGGAGCGTCGTCAGCCCGAGCGGAGCGACCGTCCGCGACGGCAGCGCCGCCGGCACCCGCACCATCGACGCCGACCGCCCCGCGACCGGGAGCCCTGCGATCGACGTGGTCGTCCGCGCGACCGCGACCAGCGGATCCACCACCCGGACCCGCGACTTCACCCTCCGGGTGCAGCCGCTCCCCGCCGGCACCGACGACACCGAGGCGTACGTCTGGGCGTTCTTCACCGGAGAGGGCGACGGCGCCGAGCGCATCAGCCTCGCCGCCTCGAAGGGCAACGACGCGCTGAGCTGGAACACGCTGAACGGCGGCAAGCCGGTCTTCACCTCGAACCTCGGGACGATGGGCCTGCGCGACCCGTTCATCATCCGCTCGCACGAGGGCGACAAGTTCTTCATGCTCGCCACCGACCTGAAGATCGACGGGCTCCCCGGCGGCTTCGACACCGCGCAGAAGTCGGGCTCGAAGTACATCGAGGTCTGGGAGTCGACCGACCTGGTGAACTGGTCCGCCCAGCGCCACGTCAAGGTCTCCACCGACTTCGCCGGCAACACCTGGGCCCCCGAGGCGTATTGGGACGACGAGCTCCAGACCTACGTCGTGTTCTGGGCCTCGAACATGTACCCGACCACGAACACGGCCGACCGCGCCTCCGTCACCTACAACCAGATGATGTACGCGACGACCGAGGACTTCACCTCCTTCTCGGAGGCGAAGCCGTGGATCGACGTCAAGCGCGGCGCCGGCAAGGGCACCATCGACTCGACGGTCGCCAAGGACGGCGACACCTACTACCGCTTCACCAAGGACGAGGCGTCGATGACCCTCCGCGAGGAGAAGAGCACCGACCTGCTGGCCACCGTCTCGGGCTCGCTGCCCGGCACCGGCGGACCGGCGGACGAGTGGTCGCTGGTCAAGGAGAAGGTGGCCTCGGGCCTGCCCAACGGCGAGCCCGGCAAGACCTTCACCAGCGGTGAGGGCCCCAACGTCTTCCCCGCCAACGAGGGCGACGTGAACGGCCTCGACTGGTTCCTCTTCATCGACCAGCCGAACTACCACGACGGGCCGAACCACTACATCCCGTTCGGCACCGACGACCTCGCGAACGGCGACTCCTGGCAGCCGCTCGGAGCGAAGCTCCGCACGGGCCTGCCGCAGAACGCCGACGGCGGCAAGCCGCGCCACGGCACGGTCATCCCGGTGACGCGCTCCGAGTACCAGAAGGTGCTCGAGGGCTACGCCCCCGGCCTGGCCGTCGCCTCGGTCGCTCCGCTGACCGCGACGACCACGGCCGGCACCGCGCCGGTCCTGCCCCGCGCCACGATCACGACCGCCGCCGGCACCACCAGCACGGTCGACGTGGCCTGGGACGCCGTCGCGCCCGCCGCCTACGCCACGGCCGGGACCTTCACGGTCTCGGGCGTCGCGCAGGACGCGTCTCGCATGCCGGTGCAGGTCACGGTCACCGTGCAGTCCTCGCTGAAGGTGAGCGCGACCGCCACGTCGCGCTGCGTCGCCGGCAAGGTCGTGCTGACGGTCGTCGGCAAGAACGGCGACACGGTGCCGATGGACGTCTCGATCAGCACCCCGGAGGGCGTGAAGACGATCGCCGGCGTGAAGCCGGGCGCCTCCGGCTCCGCCGCGTTCACGGTGCGCTCGACGCAGCTCGCCGCGGGCGATGCGACGGTCACCGGCACGGCCACGGTCGGCGGCAAGACCGTCACGGCCACGGCCACCGCGCCGTACAGCGCGCGCAGCTGCGGCTGACGCACGGCACTCCCCGGGAGCCCGTCGCACCTCACCGGTGCGGCGGGCTCCCGTCGTCGTGCGGGGAGCCGGGACACCGCCCTGACGCCGAGACGCCGCCGCCTCGGCCGCGCTTCGACGGACGGCGCGGCGCCTCGTCACGCGGGCGGGCCCGGGACGGCCCGCCCGGCGTCATCCGGCGACGGCTGCCGGTCCGGCTTCGAGCAGGTCGCGGACGCTGCGCGGCTCGCGTCCGAGGAGGCGCCCGAGCTCGGGGCCGGTGCCCGCGAAGAAGCCGTGCTCGGCCGCCTGGTGCATCCCGAGGGTGAAGCGCACGAGGAACTCGGGCTGACCCGCCGCGACGCGCGCGGCGACCCACTCGTCGTCGCCGAGGACGCGCAGCTCGACGGGCCGCCCGCCGACCTCGGCCGCGATCCCGGCGATCTCCTCGAACGTCGGAGCCTCCGTCGCGGTCAGCGTGATCGGCCCGTCGTGCGGGCTCCCCGAGAGGAGGAGCCGGGCGGCCGCCTCCGATTCGTCCTCGCGGGCCGTCCACGAGACGCGGCCGTCGGAGGGGACCTCGATCACTCCGGTCTCCCGCCACGGTCCGAGGAACAGGCCCAGGCTGTGCGCGTAGAAGCCGTTGCGGAGCGACGTCCAGGCGAGTCCGGACTCGGCGAGCAGGCGCTCGGTCGCCGCGTGGTCCCGGCCCGGGCCGAAGGGGGTGTCGGCGGCGGCGCCCTGGTGGCTCGTGTAGAGGACCCGTCCGACTCCGGCCGCGACGGCCGCCTCGACGGCGGTGCGGTGCAGGGCGACGGCGTCGGCCCGCGGATCGCTCGAGGAGACGAGGAGCAGCTGATCCGCTCCATCGAAGGCGGCCGGGAGGGAGGCGGGGTCGGCGTAGTCGCCGACGCGCACCTCCACTCCGCGCTCCGCGAAGCGGGCGGCCTTCGAGGCGTCGCGGGCGACGACGGCGATCCCGGAGGCGGGGACGGAGTCGAGGAGGTGGTCGACGGTGGCGCCGTTCAGAGCGCCGGTGGCACCGGTCACGATGATCATGGGGAGAGCCTTCCGATGAGGGGTATCAGCGATACCACGAGGAAGATAACCACGGAATTCCGCCGATAGCAACCGTGCGCTACCGTCGATACGTGACCAGCCCCACTCCTCCGACCGACACGCGCCTGCGCATCGTCGAGGCGGCCGCCGGCCTCCTCCGCGACGAGGGCCCCGCCGCCGTCACCACGCGAGCGGTCGCCCAGGCGGCCGGGCTGCAGGCCCCGGCGATCTACCGCCTCTTCGGCGACAAGGACGGCCTGCTCGAGGCGGTCGCGGAGCACGTGCTGGCCACCTGGGTCGACTCCAAGGCGCGGACGGTCGAAGCGGCCGTCGCCGGAGGCGTCGACCCGGTCGAGGACCTGCGCGCGGGCTGGGCCGCGCAGGTGGAGTTCGGCCTGGCCAACCCCGCGCTCTTCCGCCTCCTCAGCGATCCGGGCCGCGCCTCCGGATCGCCGGCCGCCCTCTCCGGGCGGCGGGTCCTCGCCGCCCGCGTGCAGCGCGTGGCCGCCGAGGGCCGCCTCCGAGTGCCGGAGGAGCGCGCCGTCGGCCTCATCCAGGCGGCGGGCACCGGCGTGGTCACCACCCTGCTCTCCACCCCCGCCGCCGACCGCGACCCCGGTCTCGCCGACGCCGCGCTCGACAGCGTGCTCGCGGGGATCCTCGCCGACCCGCCCTCCCCCGGCGACGGCGGGCGGCTCACCGCCCTCGTCGGCGTCCGCGCCCTCGCACCGGAGCTCGCCGGCCTCACGCCCGCGGAGCGCCTGCTGCTCGCGGACTGGCTCGACCGCGCCCTCGCGGCGGCCGCGCAGGAGTGACGGGCACGCAGGAGTGAGGGGCAGGCAGGAGTGACGGGCGCGCTTCCACCACAGGAGTGACGAGCGCCGTCCCGCCGCGGGGACGACTGCGCCTCCGTCCCGCAGAGGCGCGGGCTTCGCGGCTAGGCGCGCCTGCCGTCGGGCGGGAGGATCGACGCCTGGATGAGCGGCACGGGGAAGTGCGACGCCCGCAGCGGGTCGAGCAGGCTGTCGGTGATCCCCGCGGTGAAGTCCTCCGTGCCGAAGACCTTGAACAGGGCCTCCCGCCCGAACTTCGAGCTGTCGGCGACGAAGAACGCCTCGCGCGCGGACGCCATCATCAGCCGCTTGAGCTCGAGCTCGTAGCTGGTGGTGCTGTAGATGCCGTCGTCGCCCACGGTGTCGGCGCCGAAGATCGCGACGTCCACCCGCAGGTTCGAGAGCTGCTGCACCGAGGTCGGCCCCCACATCGAGAAGGCGTTCGGCAGGAGCTCGCCCCCGATGAAGACGAGGTGGATCGTCTGCTTGCGGGCGACGGCGAGGGCGACCCGCAGGTCGCCGGTCACGACGGTGAGGCGCTGGTTCTCGAGGTGCCGCGCGACCTCGAGCGTCGTGGTGCCCCCGTCGAGGAGGATCGTCTGCCCCTCGAGGACGCGCTCGGCCATCGCCCGCCCGATCGCCGCCTTCTCGCTGCGGTGCAGCTCCTCCTTGAAGTGGTGCGGAGTCTCGGACTGCTTCACCGGGATCGCACCTCCGTGCGTGCGCTTGACCAGGTCCATCGCCTCGAGCCGCTCGAGGTCGCGACGGATGGTCGACGGAGTGACGTCGAACCGCTCCGCGAGGTCTCGCACCGACTGGAAGCCGCCGTCCTGGAGGGCGTCGACGATCTCTGCTTGACGGGACATCCCACACCTCGATCCTGGTCTCGCCTCCGTCGAGGCTACGGGGCGGAGCGGGGAGGAGGCGCAGACGGCGCGCGGAAACGCGCAGATTGCGCGCATGCGCGGGCGGCTGCGCGTCCCGATCGCCGGGTGCGCGGCGGATCTGCGCGGTCGAACGCACCGTCTGCGCCCGCGATGCGCGATTCGCGCGCTTCCCACGTCCCATGCGCGAAAGAGTGCAGCCATCTGCGCGTTATCGCTTGACGGAGTGCTCGATCAGCGATTAGCGTCGGGCTCCTGCGACGGATTCCGACACAGCAGCGTCAGAACACCGCACCGGATGAGGGCCGAACGGCCGCCATCCTCTCGTTCACGAAGGAGTCAACGAATGGACCGCTCTCGACTTTTCCGAGGCATGACGCTCGCAGCGGGCGCCGCAATCCTCCTCACCGGATGCACGACCGTCGGCGCCGGCTCCGACACCGCCGCCGGCAGCGGAGGCTCGGCCGCCCCGGGCGAGATGGTCATGGTGACCGTCGTCAAGGCGCAGACCATCCCGTGGTTCCAGCGCATGGCCGTCGGCGTGCAGGACTTCGCCGACGAGACCGGGATCGACGCCCGCCAGGAGGGCGCCGACGACGTCAGCCCCGAGAAGCAGACCGCGATCGTGCAGGACCTGATCGCGCAGCGCCCGACGGCCATCACGGTCGTCCCAAACTCGCCCGAGTCGCTCAGCAACGTGCTCGCCCAGGCCCGCCAGCAGGGCATCATCGTCGTCTCGCACGAGGCGTCCGGCATCGAGAACGTCGACGTCGACATCGAGGCCTTCGACAACGCGTCCTACGGCTCCGAGATCATGGACAACCTCTCGGAGTGCATGGGCGGCGAGGGGAAGTACGTCCAGTTCGTCGGCGGCCTGACCGCGAAGACGCACATGGAGTGGGTCGAGGCGGCGTACGAGACGCAGCAGGCCGACTCCCCCGGCATGACCCGCGTCGAGACCCCCATCGAGAGCACCGACAACCAGGAGACCGCGTACGAGCGCGCGAAGGAGATCCTCGCGAAGTACCCCGACATCGCGGGCTTCCAGGGCTCCGCCGGCAACGACGTCCCCGGCATCGCGCGCGCGGTGCAGGAGGCGGGCCTCCAGGACCAGGTGTGCGTGATGGGCACCTCGATCCCGTCGGTGGCCAACCAGTACCTGGCCGACGGCTCCATCGACAAGATCTTCTTCTGGGACCCGGCCCTCGCCGGTGAGGCCCAGCTGTCGATCGCGAAGATCCTCGCCGACGGCGGCGAGATCACCGAGGGCACCGACCTCGGCGTCGAGGGCTACGACTCGCTCAAGAAGCTCGACGGGTTCGACAACGTCTTCGTCGGGAACGCGTCCGTCGCGGCCGACGCGGAGACCGCCGCGCAGTACGACTTCTGATCCCCCTCCACCCCCGCTCCGGGGCGCGCCGCCCGCGCGCCCCGGAGCACCCTCAGGAAGGTCGACGATGACCGACGCTCCCCCCGGCACCATTGCCCCGATCCTCAGCGCCCGCGGCATCACCAAGCGATTCGGCGGCGTCACCGCCCTCGACGGCGTCTCGCTCGACCTGATCCCCGGCGAGGTGCACTGCCTCGCCGGCGAGAACGGCTGCGGCAAGTCCACCCTGATCAAGATCATCTCCGGGGCCGAGCGCCCCGATGCGGGCGAGATCTCCATCGACGGGGACACCCGCTCCCGGATGGACACCACGTCCGCGATCACGAGCGGGATCCAGGTCATCTATCAGGACTTCTCGCTCTTCCCCAACCTCACGGTCGCCGAGAACATCGTGCTGACCTCGGCCGTCGCGGCGAAGCACCGCCTCTACCGCGCCGGCACCGCGCGCCCCCGGGCGAAGGCCATCGTCGACGAGCTGCAGCTCGACCTGGACCTCGACGCCGACGTCGCCGACCTCTCGGTCGCCGACAAGCAGCTCACGGCGATCTGCCGCGCCCTCGTCAACGACGCGCGCGTCATCATCATGGACGAGCCCACCACCGCGCTGACGCACACCGAGGTGGCGCGGCTGTTCACGATCGTGGAGCGGCTGCGCAGCCGCGGCGTCGCGCTCGCGTTCGTCTCGCACAAGCTCGAGGAGGTCCTCGAGATCTCGCAGCGGGTGACGATCATGCGCTCCGGCCGCGTGGTCACCAGCGGCCCCGTCGCCGACTTCGACCGCCGCTCCATCGCCGAGCACATGACCGGCCGCGAGCTCGACGAGTCGCGGATCGTGAGCACGCTCGACGAGTCGGCGCCCCCGATGCTCGAGGTCGTCGGCCTCTCCCGCCCCGGCGCCTTCCACGACGTCTCGTTCTCGGTGCGCCCGGGCGAGATCCTCGGCATCACCGGGCTCCTGGGCTCGGGCCGCACCGAGATCGCGGAGGCCGTCTTCGGCTCCCAGCCCGCCGCCTCCGGGATCATCGCCGTGGACGGAGCGCCCACCGCGGTGCGCAGCATCCGCGACGCCGTCCGCGCCGGGATCGGCTACGTGCCGGAGGACCGCCTCTCGCAGGGCCTCTTCCTGGAGAAGCCGATCGCGGACAACATCATCGCGGGCTCCCTCGACGCGCACCGCACGCCGTGGCGCTCGCTCGACAAGCGGCGGATCCGCGCGACCATCGACCGGCTCTTCGCCGAGCTGTCCATCAAGGCCCCGAACCCCCAGGCGCCCGTCCGCTCCCTCTCGGGAGGGAACGCGCAGCGCGTGGTGATCGCGAAGTGGCTGGCGACCGACCCGAAGGTGCTGATCCTCAACGGACCCACGGTCGGAGTCGACGTCGGCTCCAAGTCGCAGATCCTCGAGCTGCTGCGGCGCGAGGCCGCCCGCGGGATGGCCGTCGTCGTGATCTCGGACGACGCCCCCGAGCTGGTCGCCTGCTGCCACCGCGTGCTGGTGGTCGCCCGCGGCCGCATCGCCCACGAGCTCCGCGGCGACGAGATCACCGCCGAGAACCTCCAGAACAGAATGGCGGTCTGACGTGTCCACGCTCCGATCCCTCCGAGGCGCGAACAACGAGGGCGTCCTCGCCCTGGTCCTGGTCGCCCTCGTGATCGTCATGACGGCCGTGAACCCGGTCTTCTTCAGCGCGACGACGGGTCTGTCGATCCTCCGCAGCGCCACCGTGCCGCTGATCTTCGCGCTCGCGGTCCTGATCGTCATCGTCTCCGGAGGCATCGACGTCTCGTTCGCGGCCGTCGCGATCTTCTCGGCCTACACGGCGGTCAGCGTCACCATCGCCACCGGGCAGGACCTCCCCGCGCTCGCGATCATCGCGATGGCCGTGGTGATCGGGGCGGTGCTCGGCCTGGTCAACGGCTTCGTGATCGCGCGGTTCCGGCTTCCCACGCTGATCGTCACGCTCGGCACGCAGGGCGTGTTCGTCGGGGTGATGTACACCTTCGTCGGCGCCCAGTACTACGCGCAGCTGCCCCCGTCGCTCGCGGCGCTCTCCTCGGTCAACGTCGTCGACGTGGCGACCTCGGGCGGCCGCGCGGCCCTCCACCTGATGACGCTGCTCGCCGTCGTGCTCGCGGTCGTGGTCTGGCTGATGCTGACGCGCACGATGTTCGGACGCTCGCTCTACGCGATCGGCGGCGACATCGAGGCCGCCCGCCGGGCGGGCTTCCGCGTGGTCAGGACCCAGCTCTCGGTCTACGTCCTCGTCGGCGTCCTCGCCGCCCTGGCCGGGATCGCGCACATGGTCCTCGGCCGCAGCGCGAACCCGCAGGACCTGGTGGGCGACGAGCTCGACATCATCGCCGCGGTCGTCCTCGGCGGCGCGTCGATCTTCGGCGGCCGCGGATCGGTGCTCGGCACGGTGCTGGGCGTCGTCCTGATCCAGGTGATCAACAACAGCCTGCTGCTCGCCGGCGTCCCCAGCGCCTGGCTGCGCGCCGCGGTCGGAGTCCTGCTGATCGTCGGGGTCGGCGTGCAGGCGATCGCCGCGCGCCGCAAGGCGAAGCGGGTCCGGCCCGTCGACGACGACGTGAGCCACGAACGAGAGAGCGCGAGGGTCGCATCATGACCGACGGATCCCGGACCACCTCCGAGCACCCGGCTCGGCGCATGAACGACCGCCTCGACGCGTTCACCCGCGGTGTCGTCGGACGCGCCGCGGGCAACCGCGGGACGGGCCGCATGCTCATCGCGCTCGTCGTCGCGGTCGCGATCTTCGCGATCGCCAACCCCCGCGTGTTCCTCAGCCCGCTCAACCTGCAGAACATCGGCGTCGCGGCTCCTGAGATCGGCGTGATCGCCATCGCGATGATGCTCGCCATGCTCACGGGCGGCATCGACCTCTCCCTCGTGGCGATCGCCAACCTGTCGGCGGTGACGATGGCGACGATCTACTCCCAGGTCGCCGCCGCCGACCCCGCCGCCGCGGAGGCGATGACCGTGCCGATCGTCCTCGCGGGCCTGGTCGTCGGAGTCCTCTGCGGCGCCCTCAACGGATTCCTCGTGAGCGTCGTCGGGATCACCCCGATCCTGGCGACCCTCGGCACCATGCAGATCCTCAACGGCATCGCGGTGGTGTGGACCGGCGGGACCACGCTCTACGGAGCACCGTCGGCCCTGACGACCTTCGGCATGATGGCCGTCGGGCCCGTCCCGGTGCTGTTCCTCGTGCTGCTCGTGGTGGCCGTCGCGGTCGCCCTGCTGATCAACACGACCTCCCTCGGCCGCAAGGTGCAGCTGGAGGGAGCGAACCCCGAGGCCGCGCGCTTCTCGGGCATCCGCAGCGTCAGCGTCCTCTCGCGGAGCTACATGATCGGCGGGCTGCTCGCCGGCGGCGCCGGGGTGCTGTTCCTCGCCCGCAACCCCACCGCGTCCGCCGACTACGGCTCCTCGTACGTGCTGCTCGTCATCGTCATCGCGGTGCTGGGAGGGACGAACCCGTCGGGCGGCTTCGCCTCGGTCGCCGGAGTCGTGCTCGCCACGCTCACCCTCCAGGTCGTCTCGAGCGGATTCACCGCTCTGCGGCTGACCTCCTACGAGTACGCCATCGCCCAGGGCGTCCTCCTCATCGCCGTCATGGTCCTCGACTCCGTCACCGCGAACCGGCCGCGCCGGCAGCGGGCGACGGCCCCGACCCCTCCCGCACCCGCGCGGCCCACCGTGGACGCGTCCACCAGAACGGAGCACCAGTGAAGAAGATCATCAACGAGCCGAAGGACTTCGTCGACGAGTTCGTCGAGGGCATCCTGCTCGCCCACCCGACCCTGGTGAAGACGCCGGGCACCGACCTGCGGATCCTCGCCCGTGCCGACGCCCCCGTCGCGGGGAAGGTCGGGATCGTCACGGGCGGCGGCTCCGGCCACCTGCCGCTGTTCAAGGGCTACGTCGGCACGGGGCTGTGCGACGCGGTCGCCATCGGCAACGTGTTCTCCTCGCCGTCGTCCGCGCAGATCCTGGAGGCGACCAAGGCCGTCGACGGCGGCGCCGGCGTCCTCTACCTGTACGGCAACTACGGCGGCGACGTCTTCAACTTCGACCTCTCGGTCGACATGGCCGAGCTCGAGGGGATCCGCACGCTGACCGCCCTCGGACGCGACGACGTCGCGAGCCAGCCGAAGGAGCGGGCCGCGGACCGCCGCGGAGTCGCCGGGATCTTCTTCGCGTTCAAGGCGGCCGGCGCCGCCGCCGAGCGCGGGGACTCGCTCGACGAGGTCGCGGCCGTCGCCGAGGACGTCATCGAGCACACGGCGACCATGGGAGTGGGCCTCTCCCCGACGATCCTCCCGATGACGGCCAAGCCGAGCTTCGAGCTGGCCGAGGACGAGATGGAGATCGGGATCGGGATCCACGGCGAGCCCGGCATCCACCGCGGCGCCCTCGAGTCGGCGGACAGCATCGCCGAGCACCTCACGGAGCGGCTCGTCGCCGACCTCGGCATCGGCGAGGGCGACCGCGTGGCCGTGCTCGTCAACGGCATGGGCGCCACTCCCCTCGAGGAGCTGTACCTGCTCTACCGGCGGGTCCACGGGCTCCTCGCCGAGCGAGGCGTCACCGTCGCGAAGAACTACATCGGCGAGTACGCGACCAGCCTCGAGATGGCCGGAGCGTCGATCTCGCTCCTCGCCCTCGACGACGCGCGTCTCGAGCTGCTGAACGCCCCCGCCCAGTCCCCCTTCTTCCGAGAGGTCTGATCACGATGAACGGAACCGAACTCAGCTCCGCGATCGCGAAGTGCCTGGTCGTCTTCCCCGAGCACGCCGACGAGCTCGGCGACCTGGACCAGGCGCTCGGCGACGGCGACCTGGGCATCACGGTGTCGCTCGGCGCCAAGGCCGCCCGGGAGGCACTCGCGCTGCTCCCGGACACGGCGACGCCGACCGAGGTCGTGCTCGCCTGCGCCAAGGCCTTCGCCAACGCGAACCCGTCCACTATGGCCGCGCTCGTCGCGGGCGCGCTGCTCGCCGGCTCCCGGGTCTGGGGCGACGCCGCCACCATCGGCTCCGACGACGTCAGCTCCTTCGCGCTCGCGGCCGCCGAGTCGATCAGCCAGCGGGGCAAGTCGCAGGTGGGCGACAAGACGATCCTCGACGCGATGTTCCCCGCGGCCGAGGCGCTGCGCACGTCGGAGCCCGGCCCCGCCGCCCTCGACGCGGCGATCGCGGCCGCCGAGCAGGGCGTGATCAGCTCGAAGGAGCTGCAGTCGCGGCGCGGCCGTGCGTCGTGGCTGCAGGACCGCAGCATCGGCCTGCAGGACCCCGGAGCCACCGCCTACCTGCGGTTCCTCCAGTCCTGGAAGGCCGCCAATTCCGACCAGGGGGCGGAGCTCCCCGCGGAGACGACCTCCGACACAGAGATGAAGGTGCACTGAGATGGCGAGAATCGGATTCCTCGGACTGGGGACCATGGGACGCGGGATGGCGGACAACCTCGTGAAGGCGGGGCACGACGTCACCGTCTGGAACCGCAGCGCGGTCCCCGAGGTCGCGGGAGCGGCGACGGCCGAGTCCGTCGCCGACGCGGCGGAGGGCGCGGACTTCGTCCTCTCCTGCTTCGCCGACGACACGGCCGTGCGCGAGGTCGTGCTCGCCGAGGGCGGGCTCGCCGGCCTCGTCGATCCGTCGACGATCGTCGTCGACCTGTCCACGATCAGCCCCGAGGCCAGCGACGAGGAGCGCGCGGCGTTCGACGCCCGCGGCGTCCGCTTCCTGGACGCCCCGGTGTTCGGCTCGAAGGGCGAGGCCGCGGCGGGCGGGCTCTGGGTCGTCGTCGGAGGTGACGCCGAGGTCTTCGCCGAGGCGCGGCCCGTGCTCGACGCGATCAGCGAGACCGTCCACCACATCGGCCCCGGCGGCTCCGGTGCTCGGATGAAGCTGGTCGGCAACCTGATCGTCGCGTCGCAGCTGCTGGCGCTCGGCCAGGCGCTCACCCTCGCCGAGAAGGGCGGGCTCGACCTGCACAAGGTGCTGGAGGTGCTCGCCGTCACCGACTTCAAGTCGCCGATCTTCGACGGCGTCGGTCCCTCCGTCCTCGCCGGCGACTACTCGCCGTCCTTCGCCCTCGCGCTGATGCAGAAGGACGCGGGGCTGATCCAGGCCTACGCGGACAGCGTCGGCGCGCCCGTCCCCGGCGTGGCGACGGCCCGCCACTACATCGACGAGGCGATGGCCGCCGGCTTCGGCGGGGAGAACGCCTCGGCGCTGATCAAGGCGATCGCCGCCGAGGCCGACGTCGACCTGACCCGGCGCTGACCCTCCGCCCCGGGGTGCCCCTGCCCGGCCGTGACGGCCGCCGCAGGGGCTCCCCCGGCACCCTCCCCGTCCCGGCCGCGCCGCGTGCTTCACTGGAGGGATGACCACGCGTGACGACCACATCGCCGACTTCGCCGAGTTCCTGACCGCCTCCCCCTCCTCGTACCACGCGGCCGCCGAGGCGGCACGGCGCCTCGAGGGAGCCGGATTCACGGGGCTGGACGAAACGCAGGCGTGGCCCGCGGAGCCCGGCCGGTACTACGTCGTCCGCGACGGCGCGATCATCGCCTGGCACCTGCCCGAGGGCTCCGGGGCGACCACGCCCTTCCGCATCCTCGGCGCCCACACCGACTCCCCCGGCTTCATGCTGAAGCCCCGGCCGACGATCGGCTCGAAGGGCTGGCTGCAGGCCGGCGTCGAGATCTACGGCGGCCCGCTGCTCAGCTCCTGGCTCGACCGCGAGCTCGAGCTGGCCGGGCGCGTGGTCACCCGCGACGGCTCGACGCGCCTGCTCCGGACCGGCCCGCTGCTGCGCATCCCGCAGCTCGCGATCCACCTCGACCGCACGGCGAACGAGGGCCTCACCCTCGACCGCCAGAAGCACACCGTCCCCGTGTTCGGCGTCGGCGACGCCTCCGAGGTCGACCTGCTCCAGCTGCTCGCCGCGCACGCCGGGCTCGACGACGCCTCCGACATCGCCGGCTACGACCTGCTCACCGCCGACACGCAGGCGCCGCGCCGCTTCGGCCTCGACGAGATGTTCCTCGCCGCCGGGCGGATGGACGACCTCAGCTCCGTGCACGCCGGCCTCGTCGCACTCCTCGCGGCGAGCGCCGATCCCGCGGCGCCGCCCGCGCACATCAGCGTGCTCGCCGCCTTCGACCACGAGGAGCTCGGCTCGGCGAGCCGGTCCGGAGCGAGCGGGCCGTTCCTCGAGGACGTCCTCTCGCGCATCGGCACGGCCCTCGGCGCCGGCGTCGACGAGCGCGCCCGGGCGATCGCCGCCTCCTGGTGCCTCTCGGCCGACGCGGGCCACTCCGTGCACCCCAACTACTCCGAGAAGCACGATCCCGCGAACCAGCCGGTCGCCGGGAAGGGGCCGCTGCTCAAGATCAACGCGACTCAGCGCTACGCGACGGATGCGCGCGGTGCGGCGCTGTGGGCGGGCGTCTGCGAGCGCGCCGGGGTCGGGTACCAGGAGTTCGTCTCGAACAACTCGGTGCCGTGCGGATCCACGATCGGCCCGCTGACCGCGACCCGGCTCGGCATCTCCACGGTCGACGTGGGAGTGCCGCTGCTCTCGATGCACTCGGCGCGCGAGCTCGCCCATGTGGACGACCTGGTCGCCCTGACCGTGGCGATCGAGGCGTTCTTCACTCCCTGAGCCGGGTCGGGCGCGATCGGGACACGGCGGACTGGACCCGCCGGACGGGCCCCCGCGGCTCCGCTCAGTCGCCGGGCGGCCGCCGGCGCTGCTGCTTCGTCTCGGACCGCTGCTGCTTCGCGGCGAGCCGCCGGCGGGTGGAGCCGCGCGTGGGCCGGGTCGGGCGCCGCGGGGCGGAGGGAGGCGCGAGGGCCGCGGTGATGATCCCGCGGAGCAGCTCGAGGGCCGTCTCGCGGTTGCGCAGCTGCGAGCGCTCCTGCGCCACCGTGACGGTGACCGCTCCGGAGACGAGCCGCCTCCCGAGGCGCTCGAGCAGGCGCGAGCGCTGCTCGTCCGAGAGAGCCGTCGACTCCTCGACGCTCCAGGTGAGCTGCACGCGGCTGTCGGAGGTGTTCACGTGCTGCCCGCCGGGCCCGGAGGAGCGCGAGAACCGCCACTGCAGCTCCGATGCGGGGACGACGAGCCCCAGCCGCACCTCGAGATCCATGCGGCAAGCCTGGCACGCGCCCGCCTCCGAGCGGGAGCGCCGGCGATCCGCTCCCGGGTGCGGTGTCCTCTTCCGGACGTGTCCGCTACAGGCTCTTGTCCCCGCCGTGGTCACGTCCGGACACTGGAGAGGTGCCCGGGCGGGCGCATCGGCCGACTCCTCAGGGCCACCCGAAGGCGTCGAGGGGTCGGCCGCACCGCTCGGTCCCGCGGGGGCTCAATCGCGCGGCACCGTCTCGGCGAGGTCGATCTCGCCGTCGTCCAGCGCTCCCGGCTCGAGCGCCTCCGGATCGTCGAGCACCGTCTCGCCGGCACCGGCGTCGCCGTCGCGGGTGCGCGAGTCCGCCGCCCACGCCGTGCCGAGCGCGAAGAGCGTCGCCACCCCGTAGTGCTCCATCGCGGCGGCCACGCGGCGGCGGCCGGTCCGAGGGTTCATGCCGAGCCGGTGCGACGCGGTCTCGAGCGTGACGCCCTGGCGCATCAGCCGGAGCAGCGGCAGCCAGCTCTGGTCGACGGCTCCGATCGGAGCGGCCTGCCGCCACAGCACCTCGAAGTACGACTCGACCAGCCCCGCCAGCGCCGCATGGCGCACGCCGAGCACGCTGGTCGGCTTCGTCTCGCCCCGCTCGAACGGGACGGCGAGGTGGTCGCCGTCGACCCAGAACCAGCTCGGCGGACTCTCGAGGAGCCGGTACTCGACGCCCGCCGCCTGGTACGCCTCCACCCGGGCGAGCACCCGCGGGTCGCGCGCGCCGGCGGCCGGCATGATGACGCGCACCCGGTCCTTCGCCGCGAGCGCGTGCCCGAAGCGGATCGCCCGCTCCGTCGGCGGGTCGAGGAACCGCTCCACGTTCGGGAGCACCGCCACGAGCGAGCCGGAGTCGCGGCGGACGAGGTCGAACCAGAGGTCCTCGGACGCGTGCGGCCCGTGACGGAGGAGGGTCGGCACCGGATCCGTCGCGTCCTCGCCGACCCGCCAGGCGCCGAGCAGCATCGGCAGGCCCGCGACGACGCGCTCGATCCCGTCCAGGGACTCCCTGCCCGCCCGCCGCGCCGACTCCGTGTGCCGGGCGATGGCCGCGGCCGCCCACTCCATCGGCGCCGGGAAGTCGAGCTGCTCGCCCTCGCCGCCCATGAGCCCCCGGCCGCGGAGCCGCTCGATCGCCGCAGCGACCTCGGCCTCGTCGATGTGGGTCAGCTCCGCCGCGTCGGCCAGCGTCGCCGGCCGTCCCCGCAGCAGCGCAGCCAGGAGTCCGTCGTCGTCCATGCGTCTCCTTCGCCGTGGGCCGTCACCCGAGGGTGCCGTCTCCGCGGTCGAGGAGCAAGGGACGCGCGGCGGACGGCGGGGAGCGGCCAGGCGGGGGCGGCGGATGAACTCGTGACGAGCACGGACCTCGGCCCGCCTGAGGAGACCAGCCGGAAGATCAGGGCCGTCCCTGGTTCTCCGTCTCGATGCCTCCCCAGACCTACTGTTCTGCGACGTCCCGTACGCGACCGGACTCCGAGCCCTTGAGAGAGGAGACGTCTGGTCGACTTCAGACGCTCGGGCTCCCGTCGTCGAGGTCCTCGTGGTGGCGGTCGACGTATCCAGCCATGCCGGGGACCGTGAAGGCGATCTGGCCGTGCTCGGGTGAGTAGACCAGTCCTTTGCTGATGAGCGCGGCACGGTAGGGCCCGAGGCTGGTTGTCGGGATACCCATTCGCTGCGTGACGAGAGCGGTGGAGGAGGGTCCCTCACCGTCGGCTGCCATGGCGCGGAGCATTCGTCGCTCTGAGCGCGTGGCTCGCTGCCATCGTGAGCGGAAGAACCCGGCATCGAGCTGTTCGGTCCCGTACTGCACTGCTGCCGTGGCGTCGGCCAGAGTGACAAGACGACTGGAGAGGTTCCATGCGGCCTGCCCGTACTCCTGAATGAAGTACGGGTAGCCGCCTGCGGCTTCGAGGAGAATCTCGAGCGCATCGGGAGCGAACTCAGCGCCGAGCCGCTCCGCGGGCTCTCGGAGAGCGTGCGCCGCATCGTCGCGAGAGAAGGTGCCTATCTGTCGGTAGTTGAAGAGGCGCTCGGCGTACGAACGCGTCTCGGTGAGGACACGGGGGAGATTCGGGAGGCCGGCGGCGATGATGTAGAACGGCCACTCCCGCTGGTTCGCCGCATGCTGAGCGGCGATGAGCGCACCCATCGTCTCCGCATCGAGGTCCTGCATCTCATCGACGAACACACCGAAGGCACGACGACGCTCCCCCAGAGCGGTGGAAACGTCTTCGACGAGCTCGAGGAGGTCGACTTCAGCGTCGCCGGAGTCGGCACGTCCGTCGTTGAGTGCGACTCCGAGTTCGATCCCCGTTGCACCGACCTTCGCATTGAACGAGGAGATCGTGCCGAGTGCTTCTCGCATCAGCGCCGTCGGCTTCGAGCGGGTGAGCTTGCGAGCGGACACGACGAGCTCTCGAGCCAGGGCACGCCGTACGGCCCGCGCGCCGCCTTCATCCCGACGCGCCTCGAGGCGCACCGTGAGCCACTCGAACGACTCCGCCATGCGGTGCATCTCGTTCAACAGCACCGTCTTGCCGACGCCGCGGAGGCCCGTGAGCACGATGCCGCGGTCGCTCATTCCATGCGTGACACGAGCGCGGATCGTGTCGAACGCTTCGAGCTCGCCAGTCCGACCAACGAGCTCGGGCGGCCGCCGACCGGATCCAGGGCTGTAGGGGTTCTGCTCAGGCAACATCTAGCCGATGATAGTCACCTCTAGCCGAAACCTAATTCATCGCTATCGACTGCAATCGTCCGCGCCGGCGCCACGTGGTGGCGACCATGCGATGCTGCGAACCCCCGTTCCAGCTTCCCTTCGAGTCGCCGCCGGGCAGCGCATCGGACCCTGCACGCTGAAGGGCGAGCGCGAGCCTTGTCCGCTCCGACCGAGGATCGGCTCGCGCCGTCGATCCGGGTTCGGCCGGGCGCATGATGCTGCGGTCACTCGGACAGCAGCGGGATCGAGCGGCCCAGGCGCCTGCCGTACTCGGCGATGGCGCGGCCGACGGGGAGCCGCTCGGCCTCGTAGCGCTGGAGCGCCTCGTCGACCGGGTGCCGCGCGAGGGAGCCGGCGAGGGCCAGCGCGTCGCCCGCCGCCTTGGCCGCGCCCATGGCCGTGTGCGGCCGCACCATCACGGAGGCGTCACCGAGGAGGGCGACCCGGCCGCGGACCGTCCGCGGCGGGACGTAGTCGACGATCGCCTGCAGGAAGGGCTGCGGCTCGGCGAGGACGGAGGCCGCGAAGGGCGGCGGCAGGCGGTCGACCGCGTCCTCCTCGAGCCGACGGCGGAGATCGGGAGCGAGATCGCCGGGCGCGAGGGACACGCTCTCCGGCAGACGGCCGGACGCCGTCATCACTCCGCGGAGGGCGTCCTCGGAGAGGGGCCGGTACCAGACCCAGTTGTAGCGCCGTCGGCCGGGCTCCACCTCGCCGGCGGGTCCGGGGACGAGGTATCCGAGCATGTGCTCGCCGGGCGCGGTGTAGAAGGCGAAGCGTCCGAGCAGAGTCGCCGCGGCCTGGGCGGGGAGCGCCGACTCCGGGATCAGCCCGCGCCAGGTCGAGTAGCCGGCGTAGCGGTTCCCCGGCGCCTCGGGCGCGACCGCCGCGCGCACGACGGATCCGAGGCCGTCGGCTCCAAGGACGACGTCGAACTCCAGGCCGCTCCCGTCGCGCAGCTCGACGACGACCGGGTCCGTCCCGGTCGAGGGGCGCACCCCGGCGACGGCGTGACCGAGGAGGTAGCGGTCGGCCGGGATCCGCGAGCGGAGCGTGTCGTAGAGGTGGTCCCACGACACCTGCGTCTGCGGGGAGGGGTCGCGGCCGATCACGCGCCCGGAGCGGTCGGGGTGATGCGCTCGTGCGCGACGACGCCGACCCGCGCCTCGTCGTCGCGGCCGATCGCGTGCAGGAGGTCGATCAGGTCCTGCTGGGCCACCAGCCCGGCTCCCCGCCGCGACAGCCCCGTCGCCGACCGCTCGAGGACCGTCACGCGGTGCGCGTCGCGGATGAGCAGGGCCGCGGCGAACAGTCCGCCGATCGAGCCGCCGACGATCCCGACGTCGAGCGGGCGCACCGCTCCTCCTGCTGCCATGAGCGCGACCGTACCGGCGAGCGGGCGGCCCTCGTTCCTACAGACGGCGGAACAGCGCCCCTCAGGCGCGGTCGTCCGCGCGCAGCAACCGGATCATCCCGCGGAGCAGGCGCGCCGCCGCCTGCCGCTCCTCCTCCGCGAGCCCCTCCAGCATCCGCAGCTCCACCCCGCGGACGGCGGCGGACGCCTCGGCCAGGCTCCGGCGTCCGCGCTCGGTGAGCCGGGTGGGGAGCGCCTTGCCGACCGGAGCCGCGTCGGGGCGGGTGACGACGCCGTCGCGCTCCAGAGTCTGCAGCAGGACGTTCATCGACTGCCGG
The DNA here is from genome assembly GCF_002931775.1 of Rathayibacter sp. AY1F4. Classification (NCBI taxonomy): domain Bacteria; kingdom Bacillati; phylum Actinomycetota; class Actinomycetes; order Micrococcales; family Microbacteriaceae; genus Rathayibacter; species Rathayibacter sp. AY1F4. The sequence continues at coordinate 31,162 of NZ_PSVE01000017.1, forward strand.
GTGACGAAGGCGCCCCGCGCGAGCTCCGAGTTCGAGAGGCCCGGCCGCTGGGCGAGGAGCTCGAGGCAGGAGTAGTGGGTGACCGTCATCCCGAGCGGGCGGAGCACGGCCTCCATCGCCGCGCGCAGGGCGCTCGACGCCTCCTTGAGGAGGTAGCCGAGCGAGGTCTCGAGGTCGATGCCGTCTTGACTCATGTCAGTATTCTGACATACGCTCCTGTGTGTCAGAAAGCTGACACAACCGAGGAGGAACCCCATGCCCGTCACCGGCCCCGACTTCGTCTCGCTCCAGGTCCGCGACCTCGCGGCGTCCCAGGCGTTCTACGAGCAGTACCTCGGCCTGGTCCGCTCGCCCGCCGGCCCGCCGCACGCCGTCGTCTTCGCGACGACTCCGATCGCCTTCGCCCTGCGCGACCTCGCGCCCGGCACCGACCTCGACTCCGCCTCCCGCCCCGGTGTGGGCGCCGCGATCTGGCTGCACGCGACCGGCGTGCAGGAGATCCACGACGCGCTCGTCGCCGACGGGCACCCCGTCGTCGCGGCTCCGATCGACGGCCCGTTCGGGCGCACCTTCACCTTCGCCGACCCGGACGGCTACCACGTCACCCTGCACGACCGCGCCTGAGCGGGACGATGCGGACCGCGCCTGAGCTGAGCGGGGCGGAGCGGACGGGACGGGGCCGGGCGCCTCAGCTCATCGCGCGCAGCTGAGCCGCGAAGAGGTGCAGCGAGCGGTCGACCTCGGGCAGCGCCGGCGTCCGATTGAGGTGCCCGTGGGGCATGCCGGCGGCCAGGTGCCCGGTCACGGCGACGCCCGCCTCCGCGAGCTGGCGCAGGAGCAGCTCGGCCGACCCCCGCAGCTCGTCGTACTCGTTCACGAGGACCGTGACCGGAGGCAGACCCGCCAGCGGCGCGGAGCCGGGCAGCGCCTCGACGGGGAGGTCGGCGATCCGCCCGAGGTAGGTGCGCACCATGCCCTCGATGCTCGACGGAGGGAAGCGGAGGACCGGCGGCAGCTCGCGCAGCTCGGCCGCGATCGCGTCGTCGACGGCGGGGTTGGGGAAGTGGGCGAAGGGGTAGGCCAGGAGCACGTGCTCCGGCAGCCGCGCACCGGCGTCGCGCTCGCGGAGGACCGCGCCGAGGGCCAGGGCCGCTCCCGCGCTCGCGCCGCCGATCGCGACGGGCGTGGATCCGGACTCCGTGCTGCGGAGGTGCCGCCAGGCGGCGTGCACGTCGTCGAGCGGGACGGGGTAGCGGACGTCGGGGCCGGCGAGCCGGTAGTCGACGGAGACGACCCGGGCCCGCGCCCGGTGCGCGAGCTCCGCCGCGACGACGTGCGACTCGCGCATGTCGACGCTGCCGGCGGCGAATCCTCCTCCGTGCACCCAGAGCAGAGCGCGCTCGGGCGCGGCGGGCGAGTACACGCGCAGCGGGACCGGTCCGTGCGGGCCGGACGCCGTCTCCGTGACGACGTCGATCCCCTCGGGCAGCGACCAGGGCCCCGGATCCTCCTCGAACGCGGCCATGCGGGCGGCCTGCTCGGCGTCGAGCGGATACGCGAGGCCGGCCAGGAGGGGCAGCCGAGCGGCGAGGTACGGATCGAGCGGCATCGGCGCCTCCTGCGGGGTCGGGGTCGCGGACCACGCTAGCCCGGCCGCGAGCCCTCGAGCTGCTCCTGCTCAGCCGCGTCTCTGCAGGAGCAGCACGCCGTCCAGGAGCACGGCGGCCGTGCCGTCGGGAGCGGTCACGGCGCGCTCCCTCGTCTCGACGAGCTCCGCGGTCCATTCGGCGGGGTCGAGGGCCAGCTCGGCGAGCTCCTCCTCGGGGCCGACGAGGTGCATCGCTCCGTGGCGGTGGTCGTCGCCGCTCGCCCACGGCGGGGGCGCGGCGTGCGAGACGACGGCGAGGCGGCCGCCGGGAGCGACGACGGAGGCCGCCCGCCGCAGCACGTCGATCCGCGGGAACTCGGCCATCGAGTGCAGGAAGCTCGCCGTCACCAGGTCGAACTCCCCCACGACCGGCCAGTCCTCGGCGAGGTCGGCCTGCACGAAGTCCACGTCGGCGCCCCGCTCGGCCGCGGCCGCGCGCGCCCGGCCCAGCGCCGTCTCGGAGAGGTCGAGCCCGGTGACGCGCCAGCCGAGCGACGCCAGCCACAGCGCGTCCGCCCCCTCGCCGGCGCCGAGGTCGAGGGCGCGGCCCGGCGGCAGCGAGCCGACCAGCCCGACCAGCGTCGCGTTCGGGCGGCCCGACCAGATCCGATCGGAGTCGGCGTAGCGCGCCTCCCACTGCTCGCGTGCGGTGCTCATGCTGCTCCTCGTCCCCGGGCGCAGGGGCACCCGCGTCGAGGATGCCGCGCCGCTTCTCCGGCCGCCAGCGCTCGTGCCGAAGCGGCACGGGCACCCGGCCCCGCGGACGACACGGCCGGACGGAGCCGCGGCACCACGCGGACCCGCCGGACGCACTTCCCCGACACGCCCCGCGCCGATTAGCGTCGGTGCATGGCCCTCCGACTCGAAGAGATCATCGTCGACTGCACCGACTTCCGTACCCTCGGGCACTGGTGGCAGGAGGCGCTCGGCTGGGACGTCGTCGACGAGGACGAGGACGGCATCGAGCTGCTCGCCCCGTCGGGCCGCGGGCCGAGCCTCCTCTTCCTCGACGTGCCCGAGCGCAAGACCGTGAAGAACCGCCTGCACCTGGATTTCGTGCCGGACGACCAGGAGGCGGAGGTCGCGCGCCTGGTCGGCCTGGGGGCGACGCGGTCCGACGTCGGGCAGGGCGAGCAGTCCTGGGTCGTGCTCGCCGACCCGGAGGGCAACGAGTTCTGCATCCTCTCCGCTCGGGAGTGAGAGCGCTTCCACTTTCCAGGACGGTTGTCGGGAAAGCGCTTCCATGCGCATGCATCGAAAAAGATTCTGAAATGTCAAGGGTAGAACGATCGTTCTCGACTCCCTAGCATCGCCTCCGACGCGTTTCCCGACCGGGAGCGCGCGGAGCCGAGGAGTCACCGTGACCACCTACGACAGACCCGTCGCCGCCGTCGGCATGACGCAGTCGCAGCAGCAGGGCGAGCTGCTCGCCGGCCGCGCCCTCGAGAACCGCACCCTCGGCCTCTACGCGTACGCCTACCGCCTCACGCTGTCGGACTCCGCGGCGAGCGCCGCCCTCCGCCACGCGGCGGTCACCGTCCGCAGCGGACGGCCGCAGGGACTCGACGACACGGGCGCCCTCGACCTGATGCGCTCCGAGGTCGGACGCGCGAGCGTGCAGCGCGGCGGCTCCGCGATGGAGCGCGCCGAGCAGGCCCCGCCGGCGATCCGCGAGGACGACCTGCTGCGCTCGGGCTTCCACCGCCGCCTGCACGCCCTGCCGACGCTCGAGCGCCAGGCCTGGCTGCTCCGGCACACCGGCGGCCACGACGTCGACGCGATCGCGGCGATGCTGCAGGAGCCGGCGGAGCGCATCCGCTCGGCCCTCGCCTCGGCCGCCCGCACGCTGGTCGAGGGCGAGCTGGCCGAGAGCGAGTCCGCGGAGTAGCGCGGCACCGAGGTGCCCGAGAGACGCCGGGTCCAGCCGGCGGCGCCCCTCAGGCGTCTGGGACCCGGCAGCGACTCGGCGCGACCGGGAGGACGGGGTCAGTCGAGGTAGTCGATGTCGTCCCACGGCTGGTGGACGTCACCGGTGTCGCGGTCGTCGTCCGGCACCTCGAGCTCCTCGAAGATCACCGGAACACCTGTCGAGATCAGGACGCTGACCTGGCGGTTGCCCACGATCACGAAGTCGACGAGGCCTCCTCCGGCCTGCGTCGCCTCGGTCGCCGACCGCTTCAGCTCGGCGACGTCGGTCCCCTGGGACAGCCCGTAGGTCTTGCCCTCGATGGTGACGGTGGTGCGGATCATGTGGCGCTGCTGCTCCTCGGCTCGATGGGTTCAGCGTACGAATCGCGACAGAGCGCTGCCAGGCCTTGCGGTGGAGGCCCGCGGCTGCCACGGGTGAAGGGGCCGGCTGAGGCGAGCGGCGTCCGGAGCCGAGGCCGGAAGCAGCGGGACGGGCCGCTCGGGCTGATCCGCCGCTCCTGACCTCGGTTCCGGACACCGGGCGGCGGAGTCGACCGGGCGCGCTCCACGGAACTCCCGCCGTAGCGTGGAACCTGTCCGCACGTTCCGCATCCAGCGACAAGGAGGATCCGATGACCGAGAAGAACACTCCCGAGGACCCGCAGACCACCGACCCCGAGCACGTCGACCCCGAGACGGCCACCGACCCCGAGGGCGACCCGGTCGAGAACCCGTCGGGCTGACGCCCGCACCGTTCCCGTGTCCGGCGCCGCCATACTGACGGAGTGCAGGCCGAGGACGACGAGCGCAGGGATCTCGAGCGGATCCTGTCGGCCCGACCCCGCGACGACGGCGCCGACCGGGACGAGCGGCGCGAGGCGCTGCGACGGCTCGGCGAGCTGGAGGCGGAGGACGCTCCTCCCGGAGTGACGGGGTCCGGCGCGCAGACCGGCGCCGCGCCGTCCGTGGCGCAGCCGGGTACGGCGCATCCCGGGACGGCGACCGACTCGCGCGCCCCCCTGCCGGCGACCGCACTTCCGCTGTCGGCGACCGCCGGCTCCGGGACTGCGGAGTCGCCCGCCGAGCACCCCGACCGGCCGGCCCCGCGGACGCCGCACCCCCGCCGCCGCCGCCTCGTGCTCGCCGCCGCGATCGTCGGCGGAGCCGCGGTCGGCGCGATCGTCCCCACCGCGCTCCTCCTCCCTCCGCCCGCGGACCCCGTCGCCCCGCCGACCGCCTCCGCGGATCCCGCCGACCGCTTCGCCGCGCTCGTCGAGGGCTGGGAGCCGACCACCGACGTCCCGCCGGGTCTCGCCCTGCTCGCCGGGGAGGCCGTCGTCTACGGCTCCGGGTTCGACACCGCCGAGAACGACCGCCTGCTGATCACCGAGCCGAACGGCACCACGGTGTGCCTCGCCGTGCAGCGCCCGGACGCGTCCTTCTTCGCCGGCTGCACCGGCTCGGAGGCGTTCTTCGCCGGGGAGCCCCTCCGGGTCAGCGGCACGACGCTCCGCAGCGGCGCCCCGGTGTACACGCAGATCCTGCTCCGCCCGGACGGGACGATCGAGGGCGGCTACCAGCTGGTGCCGGAGTCGCCGCAGCCCGAGGCGGAGGACCCCGGAACGGTGGAGTCCGGAACGGTGGAGTCCGGAACGGTGGAGTCCGGAACGGTGGAGTCCGGGTCACCGGACCCCGCGATAAGCGAGCCCTGAACCGCCGGGCCCGCGACCAGCGAGCCGTGAGCCCGCGACCAGCGAGCCGTGAGCCTGCGACCAGCGAGCCGCTACGCGCGCGTCGCCTCCGCCGCGTCCGCGATCACCTCGGCCGCGGACGCCGTCCGCTCCCACACCGCGCGCTGCCGCTCGGCGCCCGTGCCCCGCGCCAGGACCCGCTCGACGCCGCACGCCGCGACCTCCTCGTCGCCGGACTCCGCCAGCGCCCGACCCGCGTGGTCGAGCAGGCGCGCCAGTACCGCGGAGGCGGGGGCCGGGCAGCCGTCGAGCGGATCGATGAGGTCGCCGGTCGTGCCGTGGCGGCTCGCCAGCCAGGAGGAGACGGCGATCACCGGAGTCGGCAGCGGCACGGGCGGGACCCCGGCGCCCGCGTCGCGCACGGCCGTCTCGGCGAGCGCCCGGATCAGGACGGCGATCAGCGCCGAGTCCTCGGCGTGCAGCGGGACGTCGGCGATGCGCACCTCGACGGTCGGGTGCGCACGGGAGAGACGGGCGTCGAAGTAGAGCATCCCCTCGTCCAGCAGCACGCCGCAGGAGGTGAGGGAGGCGACGACGCTCCGGTACTGCTCGACGTCGCCCCAGATCCCGACCGGGCCCGCGGTGGGCCAGCGCCCCCACGACTGGTAGCGCCAGCTGGCGAACCCGGTGTCGACGCCGGCGCGCAGCGGGGAGTTGGCGCTCAGGGCGAGGAGGGCGGGCAGCCAGCCGCGCAACCGGTCGAGGACCGCGATCCCCTCCTCCGGCGACCCGATCCCGACATGGACGTGCAGGCCGCAGGTGAACTGCTCGCGGGCGACGAGGCCGAAGCGCTCGGCCATCCGGTCGTAGCGCTCGTCGGCCGAGAGGTGCGGCTCGAACGCGGCGGGGCTGGTCGCGACCGCGATGGCGCGAGCACCGACCTCGCGGGCGGAGTCGTCGGCCAGGCGGCGGCCCTCGCGCAGTCCGGCCAGCAGCGCGTCGTGCGTGCGGGCGGGAGCGCCGACCGCCTCGATCTGCTCCGCCTTGAGCTCGGCGGCCAGGGCGACCGCCGCGGAGCCGCGGACGGAGCCGAGCAGCAGCGGCGCCGCGGGCGTCGGGAGGAACGTGCCGGCGTCGACGAGGAGGTACTCCTCCTCCACCCCGAAGGTGCGGGCGCTCATCGGAGCGCCTTCCGCTCGAGTCCCCCGCCGCAGCCCACCCGGTCATCCCACCGTGCCGGGCGCCCGCCGGGCAACCGTCCTCGGCCGATGTTCAGCGTCGGGACGCCCGCGACGACGCCGGTCCGCGGGCGGGCTGTCAAGGCCGGGTGCTGCCGGGCGCGGAGCGGCAGGATCGGAGCACACCCAGAACCGGAGGTCCCCGTGCCCGACAGCACTCCCGAGCAGGCCGAGTACGACGTCGCCGTCATCGGCGCAGGACCCGCGGGGACGGCCGCCGCCCTCCGCGCCGCGGAACTGGGAGCGCGCGTCGTCGTGCTCGAGGCCGCGCGCGTCGGCGGCACCTGCGTCAACACCGGCTGCGTGCCCACCCGCGTTCTGGCGAAGACGGCGCGGATGATGCGCGAGACCCGCTCCGCCGGCGACTACGGGATCGAGATCGGCACTCCCGTCCTCGACTGGGCCGCGACCGTGCGCCACGTGCACGAGCGCGTCGACCTGGTGCGCTCGATCAAGCGCGAGGCGCAGCGGTTCGAGGAGGCGGGAGTCGACCTGATCCACGAGGGCCGCGCCCGCTTCGTCGACGAGAGCACCCTCGTGCTCGACAGCGGCCGGCGGATCCGCGCGCGCTCGATCATGGTCTGCGTCGGCGGGCACTCGCGGCGGCTGCCGATCCCGGGCGCCGAGCTCGCGACCGTGCCGGAGGACGTGCTCGGGCTGACCGAGCTGCCGCGCCGCGTCGCCGTGATCGGCGGCGGCAACACGGGCGCCCAGCTCGTCACCGTCTTCAACGCCTTCGGCTCGGAGGTGACGCTCCTCGACGTCGCCCCGCGGATCCTGATGACCTCCGACTCCAGCATCTCCGAGCACGTCGCGTCCGCCTTCGAGCGCCAGGGCGTCCGCGTCCGCACCGGGATCGAGACGGTGTCGGGCATCGAGCGGCAGGACGACGGCTCGCTCGCGATCGCGTGGCGCGAGGGCGGCGAGGACCGCACGGCCGAGGTCGACGTGGTGATCATGGCCACCGGCTGGCCCGCCGATGTCGAGGACCTCGGACTCGAGAACGCGGGCATCGAGGTCGTCCGCTCGGCGATCCCCGCCGATCAGTACTTCCGCACCGTCGTGCCGCACATCTTCGCGGTCGGCGACGCGAACGGGCGCGACATGCTCGTCCAGGCGGCGCAGTTCGAGGCGGAGGCCGCCGCCGAGAACGCGGTGCTCGGCGCGAACCGGCGCACGCCCCAGTTCCTCCTGCCCGCGGGCGGATTCACGGACCCGGACTACGCGGGCGTCGGCTTCACCCAGGAGCAGGCCCGCGAGCGCGACCCGCAGTGCGTCGTCGCCTCGGTGCCGTTCTCGCACCTGGACCGCGCCGTCATCGACGACCGCGAGAACGGGTTCCTCACGCTGATCGCCGACCGGCGCCGCGAGCTGCTGCTCGGCGCGCACGCGGTCGGCGAGAACGCGATCGAGGTCGTGCAGTCGGTGACCACGGCGATGGCGGCCGGAGTCGACCTCGCGACCCTCGCGAACGTCCGCTTCGCCTACCCCACCTACAGCGCGGTGATCGGGATGGCGGCGCGCGCGCTGCTGGCCGAGCCGGCGCGCCCGACCGAGCTGGACTGACGCGCTACCCGATCCCCGAGGCCGGCGCCAGCCCCGAACCGGCGGCCCGCCGCCTCCGAACCACTGGAGACGGGCACTCCGCCCGCCCCGCCGAGAGGAACCCCCGTGCCGATCCCCGCTGTCGACTACAACCACGTCCGACTCACCGTCCGCGACATCGCCGTCTCGCGCCCCTTCTACGACTCCGTCTTCGGCTTCGACGTCGCCTTCGAGGCGCCGCCGGCCGACGCGTCGCCGGAGGAGAAGGAGCAGCTGGCGTTCGTCTTCGGCGGGGTGATCTACCAGTTCCCGGGCGGACTGCTCGGCCTGCGCCCCGTCGCGCCCGGCGACGACCGTTTCGACGAGGACCGGGTCGGACTCGACCACGTCAGCTTCACCGTGCCCGACCTCGACGCGCTGAAGGCCGCCGCGGCCGTGCTCGACGACCTCGGCATCGCCCACGAGCCGATCAAGGACGCCGGCGGCATGAGCCTCCTCGAGTTCCGCGACCCCGACAACATCGCGCTCGAGATCACGTCGCCGAGCTGATCGGAGCCCGCTGATCAGGTAGCGCGCGCAGCGAGATCTCCCCTGCACAAAAGGGGGAGGTCTCGATGCGCCGTCGCACGGCTCCTCGACTAGCGGGGCACCTGTGCGAACAGCCGGCGTCTCCCCGGAGGGAAGGTCGAGACGATCGGGGACGACATCGCCTGGATGCGTCGAGACGCAGACGGGCGTCTGCGCGCGGTCACCCCGAACGTGGCTCCTTCGGAGTCGCTCCCGGCACCGGGGAGAAGACGAATCCCGCCGCGATCCAGACGCTCTGGGGCAGCACGCTCTTCACCAACGTCCCCCTCACCGACGACCACGACCCTCTCGACGGAGTGAATGCCTCCTGCCGGGCCGCTCTTGCGTGCAGGCGTGCGAACCTGATGCCCCCACCGGCGCCGTAGAAGCTTCGCGCTCCTCGATGAGCGAGAAGACATAAGCTCGCCCACATGGCAGCCGGCGCAGTGATGCACAACTTCGCGATACAGCTGGCTGATGTGGACCGCGGCGCCTACGAAGACATCACGCTGCGGGCCGCTCGGCACCCTTCCGAGACCGACGTGTACATGATGACGCGCGTGCTCGCGTACTGCCTCGAATACGTGGAGGGGATCACCTTCAGCGAGGGGATCTCGTCGACGGCGACCGAGCCGGCGGTGCTGGTCCGCGATCTCACCGGCAGGCTGACCACGTGGATCGAGGTGGGCGCGCCGGATGCCGAGCGACTGCACTTCGGGAGCAGGCTGGCCGACCGCACGACGGTCTACACGCATCGCAACCCGGAGAAGGTGATCGCGGCGTGGTCGGGCAAGCGCGTCCACCAGCTCGAGCAGATCACCGTCCAGAGCTTCGACCAGGGGTTCCTGGATGCCGCGGTCGCGGTACTCGAGCGCCGCAACACGCTGACCGTGTCGGTCGTCGAGGGGCAGCTGTATCTCGAGTTCAACGGCGTGACGTCGAGCAGCGGCATCCACGTGCATCAGCCGGGCTGAGCCGGCGCCGAGTGTCACGAGGTTCGTGTCTAGAAGACCGGTTGGAGGACACGGTGGAGCATGACGGCAGAGCACTCGGCGCGGACGAGACCGATGTCCATCATCGGCCCTCACCTGTCGCGAGCGTGCACGTCCGGGCGGTCGTGACCTGGCTGGCGATCTTCCCTCTGGTCACCATCGGATGACGGTGCTGGCCCTCGTCGCGGACGAGTGGCCTCCTGTCTTGCGAGCCTTTGTCCTGACCGCCGTCGTGGTGCCGCTCGCCGTCTACCAGATCGTGCCGCGACTGCTCCTCCTGCACGGCCGTATCGTCGCCTTCCGCGGACGTCGCCGAGCGGCCCGTGGCTGAAGTCGGATGCTGACGGCTCCGGGTGCTGAAGGGCTGAAGGGCTGAAGGGCTGAAGGTCGCTCCTCGTCGAGCGCAGTCTCGGCGAGCCAGTCGCGGGCGATCATCGCGGCGGATGCCTGCTCGTCGACGCTGCGGGTGTTGAGCTGGAGGAGTCCCTCGGGCGTGAGTGCGGCGCTGATCGCGTCGATGATCTTGGCGGCGTCCCCGTCGATCTTCTCGCTCGCCACGGGGACGACGTCGGAGTCACTGCGGCCGGCGCCGGCGGTACGGAGTCGTCGTCGACACCCGGACGAGGCCCGCGCGCTCGAGGATGGGCCGCGAGTACTCGGTCGAGTCGCTGTGCACGAGGGTCTTCCCGAGGGCCTGGGCGGAGGCGGCGCGGGCGGCCGTGACCAGGCCGTAGAGCCCGCGTCCGCGGTACTCCGGCAGCGTCGCTCCGCCCCAGATGCCGGCGAAGGCGGTTCCGGGGACGGGCTCGAGCCGGCCGCCGGACGCCATCCGCCCGTCGACTTCGGCGACCCACAGCTCCATGCCGTCGCCGCGCGCCAGGCGGGCGACGAGCGAGTCGGCGATCGACACGTCGACCTCCTCCTCGAAGGCGGCGTCGATCATGGCGCTGAACGCGCGGACGTCCGGCTCGTCGACGACCCGCCGCAGCACGACCCCCTCCGGGACCGGCCGGTCCGAGAGCAGCGCCTCGACCGGGCCGATCATGATCGACTCGGCCTCGTCCGTCGCGAAGCCGTTCGCGACGAGCGCGTCGTGCAGTCCGGGGGCCTCGTCGTGGCCGCGGGTCTTCCACTCGACGCGGGTGATACCGGGATCGGCGTCGAAGTGTGCGCAGGCCGCGGCGACCAGGCGGGCGATCTCCGCGGAGGAGGCGCCGGCGAGGTCGCGGTAGGTGACGAAGCCGCGTCCGCCGGCGAAGGTCACCAGACGCAGAGGCCCCTCGCGCGTCACGGAGACGGCGCTCGGGGTCTCGGCGTCGGAGCGGAGCTGGTCGTCGTAGGCGCGGAGGTAGTCGGAGCTCATCGCCCCGACGCTACCCCCGGACCCGGGCGATCAGGTCCTGGATGAAGGGGATGACGTCCTTCGCCTGGTCGACGCTGGCGAATCCGGTGGCGACGAGCGGCCAGATCGAGCCGATGAGCGTGGCGATCACGGCGGCCACCGCGGCGACCCAGGCGAGGGCCGCGTTGCGGGAGAGGAACGCGACCGCGAGGCAGGCCAGGCCGACCGCGTAGCTGAGGACGATCGAGAGGACGATCGCGCCGACCGGGACGTCGAGCGCCCCGGCCGTGGTGCCGTCTGCCGCGCCGATCAGCCCGAGGACGGGCAGCAGCACGGCGACGACGACCACGAACGAAAGCACGACGCCCGTGCCGAGCGCGATCCAGGCCGCACGCGGCTTGCGTCGCGCGCCGTACGAGCGGGTGCGCACGGGACTACTCCCGACCGGCGGCGGACGACGCGCGGTCGTCCTCGGAGCGGCGGGCGTCGGCGTCGTCGGACGCGTCGTCGCGATCGGCCGCGGCCTCGTCGCGCTCGACGTGCTCGGGCTCCTCCGCCGGAGCGACCTCGACGGTCGCGGTGCGGGGGTCGCCGTCGTCGTCGACCGGCTCGACCTGGACGCGGACCACGAACTCTGCGGTCTCGACGACGGCCGGGGCCGCGTGCGTCTCGACGCGGGGGTCGTCCTCGTCGCGCTCGGCGGCGCGCTCGGCGTCGGCCGTCTTCTGGGCGGCTGCGCGCTCGTCGCGCTCGTCGGCCGCACGGTCCATCGCGTCCGCGGCGTCGTCGGCGGCGTCCGCCAGGCGTCCGCGGGCGGAGTCGACGGCACCGGAGACGGCGTCGCGGGCGTTCCCGGCGGCCTCCTTCGCGGAGTCGCGGGCATCGGACGCGGCGCGCTTGGCGGTGTCGACGAGCGGCTCCTTATCCTCCTCCGGCTTCTCGATCGGGTCGAACGGGCCGTGGACGTCGGTCGCCTCGACGTTGACGACGACGTGACCGCCGGCGACCGGCTCCGCCACGCGCTGCACCTGATCGCGCACGGCGTCCAGGACCTCGCGGACGGGGTGGGGGTACTCGACGACGAGGTCGATGTCGACGGTGGTGACGCCGTCGGCCTTCGAGACCGTGACTCCTGGGACGGTGCTGGTGCCCAGCACGCGGCGAGAGGCGCGGTCGAGGCCGCGGGCGACGGCTCCACCGAGGTGGTGGACGCCGGACACGCGCTGGGCGCTCTCGCCGGCGGCGGTCGCGACCCGGCTCTCGGTCGACTCGGGCTCGGACGGCTTCCCGTCGCGGCGGGCGGACTCGCGCCGGCTCTGCTCGTTCGGGGTCGGCTGCTCATGGGTGCGGATGCGCTCGACGGTGCCGGGCTCCATCGGATCGGACATGGGTGCTCCTTCAGAAAGACTTCCATCCCGCCTGAGCGGGGCTCTCCGGCCCTCCCGATCGGGAGGGCCGGACGGTGGTGCCGGCGGCTACTGCACGCGGGCGGTGCCGCTCATCTTCGTCCGCAGACCGCTGACGATCTGGATGACGACGGGCGTCTCCTCGCCGAGGAGGGCGTCCCACTGGCGGACGGCCTGGTCGACCGTCTGCCGGGTGCGGGCGGGCGAGGCGCCGCGGCGGGTGTGCGCGGTGACGCGCAGCACCTTCTGGTGCTTGATCTCGAACGCGGTCACGTCGACCGCGACGATGGACGGCTCCTGTGACAGGGCCTCCTCGAGGACCTGCTCGGCGACCTTCGCGTCGATGGTGACGGAGCCGCCCGTGGGCGTCCCCGCTCCCTCTCCGGAGCCGACGCGCAGCAGCGTGGAGGTGCGGCCGCGGCCCTGGCGCACGATGAAGCGCACCAGAAGCAGGATGAGGACGAGCGCGACGACCGCGATGACCCAGAGGATCCACGGGGTGCCGCCCGAGAGGGCCTGGCTCGTGGGGTCGGCCGCGTCCTGCGCGGCGGTGGACACGTTCTCCTGGACCTGCGGGAGCAGCGACCCCACCGCGACGGCGCCGCCGGCGAGGAGGAGGACGAGGCCCACGACGAACAGGAGCAGCCGGTTGAGGAATCGGTTCGTGGTGGTCATCAGCGGACCGTTCCCTTCTCGGACAGGCGCACCTTGGAGCGCAGGCGCGGGGTGCAGTCGAACGTGGCGAGCTCGGCGTCGACGGCCTCGCGGATCGGCGTGATGTCGATGCTGCGGCCGGAGGTGCGGGAGACCGTCACGTCGACGACGCGGGATCCGACCGACACCGACACGTCGTCCGGGTCGACGTCACCGGCGTAGCCGGCGGTGCGGGCGACGGCCTGCGCGATGACACGGTCGTCGACGATCGCCGCGGTGCGGTCGGTGCTGACGGCGCGACGGCCGCGACGGCCGGGCTTGAGCGACACGACGATCAGGACGAGCCCGATCAGCGCGAGCACGGCGCCGGCGGCGGCGGTCAGCGCGATGGGCGCTGCGGCCGCGTTGAGCAGCGAGGACGCTCCGTCCTGCGGGGCCACGAGCAGCGCGGGCTGGCCGAGGACGGCGAGGACCGCCTCCGTGCCCAGCCACGCGAACAGGAGGATGAGCAGGACGGCGAGGACGATCGCCGATCCGGAGCGGGACGAGTGCGTCTCGCGCCGCACCAGGCGCGGGTAGAGCGCCCGGCCGGCAGTGGTGGGAGTCGTCACGACACCCTCCTTCGTTCTCGGAGGTCGGCACCGGTGATCCGGAGGTCGACCCGGCCGATCGTGGAGCCCGTCAGTTCGAGGCAGCGCGAGCGGATGGTCGTCTGCGCCCGGCTGAGTCGGTCCAGCAGCGTCCCGGAGGACCGGCGGCCCGTCTCGCCCAGGGGCGTGACGTGGATGGGGGCGTGCGCGACGACGTGGAGGCGTCCTCCCTCGTCGTCGAGCTCGACGGACACGTCGGACGAGTTCACGTCCAGAGCCTCCGCGGTGACGGCCGACACGACTCGGCGCACGGCGCGCGAGCTGATCGTCGTGCGGCCGTGGCTGGCCTCGTCGGCCATCACCGCCGCGGTCACGAGGACCGCCGCCCGCGGAGGGTGTCGCCGAGGGAGCGCAGGTCGAGCTTGCCCTCGACGACCCGCCCGACGCCGTAGCCGATCGCCATGGCGAGCGCGACCCAGAGGAGCGCCCAGAAGCCGAAGACGAGGGCGGTCAGCGCGAGGACCGCGCCGAGGACCAGGCCGATGTGGGACGGAGTCACTTGACGCGGCTCTCGGTCTCGTCGTCCTTGTCGTCCGAGGGGATGAAGACGTCGGAGATGGTGACGTTCACCTCGGCGACCTCCATGCCGACGACCGAGGAGATGGCCTCGGAGACGGCGGAGCGGATGCTGTCGGCGAGCTTCTGCAGCGCGACGGGGTACTCGGCGACGACGGTGATGTCGGCGGCGACCTGCTTCTCGCCGACCTCGACGGAGATGCCCTGGCCGCGGTCCTGCGCGTTGATCGCGTTGCGGATGGCGCCGATGGCGCGGGCGGCGCCGTTGCCCAGGTCGTGCACGCCGGGGACCTCGCGGGCCGCGATGCCGGCGACCTTCTCGACGACGCCGTCGGCGATCGTGTTCTTGCCGGCCGAGGTGGCGGTGCCGTGCTTGGCCGAGGAGGCGTTGGCGAGGCTGGTGGGGGTGACGTTGGTCATGATCTTCTCCAGATGGTCAGAGGTCGTGGCCGGGGCCGCGGTGCTCACGATCCGTGGCACATGATGAAGACGTGACCCGCGGCCCGGACGTCCCGGTGGTTCAGCAAAGGTGCAGGGAACGTCGAGCGGAGATGCGTTTCGCGGCCACCGGCGTCCACAGGCCCCCGCGGCGCACTCGCTGAGCGGCCAGCGGAGTGCACAGGCCGCTTCAGGCCGAGGTCGCCGTCCCCGCCAGGAGCCGACGGTCGCGCCGACGGTGAGGGCGCGGCGCCAGGTGGGGCTCCCCCGCTCTTCGGCGACCGCGTCGAGGCCGCAGGACAGCAGGAGGACGACGACGAAGGCGACGAGTCCTGCTCCGACGCGGCCGATCAGCGGCCGCAGCTGTTCGGATGCGGGCGTCCACGCCCGCAGCGCGGTCGGCGTCGCCGTGCTGCCGCTGGACTCGCCGGTCGAGGTCGAGCTGATCCTCCGGATCCTCTGCGCGGTCCGAAAGTCGGCGTTCCGTCAGACCGCTCGAGGTTTCCGGCATCGGCCCCACCTCCGCTCAGCAATCACGTGGTCGGACGGCGGGAGCTTCGTGGAGGCGCCTGGATAGGATCACAGTCGTCCCCATCGGGGGCGACACCGTCCCAGGGAGTTCGTATGGCCAACCGTGTGACCTCACGAGACGTCGCGACGGCGGCGGGAGTCGCTCAGTCGACGGTCAGCTTCGTGCTGAACGACAGCCCCGGGCAGTCGATCTCCGCCGACACTCGTGAGCGGGTGCTCAGGGCTGCACGAGAGCTCCAGTACACGCCGAACCACGCCGGCCGAGCGCTGCGCAGAGGTCGGAGCGACATCGTCTTGCTGCTGCTGCCCACTTCCCCGCTGGGCAGCCTGAGCGCCGACATGATCACCTTCGTGACGGACGAGTTCGAGCGCGTCGGGTTCGCGGTGCTGACGCGTCGTGTTCCGGAGGGCAAGCCGATCTCGTCGATCTGGCGGGGGCTGTCGCCGACGCTGGTGATCGGCTTCGCGAAGGTGTCCGACGCGGAGGTCGAGGAGATGCGTCAGGCGGGTATCGCCTCGTTCATGCCGGACAGCCAGGCCTCGAGCCAGGAGGTCGGGAGGGTGCAGGCCCGCCACCTCATCGACGCCGGCCACCGCACCATCGGCTACCTCTGGCCCAGCGACCCCCGCCAGCGGGGATACGCCGTCGATCGCCTGGGCGGCGTTCAGCACGAGTGCGAGGAGAGCGGTCTCGACGCACCGAGGGTGGTCGAGATCGACTTCGACGTCGAATCCGCCACTACGGCGATCGCAGAGCTCCGGGCGGCTGAGCCACGGGTGACCGCAGTCTGCGTCTACAACGACGAGTACGCGTTCGCGGTGCTCGCTGCGATGGACGGCCTGGGGCTGCGGGTCCCCGCGGACATGGCGGTCATCGGCGTCGACAACATTCAGCTCGCCGCTTTCGCGCATCCGCCGCTCACCACGGTCGACATCGGCCTGTACGGCGTCCTCGCGCAGATCGCCCGCATCACCACCGACGAGTTCTCCCGGCCGGGACGCGTGATCGAGGTCGAGGAGACCTCGGTGACCCTCGTTCCTCGCGCATCCGTCTGACTTCCGTTGACAGCGGCTCGATCGTCTGCATAAAGTACAAATACGTATTTGTAGTCGGCGTCGAATCATCCGTGCCGACAGGTCAGAGAGGACCCTTCATGAGTCGGCACCATCGCAGATCCGCCCAGGACACTCCGGGCATCAGCCGGCTGACGAAGGGCCTGCGCGCTGCAGCCCTGCTCGTCACCGTCGGGATCGGGCTCGCCGGTTGCGCACCGGCCACCCCGTCGTCGGCCGGAGACAGCGGCAGCGCCGACGTCGTCAGCCAGGCCGACATCGACACGGCCATGACCACTCCCACGGAGCTGACCTTCTGGTCCTGGGTGCCGAACATCGACCAGCAGATCGCGCTCTTCGAGAAGAAGTACCCCGCGATCACGGTCAACGCCATCAACGCCGGAACGACCTCGGCCGAGTACACGAAGCTGCGATCGGCTCTCGCCGCCGGCAGCGGAGCACCGGACGTCGCTCAGATCGAGTACCCGTTCCTCCCCACCTTCGCCCAGACCGGGGACTTCCTCGATCTGCGCCCCTACGGCGCGGAGGCACTCGAGTCGGACTTCGTGGATGCCGCCTGGTCGCAGGTCACCGGAGCGAACGGCGAGGTCTGGGCCTACCCCCAGGACACCGCGCCGGTCGCGATGATGTACCGCGCGGACCTGTTCGAGAAGTACGGCATCGAGGTGCCCACCACGTGGGACGAGTACGCGGCCGCCGCGAAGACCCTGCACGACGCCGCTCCCTCGACGTACATGACCAGCATGGGCGCGAACGAGTACGGCGCCTTCTCCGCCCTCGAGCAGCAGGCCGGCGCCCAGCCCTACGTCGTCGACGGCGACGCGATCACCCTCGACGTCGACAACTCCGTCTCGGAGAAGGTCTACGGCTACTGGAACGACCTCGCCGATCAGGACCTCGTCTCCAACGACACGAGCTTCACCTCCGACTGGTTCCAGTCGTTCAACGACGACAAGTACGCCACCTGGATCGCACCGGCCTGGGGTCCTGCCTTCCTGAACTCGGCCGCAGCCGACACCGCCGGTCTGTGGCGGATCGCGCCGCTCCCCCAGTGGGACGCGGCGAACCCGTCCTCGGGCAACTACGGAGGATCGACCTCCGCTGTGATGGCCGACACGAAGAACCCGATCGCCGCCGCGAAGTTCGCCGAGTTCATCAACACCGACTCGGAGTCGACGAAGCTCTTCACCACCGTCCAGGGATACTTCCCGGCGACGAAGGCGATCCTCGACGACCCCGACTTCATCAACAAGACCTTCGATGACTTCGGCGGCGACGAGATCAACAAGACCTACGCGGACATCAGCGAGACCATCCCCCCGGGCTTCCAGTACCCCGCCTTCTACGACAAGGCCCAGAGCGACTGGATCGACACCGTCGGCAAGGCGCTGACCGACAAGACCGACCTCGGCACGGCACTCGGCGCTCTCCAGGACCGCCTCGTGACCTTCGCTGAGGATCAGGGCTTCACGGTCGACTGACACCCCTCCCCCGGGCCCCTCGCCCTCCGCGAGGGGCCCGGTCCTCCGACATCGTCGACCCCGAAGGATCCACACCAGTGAGCGCTGTGACCACCCGCACCAACGCCTCGAAGGGGCTTCGTCACAGCCGACGAGCTCCCGGCCCGAACCAGAGCCGCACGGGCTACCTCTTCATCGCCCCGTTCATCGTGCTCTTCGCCACCCTCTTCATCGTCCCGCTGCTCTACGCCGCGTACTTCAGCCTCTTCAAGCAGCAGATCGTCGGCGGCTCGACCTTCGCCGGCCTCGAGAACTACGCGCGAGCCCTCCGCGACCCGCTCCTGCTCGACGGAGTGTGGAAAGTAGCGCAGTTCTTCGTCCTGCAGGTCCCGGTCATGCTCGTCCTGGCCCTCGCCGCGGCCCTCGCCATCGACAGCGGCCTCCTGCGGGCATCGAAGGTGTTCCGCCTCGGAGTCTTCGTCCCCTACGCCGTCCCCAGCGTCGTCGCCGCGCTCATGTGGGGCTACCTCTACGGCCGCGACTTCGGACCCTTCGCCCAGCTCGCGCAGACTCTCGGCTTCCAGTCCCCCGACTTCCTCAGCGCCGGCTTCGTGCTCCCGTCGCTCGCGAACATCGTCACCTGGTCCCTGACCGGCTACAACATGATCATCCTGTACGCCGCCCTCCGCGCGATCCCGACGGATCTCTACGAGGCGGCCGCCATGGACGGCGCCGGCCCCTGGCGCGTGGCATGGAGCATCAAGATCCCGGCCCTTCGACCGGCCCTCGTGCTCTGCCTGATCTTCTCGGTGATCGGAGCGTTCCAGCTCTTCGCCGAACCGAACCTCATCCAGCGGCTGGCACCGAGCGTCATCTCGTCGTCGTTCACCCCGAACCTCTACGCCTACACGCTCGCCTTCACCGGTCAGCAGGTCAACTACGCCGCCGCGGTCTCCTTCCTGCTCGGCCTGATCATCGTGGTCGTCTCCTTCTTCGTGCTCTTCCTCACCAACCGAAAGGCCCGCTCGTGAGTGCCGCCGCCCTCGTCGAACCCTCCACGACGCCAGCCGACCCGCAGGCCCCCCGGCGCTCGCGTCGCCACCGCCCAGGCGCTCCCCGCCGCAGCAACATCCTCACCATCGCGATGATCGCGCTGCTCGCCTACTTCCTCTTCCCGCTCGTCTGGCTGCTCATCTCCTCGACCAAGACAGCCGGCGACCTGTTCGCCACCTTCGGACTCTGGTTCGGCAACAGCTTCGCCCTGATCTCGAACATCGAGAACACCCTCACCTACAACGGCGGCGAGTACAGCCGGTGGCTCATCAACACCCTCGTCTACTCGGTCGTCAGCGCCGTCGGCGCGGCGTTCGTGGCGACCATGGCCGGCTACGGGTTCTCGAAGTACCGCTTCCGCGGCAACAAGAAGCTCTTCTCCATCGTCCTCGCCTCGATCATGGTCCCCACCACCGCGCTGGCACTGCCGCTCTACCTGCTCTTCAGCTCGGTGGGCCTCGTGAACACCCCGTGGGCGATCATCCTCCCCTCCCTCGTCAGCCCCTTCGGGCTGTACCTGATGAGGATCTACGCCGACGACTCCGTCTCGGACAGCACGCTCGAGGCCGCGCGGATCGACGGCGCCGGCGAGTTCCGGATCTTCTTCCAGATCGCGCTGCGCACCCTCAGCCCCGGCATCGTCACGGTGCTCCTGTTCACCCTCGTGGCGACCTGGAACAACTACTTCCTCCCCCTGATCATGCTCAACGACCCCTCCCTGTACCCGATCACCGTCGGTCTCGCGGGCTGGTCGTCGCAGGCGCAGGGCGGCTCGGGCGGCACCACCAGCCTCCTCTCCTCGGTCGTCACCGGGTCGGCGCTCTCGGTGGTGCCCCTGATCCTCGCCTTCCTCCTGCTCCAGCGGTTCTGGCAGTCCGGCCTGACGGCCGGTGGTGTGAAGGAGTGATCGCCCCGTTCGCAGAACTGGGCTCGGTCGTCGACTTCGGCGTCCACCGCGTGCGGATCGGCGGGCAGCTCGAGCTCCTGCCGGTGGAAGGGGGCCTTCGGCCCGTCCGCCTGCCGCAGCGGTTCTGGTCGCGCTTCCCGCCCCGCTCCGACATGCTGCAGACGATGGTGACCCGCCCGAGCGGCGTGCGCCTCCTCGCCAGGACCACGGCGACCAGCATCACCCTGCGCGTCAGGGCGACCGCCGTGCAGTTCGGTGACGACCCCGTCGCCCCGGACGCCTTCGTCGCGACGATCGCCGGCCACGACGACCTCGTCGTCCGCAGCCCAGTGACCGCCGTGCAGCACCTCACCCCCTCGGGTGACGCGACCGGAACCGAGCAGCTGCACCCGTTCTCGACCGTGGAGTTCGCTGGGCTGCCCGAGGGCGAGAAGACCGTCCAGCTCTGGCTGCCGCAGATGACGATGATCGACCTGCTGGGCATCGAGGCGGACGCACCGCTGCACCCCGGCCCCGGCCGCGAGCGACCGGTCTGGGTGCATCACGGCAGCTCCATCAGCCACGGCCCCGATCTCGCGTCACCGACCTGGACCTGGCCCGCTGTCGCCGCCGAGGCGAGCCGCCACGAGATCGTCAACCTCGGCTTCGCCGGCCAGTGCATGCTGGACCCCTTCGTAGCGGACGCCATCGCCGACACTCCCGCCGACCTCATCAGCCTCGAGCTCGGCGTGAACATCGTCGGATCACGAGCGACCGACCAGCGCACCTTCGTCCCCGCCGTGCACGGCTTCCTCGACCGCATCCGACGCGGCCACCCCGACACACCCGTCATCGTCGTCTCGCCCATCCTGTGGCCCGGCAACGAGGACACCGCCGGCCCCACCGACGTCGAACGCGACGCGGACGGTGTCACGAGATTCCACGCCCGCGGCACGGTGCAGGACGTCGAGCAGGGAGCGATGAGCATCGCCCTCGCACGACGACACCTCCAGTACGTCGTCGACGCCCGAGCGCTCGACGGCGAGCCGATCTCCTCCGTCAACGGGCTCGACCTCTACGGCGAAGCGGACGCCGCCGCCCGGATGCTCCCGGACGGCCTCCACCCCGACGCCGGGCAGCACCGCCTGATGGGCGAGCGTTTCGCCCGGCTCGCCTTCACCACCGACACGCTCCCCTCCCTCACGACCTCTATCGAGACGATCAGGACCGCATGAACAGCCCGCTCCCGCTTCCGCCCTTCCCCCTCCAGGGAACCGTCGACACGGGGTCCTCCTCCTTCAACGACGGCTGGGAGTACCGCACTCCGCTCGGCCCCTTCTCCTCCCCGAACGCGGCGGGCGCCGAGCTCACCCCGGTGCGTCTCCCCCACGACGCACTGCGTGACGCGACCCGCAGCGCGAACGCGCCGTCCGGAGGGGCGTCCGCGTACTTCCCCGACGGGGCCTACACCTACCTGAAGTCCTTCCCCGTCCCGGACGACTGGGCCGGAAAGGTGGTGCAGCTCGAATTCCAGGGGGTCTACCGGCACGCCCAGGTGTTCGTCAACGACGCGCTCGCCGGCAACCGCGCCGACGGCTACGCCCGCTTCTTCGTGGACATCACCCCGTTCCTCCGCCACGGCGAGGAGAACACGACCCGGGTCGAGACGCGCTCGGGAGGCGATTCCCGCTGGTACTCCGGGACCGGCATCCACCGCCCCGTCCTCCTCCACGTCCACGACGCCGTGCACGTCGTCCCGGACGGCGTGACGGTGACCACCGTCCGGGTCGAGCACGATCAGGCGGTCGTGGAGGTGGCGACCACGGTCGTCAACCGCGGTCTCGTGACCCGGACCGTGCCCCTCGTCACCGGCATCCACGACCCGTCCGGACGCGAGCTCGGCGAGCAGTCCGACGTCATCACCCTCGTTCCCGGCCGCTCGGGCGTCGTCCGCCAGCGCTTCTACCTCCCGGAACCGGCGCTGTGGAGCGTCGAGACGCCGACGCTGCACAGAGTCCGCACTCGCCTCGAGAGCGCCCCCGCCGTCGACACCGCGTTCGGGATCCGCGTCGTCACCGTCGACCCGCGCCGGGGTCTGCGCATCAACGGCGAGCCGGTGCTGCTGCGCGGCGCGTGCGTCCACAGCGACAACGGCGTCCTCGGCGCCGCCTCGATCGCGCGGGCGGAGGAGAGGCGGATCGAGCTGCTCAAGGCGGCCGGGTTCAACGCGATCCGCTCCGCCCACAACCCCGCCTCCCCGTCGCTGCTCGACGCCTGCGACCGTCTCGGGATGCTCGTCATGGACGAGGCGTTCGACATGTGGACCCGGGGGAAGACGCCCCGCGACTACTCCCACGACTTCCCGCAGTGGTGGAAGGCGGACCTGGAGTCGATGGTCCAGAAGGACGTCAACCACCCGAGCGTCATCCTGTACTCCATCGGCAACGAGATCGTGGAGGTCGGCGACCCGCACGGCGCCGTCCTCGCCCGCGACATGGCCGAGCACCTCCGCGCCCTCGACCCGACCCGCCTCATCACCAACGGCGTGAACCTCTCCCTCGCGGTCATGGACGAGCAGCCGGCCGAGTTCGGCGCGGGCATGGGCCTGAACGAGGCGATGGCCGCCCTGACCGATGGGACCGGCTCGATCGTCTCCGGCGAATCCGTGACCCGCAGGACGCAGGAGTCCAGCTCCGTCCTCGACGTCGTCGGCATCAACTACGGCGAGGCCCGCTACGCGCAGGACGCAGAGCTCTTCCCCGAGCGCGTGATCGTCGGAGCGGAGACCTTCCCGACCATGATCGGAAAGCTGTGGCCCCTCGTGCTCCAGTCGGACAACGTGATCGGCGACTTCACCTGGACAGGCTGGGACTACCTCGGCGAGGTCGGCATCGGAGCCACCGCGTATGCGGAGGACCCGACCGCCGTCGTCGCGCTCGAGCGGGAGTTCCCGTACCTGACCGCCTGGTGCGGCGACCTCGACATCACCGGCTGGCGACGCCCCCAGTCGTACTACCGGGAGATCGTCTTCGGACTCCGCACGGACCCCGCCATCGCCGTGCTGCGACCCGAGCACTACCAGGACACCGTCTCCTTCCAGTCCCCCTGGGCCTGGAGTGACTCCCTCACCTCCTGGACCTGGCCCGGGTTCGAGGGGAAGCCGATCGAGGTCGAGATCTACGCCGACGCCGACGACGTCCTCCTCCTCCTGAACGACGTGGAGATCGCGCGAGCCGAGATCGGGTCGAAGCGGCCGATGACGGCGAGCATCGTCACCACCTACCGGCCCGGCCGGCTGGTCGCCGTCGCCCGCACGGGCGGGGAGGAGGTCGGACGGACCGAGCTCCACTCGGCGTCCGGCCCGGCCGCCCTGCACGTCGTCCCCGACCGCGACGTGATCCGTGCCGACGACTCCGACCTCGCCTACGTCGCCCTCGAGTTCCGCGACGCCGCCGGCGTCCTCGACACGAGCGTGTCGGCCTGCATCGAGGTCGACGTGACAGGGCCCGGCGTGCTCGCCGGACTCGGCACCGGCAACCCGAAGACCGTCGAGGCGTTCTCCGCCCGTACCTGCACGAGCTTCGACGGCCGCGCTCTCGCAGTCATCCGGCCCACCGGCACCGGCACCATCACGATCACCGCCAGAACCCCGGGCGCCGAACCGACCGTGACGACGATCGAGGCGTCCGAGCCGATCGACGAAGGGACGCTGTGATGCCCGACTCGCAGTGCAGCGCCGTGCCGCCCGAGGACGAGAGCGGGGCGCTCGATCGGCAGCGGGAGCAGCGGCTGTCGGACCTGGTCGGATCGCTCACCCTCGAGGAGAAGGTCCACCTGCTGACCGGGCGGGACTTCTGGACCACGACGGCACTGGAGCGGATCGGACTCCGACCGATGCTGTTCTCGGACGGCCCCTCCGGCGTCCGCGGTGAGCTGTGGGACGAGCGGTTCCCGTCCGTGAGCTTCCCCTCCGCGACCGCCCTCTCCTCCTCCTGGGACCGCGGCATCGCCCGGCGCTACGGGGCCGCCGTCGCCGTCGAGGCGCGCAGCAAGGGCGTCGACGTCGTCCTCGGACCGACGATCAACCTCCACCGCTCGCCCCTCGCCGGTCGGCACTTCGAGAGCTTCAGCGAAGACCCCGTCCTCACCGGCGACCTCGCCGCCGCCTACGTGCAGGGCGCGCAGGACAACGGAGTCGCCGCGACCCCCAAGCACTACGTCGCCAACGACTCCGAGACGGAACGCCTGACGCTCGATGTCCGCGTCGGCGAACGCCCACTGCGCGAGCTCTACCTCCGCGCGTTCGAGAAGGCCGTAACCGACGCCGGAGCGTGGGCGGTGATGAGCTCCTACAACTCGATCAACGGAGTGACCTCCTCCGAGAACGACTTGCTCGAGACCCCGTTGAAGTCCGAGTGGGGCTTCGACGGCGTCGTCGTCAGCGACTGGCTCGCCGTGCGATCGATCGCGAGCGCGAACGCCGCGCAGGACCTCGCGATGCCCGGCCCCGACGGCGCCTGGGGAAGCGCCCTCGTCGATGCGGTGCACGACGGCCGCGTCCCCGTGGAGGCCGTCGACGAGAAGGTTCTGCGCATCCTCCGCCTCGCCGCCCGAGTCGGAGCACTCGGCGGCTTCGAGCCGGCCGCAGCGGACCCCTCGTTCGTCGAGGACCCGATCGCGTTCGCCCGCACGGCCTCGGCCGCAGGAACAGTGCTGGTGCGCAACGCCCACTCCGAGCTGCCGTGGAACCCCGACGCCATCGCCTCTGTCGCGGTGATCGGACAGAACGCCCTGACCGCCCGCAGCCAGGGCGGCGGCAGCGCCACGGTCGTCCCCGAGCACGTCGTCTCCCCGCTCGAGGGCATCCGAGCCGCGTTCCCCGACTCGACGGTCGAGTTCAGCCTCGGCGCGATCGTCAGCGACGGAGTGGCCGACATCCCCCTCGACCGCATCACCGATCCCGACACCGGCGCCCCCGGCGTCACTGTCCGATTCCTCGACGCGGCGGGCGTCGCCCTCCTCACCGAGCAGCGGCGATCCACCCAGCTGCTCTGGTTCGAAGGAGCGGCACCGCTGAAGGACGCACGAACCCTCGAGATCCGGACACGCTTCGTGCCGAGCGCGACCGAGCGCCTGAGGCTCGGCGTCGCCGTCGTCGGGCGCTCGCGCATCCAGGTGGACGGAGCGCTCCTCTTCGACGTGACGATCGAGCCCGTCGGAGACGACCTGGGAGCCGCGCTCCTGGCCCCGCCTGCGCAGTCCGCTCCACTCGACGTGACCGAAGGAGTGGCAGTCGACCTCCGCGTGGAGTACGAGATCGGGAACCAGGTCGACACGACAGGGGCGCTCGGGATCACCTTCGGCTTCGAACCGGCGGACTCCGACGGCGACCGGCTCATCGCCGACGCCGTCGAGGCCGCGCGTCAAGCGACCGTCGCCGTCGTGGTCGTCGGCACGAACTCCGCCGTCGAGTCGGAGGGCTTCGACCGGGTCTCCCTCGATCTCCCCGGCCGGCAGGACGAGCTGGTGCACGCGGTCGCCGCGGCGAACAGCCGGACGGTCGTCCTCGTGAACGCCGGCGCCCCCGTCCTGCTGCCCTGGCGCGACGAGGTCGCGGCCGTGCTGATCGGCTACTTCGGCGGCCAGGAGGTCGGGCACGCCCTGGCCGACATGCTCACCGGAGCCGCAGAACCAGGAGGGCGCCTGCCCACCACCTGGCCCGCGAGCATCGACGACGTCCCCGTCCTGGACACCACTCCCCGCGACGGGACGCTGACCTACGACGAGGGCGTCCACATCGGCTACCGCGCCTGGCTCCGAAGCGAAGCGGAGCCGGCGTTCCCCTTCGGCGCCGGCGAAGGCTACGCGGACTTCGCCTTCCTCGGCATGACCTCACCCGTCGACGTCGGCGCGGAGGAGACGTTCACCAGCAGCGTCACCGTGAGCAACACCAGCGCCCGCAGCGGCAAGGTCGTCGTCCAGATCTACGCCGAGCGCAACGACTCGACCCACGAGAGACCGGCGAGATGGCTGGTCGGCTTCGCCTCGCAGATCGTCGCCGCCGGGGAGACGGCCGCGGTCGACGTGGCGATCGACTCCCGACTCCTCGCGGTCTGGGACGACGGCTGGATCTACGAGCCCGGCACCTTCGTCCTCCGAGCGGGATCATCGGTCGTCGACCTTCCGCTCCGGTCGGAGGTCACACTGCCCACGGGGATCGAGAAGCGGTGACGACGCCGCCGGACGACGAGAGTGCCCCGACGGTGACCCTGCGGACCGGCGTCGTCCGCGGTGTCCGGCGGGCAGGTTCGCTCGCGTTCCTCGGGATCCCGTTCGCCGAGCCCCCCGTCGGCCCCCTCCGCTTCGCCGCTCCCCGCCGCGCTGCGCCCTGGGAGGAGGTCCTCGACGCGACGCAGTTGAGAGGAGAGGGAGCAGACGGATCAACCGGCGGTGAATCCATAGATCCGCGCGGAGACACCGGGGGTAGGCGGGGTGAGAGCGATCCGTCCGTTCCCGTTCCCGGAGATCGTCCAGGCCGTCGCGGATGCCGGATAGATCTGCCGGAGCGAGGCCGGCGTCGCGTCGGCGCCGAGGTCGAGTTCGAGGCTCTCGGCGGTCGTTTCGCTCCGATGCCAGACGTAGAGAATCGACCGGCCGGCGGCTCGCAGCCGCAGAGAGAGTGCGGGTGCTTTCCAGTCCGGGTAGCCGCTCGGCCACTCGGGTACGGCACCCGCGATATCGGAACGCAGCGTTGTGAAGACCTGGACCGCCTCTTCGACGAGGGCGAACTGCTCCTCGTTCATCCGGTTCAGGAAGCCGGACAGGTAGAGACGGCCGGACAGGCCCGTCACCATGGTGAACGCGATCTCCTCCTGGCTCATCCACGGCTGCGGGTACGCCCAGCTGGCCGCCTGCTCGGGGAGCATCTGCATCGGTGCGGCGGCGGCGATGGGCGGGTACAGCCGGAAGTCCTGCTGGTCCGACGTCGCCTGCAGGTCGAAGACCTCCATCATCCCGAAGTCGGAGCGCATGGCGCCCGAGCTGCAGTTCTCGAACACCACGTCCGGGTGCCGGGCTCGGAGCGCGGCGAACCAGCTCAAGTGCGCGCGGTTGTGCGCGAGGAGCCCCGCCCCCGCCGAGAAGGCGTCGAGGTCCGTCCCCGCGCCGGGAGTGACGTTGTAGTCGAGTTTGAAGTAGCGCACACCGAAGTCGGCGATGAGTCGATCGAAGGTCCGATCGAGGTGCTCTCGGGCTGCTTCGTTGCGCAGGTCGAGGAAGTAGCGGTCGTGTTCGCGGACACGGATTCCGTGTCGCTGCATGAACGCGTCGTCGGGGAGTGTGTCGGCGAGGGGGCTGCGGACGCCGATGACCTCGGGCTCGACCCAGATGCCCACCTTCATCCCGTGGGAGCGGATCGCCTCGGTGACTCGGGCCAGTCCGCCGCCGGGGAACCGTCGTGTCGACGGGAGCCACTCGCCGACGCTCGACCACCAGTCCCCCTCCTCGCTGTCGTCGTACCAGCCGGCGTCGATGCAGAAGCACTCCGCCCCGACCGCGGCGGCAGCCGCGATGAGAGGGAGCAGCCGCTCGGTCGTCGGATCGCCGAGGATCGTGTTCATGAAGTCGTTGAAGACGAGGAGCGAGGAACTGTGCGCGCGCTGCGCTCGTCGGAGCCAGCGACGGTGCCGTGTCAGCTCGGCGACTGCACTCGCCGCGCCGGCGCTGCCGACGGTGAACGATGCCGGGACGGACTCGAAGCTCGCACCGGGGAGGAGTTCCTCGGCCCAGTGATGATGGAGGTCCGTCGGGCCGAGCAGGACGAGGGCCAGCGCGTCCTCGCCTTCGCGCTGGTTGTCGATCTCCCAGCGCCAGCCGCCGTTGTGCTCCAGCTGCCAGGCGATCGCGCGACCGGACCGAGGGTGCTCGAGCACCCCCGTGGGCAGCGCGCGAGCCGTCGTCCAGGTCGAGGTCCCTGTCGCTGCGGTGTATCCGCGCCCCGGCTGGTGGTTGATCCCGGAGTGGAAGTCCCCCAGCCCTGCTTGCGACCAGGCCTTCGTCACCACCCAGCGGTTCTCAGCGAGCTGCTCGCCGGATCCCGAGTGCAGGAGCGCATCGTGCGGGTCGTCGCCATGACTGACGAGTGCACCGATCGCGACCGTCGACAGTGCTTCCAGCACGACCGGCGTCGGGCCCTCGTTGCGGACCGACGTCCGGACACGGGCACCCGCGATGTCGGGAGACGCCGTGAAGGTCACCGTCACGAGGAGACCCGTCCGAGCATCGCGCTGATCGATCTCGAGGCGCGCGACGCCGTCGATCGTGGATTCTCGGACGTCGACGAGACGAAGGCGTGCCCCGACGCCGGTATGCGTGAACCGAGTCGTGTTCCGAGCGCGGCCGTCGCCGGCGACGATGGCCTCGACGAGTGGCTGCGACGCCTCGGTGACCACCTGCTGCGGCCCGGCGTTCACCCCCACGATCCGGACCGGGTGCTCCCCTGTGCCGAAGGACACCGTCAGGGCCCCGGCTCGCCAGACGAAGATCTCCTCGGTCGGTGTGACGACATCGGCGACCGACGCCGGCTCGCGAACGGCTTCCGCGCTCGTACCGGGCTCCTCGGCGCGGATCATGCGCTCGTCACACTCCCCCGGCCCGAGAGGCGCTCTACTCCGAGGAGCAGGGCGGAGTGGTCCAGTCCACCGTCGCCGTTCGCGACCATCGATGCCATGAGCTGCCCCAGCAGCGCCCCGACCGGAACGATCACCCCTGCTTCCCGGGCGGCGGCCAGCACGATGCCGAGGTCTTTGTGGTGCAGTTCGATCCGGAACCCCGGCGCGAAGGAGTGCGCGATCATCCCGGCCGCCTTGCGATCGAGGATGCGGTTGCCGGCGAGCCCCCCGGCGAGCACTCTCACGGCGGCCTCGAGGTCGGCATCGTGGGCGTCGAGGAAGGTGAGGGCCTCGGCGACCAGCTGGATGGTGCCGGCGACGATGAGCTGGTTCGCGGCTTTGACCGTCTGGCCCGATCCGCTGGGGCCGACGTGCACGATCGTGCTCCCCATCGCGGCGAAGACGTCTCGCGCGGCCTCGACGTCCTCGGCGGCACCGCCGACCATGATCGAGAGCGCGCCGTCGATGGCGCCCTGTTCGCCTCCACTGACCGGGGCGTCCAGCGCCCGCACGCCGACGGCTGCAGCCGCCTCCGCTACTCGGCGGGCCGTCGCGGGTGCGATCGAGCTCGCGTCGATGAGCAGGGCGCCGCTCTTCGCCGAATCCAGCACTCCGCCCTTCCCGAGTACCACCCCCTCCACATCGGGGGAATCGGGCAGCATGGTGACGACGACATCGGCGCCGTCCACGGCCTCGGCGACACTGTCGGCTCGCCGCCCGCCGTGCTCGACGAGAGCGTCGAGGTTGGTGCGGGAGCGGTTGGAGCCGGTGACGTCGAACCCGGCGTCGACGAGGTTCTTCGCCATGGGCAGTCCCATGATCCCGAGTCCGATGAAGGCGATCTTCTGCATGAGGTTCCTGGATCTGTGCGTGGGTGTGACGGGATGGGAGGAGAAGTCAGGCCGGCTGTGCGGTCCGGCGCGCTGCGACGGAGTCGACCACGAAGCGGGCGCGCTCGCGCAGCTCATCGAGGCTGCCGTCGTTGAAGGCGTCGCGAACGAGATCCCTGCTCAGGCCGATGATCGACGCGCCGGTGTCGAGGTAGTCCGCCGCTTGGCTGATCAGTACGCCGCCGGTGGGGAACAGGGCGATCTCGGGAAGGGGCCCGATGAGTTCGGCGAGGTAGTCGAGGCCGCCGATCGGCCCGACGGGCGACACCTTGACCGCTTCGACACCGAGCTGCCACGCGTGGACGATCTCCGTCGGGGTGAGGGCGCCGGGGATGAAGGGCACACCGCGCGCGGCCGCGGCGGCGACGAGCTCGGGCGAGGTGATCTGGCTGACCAGGAACTGCGCTCCGGCGTCGATCGCGCCGTCGACCTGGGCGAGAGTGCGCACCGTGCCGGCGCCGACCACCGCGTCGGAGGGCATCCGCCTACGGATGTCCGCGATGACCTGCAGGGCTCCGGGCGTCGTCATCGTGATCTCGACAGCCGGGAAGCCCTCGTCGAACAGCACATCGCAGACGGGGAGGAAGGCGGTCGACTCGGAGGCGCGCAGCACGGCCACGATCGGTCGGTCGCCGAGTCTCTGGGTCAGCTCAGTCATGGGAGGGCTCCTTCGAGAGGGGTGACGGGGCAGTGCGGGCCCGGGTGGAGTCGGTGGCCCCGAGCTGGTCGAGCGCCGCTTCGAGCAGGTCGAGCCGAGCCTCCGATGCCAGACCAGCGTGGTACAGGTGCAGTTCGGTGGCGCCGGCCTCGAGCAGGGCGGACCAGTGCCGGGCGGCCTGCTGGACATCGATCGGGGTGGGGGGCAGGACCGTGCAGTACGCCCCGATGGTGAGCGAGGGATGCACGGTTCGAGCGAGTCGTGAGACCTCGGCGACGCTCTCCGGTCCCTGCGCCCAGGCGGCGGCGATGACTCCGTCCAGGTCGCGTGCGTCGTCGAGAAGGGCGCCGAACGGCCCCGTCGCCCAGACCTCGCTCGAGCAGTGCACGGACACCCTCGACGCGCCGGCTGATCGGGCCGCGTCGAGAACGGTCGTCCGGAGCTCGCGTGCGGCCGACTGCCGTGTCTCGAGGAGCACGTCGGCGGTCGTGTCGCCGAGGGCGGCCCGCAGACCGTCGTCGAGCGTCGATGAGGTGCCGGGTGCGCGGGAGAGCGCCTCGCGGACCGAGTGCCGCAGAGCATCCGCCCCGCCCCGTTGGTCGTAGACCGAACAGCATGCCGCGCAGAAGCACACCGACAGCAGCGCCTCGTCGAGAGGGCCGTTGTCGGCTCCCGCGGTCTTCTCGTGCGCGCTCATGTGGCCGAAGCCCATCGGTCCCCCCGCCTCGAGGGTCACGCTGTCGACGCCGGCCAGCGTGACGCACTCGGAGGTCAGCGTCGCGGCGTACAGCCGGACCTCTTCGCTCGACGGGCAGAGCGCGTAGGTGTAGACGTCGCCGAACGCGTTCGTCGTGCACAGGTCGGGCGCGACCGGTGACGACGTACCACCGGCGGCGATACCGTCGGCGTGCGTCAGCGCGAGCCAGGCCCGGCTGGCGAGACCCGCCTCGGCGAGTGCATCGCGAGCCCTGGCGAACGACTCGTGTCCGGCCCAAGCCGCACCGTCGCCGGGCGTGAGACGCTGCCCTGCCCATGCACGCTCCCGGACAGGGACGTAGAGCGCGGCGGTACGGGCCTCGACGACGCGGTGCCGGGGATGACGCGGGGTCGCCGCCCGGACGGAGTGGTAGGCGGCAGCCAGAGTGACGCTCGAGACACCCGACCGCGCGATGCGCCGAGCGGCAGCGGGGTCGCCCACGACGTCCCACGGGTAGAGGTACGCCGTCGAGTCGACCTGCTTGCCTGTCTGGATCGCCGCCATCAGAATCGGGGCAGCGTGGGGTCGTAGTCGGGGTCGATGGAGCGCATGTAGACCGTGTCCTCCCGGGTGGTGCGGCCCGACTCCACGTAGACGCGGTGCTGGCGTTCGAGGGCCTCGAGGTCGAGCTCCACTCCGAGGCCCGGGCCGGTGGGCACGGCGACCGAGCCGTCCCGGATCGCCAGGACGCCGGGCTTCACGATCTCGTCGGCGTGGTTCCACGGGTAGTGCGTGTCGCACGCGTAGGTGAGTGTCGGTGATGCCGCAGCGACGTGCGTCATCGCGGCGAGCGAGATGCCGAGGTGCGAGTTCGAGTGCATCGACAGACCGATGCCGAGCGTGTCGCAGATGGCGCCGAGCTCCCGGGTGTGCCGGAGGCCGCCCCAGTAGTGGTGGTCGCTCAGGATGATCTGCACGGCGTTCTTCTCGAGCGCCTCCTTGATCTGCTCGAACGCGACCACGCACATGTTGGTGGCGAGCGGGATTCCGGCCGACTCCGCCACGGCCGACATGCCGTCGAGGGTGAGCGTCGGGTCCTCGAGGTACTGCAGCACGTCCCGGAGCTCGTCCGCGACCATGAGCGAGGTCTCGACGGTCCAGGCGCCGTTCGGGTCGATGCGCAGCGGAAGGTCGGGGAACGCCTCCGCGAGTGCGCGGATCGCCGCGATCTCCTGCTCGGGCGGGAAGACTCCGGCCTTGAGCTTGATCGACCCGAAGCCGTACTCGTCGATCAACTGCCGCGCCTGCTCCACGATCCCTGCGGGGTCGAGGGCCGCCCCCCATTCGTCGTCGGCCGTGCTGCCGTCGGCCGCCGGATGCCCGGCCCACTTGTAGAAGAGGTACGCGCTGTACGGCACCTCCGTGCGGACGGCACCGCCGAGCAGTTCGCTGACGGGAACTCCGATGATCCTGCCCTGGGCGTCGTGGCAGGCGACATCGATGATCGAGTAGACGACGCGGCGCTGGATGCGTGTCAGGTCGCCGTCGTCGCCGCCCAGCGTCGTGTTGATCGCCGCTTCGATGCCGTTGAGGTCGAAGACGCTGAGTCCGAGGATTGCGGGCTTGACGACCTCGAGCCGGTCGAGGACCTCGCGCTCGCCCGAGCCCTCGCCGAGGCCGACGACGCTGCCGTCGGCGACGACCAGCTGGACGATCGTGCGGAGGGCGAGCGGTTCGTGCACGCCGTTGGAGTTCAGCAGCGCGGGGTCGCGGAAGGCGATCGGCGTGATGACGAGGTCCGTGATGCGGTGCTCCGGCTTGCCGGTGGAGTCGAGCTCGACCGGCTGCCCGTCGGGGGTCGAGGGGGCGGGAGTGAGGATCGTCATGGTCGTCAGCCTTTCGTTGCGCCGGACGTGATGCCGCGGATGAGCGACTTCTGCATGAGCAGGTACACGATGAGGCTGGGGATGAGAGCGAGCAGAGCGCCGAAGAGCAGCACGCCCGGGCCTGTCTGGGCGTCGGTGCGCAGCACGCTCAGTGCCACCGTGAGGGTGTAGTCGCTCGGATCGTTCGCGGCGATCAGAGGCAGCAGGTACTGGTCCCAGATCATCATGAATCCGAAGATCGTCACGACCCCGAGCACCGGCTTGCACAGGGGCAGGATGATCGACCACAGCATCCGGAGCTCGCCGACGCCGTCGAGGCGGGCCGCCTCCTCGATCTCCTGAGGGATGTCCTTCATGAACTCGGTCATGATCAGGATCGAGAACCCCCAGACCGCGACGGGCAGGATCACGCCGAACACGGTGCCACGGAGACTGATGCCGAGCACGGGGATGTTGCCGATGACCTGCGAGAGCGGAATCGCGATGACCTCTTCGGGCAGCATCATCGTCAGCAGGAAGAGCAGCAGCACGATCGACTGTCCGCGGAAGCGGTGCCTGGCCAGCGCGTAGGCGGTCAGGATCGAGATCGCGATCTGCAGCAGGAGCCCGCCGCCGACGATGATCAGCGAGTTGGCGAAGTACCCCCAGATGCCCTTGTCGGCGGCGACCTGGGCGGGCAGGAGCGAGGGATTGTTGGGGAAGAGGCTGACCCTCGTCGAGTCGGTGCTGGCGTCGAAGGCTCCCGAGATGATCGTGATGAAGGGAGCGGCGAAGACGAAGAGCACCACGGCGCAGATCAGGATGCGCACGAGGGTGGCGACACCGAACCCGGGCCGCCAGCCCAGCGCCGTGTCGAACTGCGTGTTCGCGCGGGTGGCCTTGTCCTTCGCCGGCCGCAGAGCGGCGACGGCCGTGTCGGGTGCGGCCGGAGAAGTGGGGATCATGCGGCGGCCTTTCGGGAGGAGAGGATGCGGACCCCGAGGGTGAGCACCAGGGTGGCGACCAGCAGCAGCACGGACGCGGCCGAGGCCACCCCGAGGTTGTTGTTCTGGAAGCCGAGCGAGTAGACCCGGGTCATCCACACCTCGGTCGAGCCGGCGGGACCGCCTCCGGTCAGCACGTACACCTCGGTGAAGGTCCGGAGACTCCGGATCGCCGCGAGGGTCAGCACGACCGAGACCGCTGAGCGCAGTCCCGGCAGGACGATGTAGCGCATGCGCTGCCAGACACTGACGCCGTCGACGGCCGCGGCCTCGTAGAGCGTGCGGTCGATGCCGGCGAGCCCCGCGAGGATGATGACCATGTTGTAGGGCGCGCCCGTCCAGATCCCGACCACCATGACGTAGAAGAGAGCCGAGCTCGGGTCGCTCAGGAACTCCTGGGCGGGCAGTCCGAAGAAGCCGAGGATCGAGTTGATGAACCCGGTCTCGGTGGGGAAGTACAGGATGCGCCAGATCTCGCCGACCACCGCGAGGGCGGTGACCACGGGGAGGAAGACCGCGGTGCGCACCAGGAACAGGCTCCGCGACTGGCCTTCGAGCAGCAGGGCGAGGAGGAAGCCCAGGAGGAGCGCTCCGATGGTCTGCCCGACGCCCAGCACGACCGTGTGCCCCAGCGAATCCAGGAAGCGCTGGTCGGTGAGCACCGCGCTGTAGTTCTCGAAGCCCACGAAGACGTCGCCGAGGAAGGGCTGCACCTTGAAGGCGCTCAAGCGGAAGCCCTCGATCATCGGGATGAACTTGAACACCAGCGCGAAGACCAGGCCGGGCAGCAGGAACATCCACGGGATCAGCGAGCGGAGCGTGAAGCGGGGCCGCCGGGTGCGGCCGGCGTCGGCGCTGCGGACCGCAGGGGGGATCGGCCGTGAAGGGGCGAGGCCGACACCCCCCGGGATGATCGGTCGTTCGGTGGGCTTCGAGGTCACTTCAGCAGATCCTGGTTCTTCAGCTCGCTGGTGATGGTGGTGTCGATCGTCGCCAGGCCGGCCGGGATGTCGCTGTTGCAGTCGGCCATCATGGCGTTCATGCCGTCGGCGAGGGCCTGGCGGATGGGGTTGTAGTTGATCGACCAGGTGAACGTCTTGGCGTCCTCGTCATAGGAGTCCGCGACGACCTGCCACCGCTCGTCTCCGAGCACGTCGGCGACATCGACGTTCTTGTTCACCGAGAGACGGACGACGGGCTGGCTCACCGTCGTCGAATCGGCGGGCTGGACGTCCATGGCGAGTTCCTGGGCCTCGGGAGAGATCAGGTACTCGGCCAGAGCCTTCTGCTGGTCGGTCTTCGTCGAGCTCGCGCCGAAGTAGATGTTCTCGCCCTCGGCGAAGGTCGTCGTGCTGGCGGGTCCTGCGGGCATCGGCACGACCTCGACGTTCTCCTTCCCGACGGCGCGGTCGAAGTTCGGGATGTTGTAGGGCCCGGTCAGGTAGATGCCCGCGGTGCCCTCCGCGAAGAAGGGCGAGTCGCCGGTGGTGAGGTTCAACGACCCCGGGACGACGTTGCCCGGCGTGCAGAACTGCGTGCGGATGAACGTCATCGCCTCGGCCGTCTCGGGGGAATCGATGACCGACTTGTAGGTGCCCTCACCGTCGCTCTCGATGATGTCGCCGCCCGCCTGCCAGATGTACGGCACGCCCCAGCGGGCGATGTAGGCGCTCTTCGCGGTACCGGGGACGACCATTCCGTAGGTGTCCGCCTGACCGTCGCCGTCGGGATCCTGGGTAGCGAAGGCCGTGGCCATCGCCGTGAGGTCGTCCCAGGTCTTCGGCTGCGCAATGCCGAGCTTCTCGCGCCAGTCTTTGCGCACCATCAGCACGTTCGTCTGGCGCGAGTACGGGACGCCGTAGATCGTGCCGTCGAGTCCCTTGTTCTGGTCCCAGGTGGTCTGGCTGATGTCGGCCTCGCCCTGGATGCTCGACTGGTCGACCGGCAGGAGGAAGCCCTGCGAGGCGTAGTTGCCGAGGGATGCCGCGTCATTGATCATGACGTCGGGAAGGTCCTTCTCCGACGCACGCGCGGCGAGCTGGGTGTCGAACTCCTCCACGGCCTGGTAGTTGATCTCGATGCCGGTCTTCTCGGTGAAGTCGGCGAACACCTTGTCGTAGGTCTTGGCCGCATCGGCACTGGAACGGGTCCACACCTCGAGAGGCTCACCGTCGTCGCTGCTGGACGAGCTGGCGCCGCCCGTCGAGCAGGCGCTCACCGAGCCCACCAGCGCGAACGCTGAGACCACGGCGAGAGTCCTGCCGGCCAGAGAGAACTTCTTCATTGATGTTTCTCCATTCACATATGTAAACACGTTCCATCTTTGTGAACGTGTGCGCTAAGCTACATACCAGATCCGGTGCCGTCAACAAGGGAGTGTGTGCAATGGAGCGACGTCTGCTGATGACCGGCGGTTCGGGGATGGTCGCTTCGCTCATCCGGCCGATCCTGGCCGATGCCGGGTGGTCGGTCGCGCTTCTGGACCTCGTCGAGCCGCGGGACGCACTGCGCTCGTCCGAGACCTTCGTCAGCGGCTCGATCACCGACCTGGAGGTGATGACGACAGCCTCCAGGGGCGTCGACGTCGTCGTCCATCTGGGCGGCTTCGCCCAGGAGCGAGCCTGGCCGGACATCCTCTCGACGAACATCGACGGAACTCGGACGGTGCTCGAAGCGGCACGATCGGCCGGCGTCATGAAGCTCTTGCTGGCGAGCTCCATTCATGCGGTCGGTTACGCCACGGCGGCCGAGACGCTGTCCGTCGTCGAGCTCGCCCCTCGCCCCGACTCCTACTACGGCGTCAGCAAAGCGGCGATGGAGGCCCTCGGGCGCTTGTACGCCGACCGCTTCGGCATGACCGTCGTGTCTGCGCGCTTCGGCACGACCGAGGCGCTGCCCTCCAATCCCCGTTCTCTCTCGGTCTGGCTGTCACCCGGCGACCTCTGCCGACTGATCGAGGCCACGGCGACCACGGCGCATCAAGGTGGCCACGTCGTCTGGGGCACGTCGGCCAACACCCGAGGATGGCTGAACCGCGAAGCCGGACTGCGGATCGGATATCGTCCACAGGACGATGCTGAACAGTGGGCGGCCTCCCTGGGGAGCCCCGACCCGCTCCCGTTGACCGACCGGGTCGGCGGTGGGGTCATGGACAGTGCGCTCGGGGAGGCGTGGTGAAGAGAATGGTCGAAGTCGATGCGGGGCCACGCGAACTGAAGGTCGCCCCCGACACTGACGACGTCGGTGCGGGTCCGGTGCGCACGGTGAAATCGGCCGAACGCACCCTGACGATTCTCGAGACCCTCGGAAAGGCCCGCGCGCCCATCTCCGTCACCGACCTGCACCGGCAGACGGGCTACCCCCGGTCGAGCCTGCACCAGCTGCTGCACACCATGGCCGACGCGGGCTGGATCCAGTTCACCGATGACGGCTCGGGTGTCGAGATCGGATACCGGGCACTGGTCGTCGGCACCTCCTACCTCGACCGCGACGGAGCGGTCCAGCGGGCGTCGAGAACCCTCGAGCTCATCCGGGACGCATCGGGGTACACCGCGCACTACGCCCGTCTGCAGGGGCCGAATGTGATCTACCTCGCCACCCGCGAGGCGAGCGAGTCGCACCGGCTGACCTCGCGCGTCGGCCGCCAATTGCCCGCCCATGCGACCGCGCTGGGGAAGGCGCTGCTCGCCGAGCTCAGTCCGGACGAGGTCTCGGGTGTGCTGCCCCCCGGCCGACTGCCCGCCCTAACGGCCGACACGGTGACCGATGCTGTCCACCTGGCGGAGCAGCTGGAGGAGACCCGGGCGCGCGGCTACTCGATCGAGCGCGAGGAGAACACCCTCGGAGTGTCGTGCATCAGCGCCGTGGTCCCCTACCGCATCCCCGCGACGGACGCGATCAGCTGCTCCATTCCGCTGGCAGAGGCCAGCGCGACTGAACTCGATCGCGTCGCCGCGATCATTCGCTATCACGCGTGGGGCCTCGCCGATGACCTGCGCAGGGCGGGCATTCGCTGACCGCGACCGCGCTTCTGCCGCCCAAACGCGGCCCGCGCTTCACCGCGAAGATCCACGGCGGCGAGGAGGACCGGTCCGACAGGCACCGGACTGCGCCCTGTTAATGACCCGTCAGCGACTGCCGCCGCTCGACGAACTAGAGGTCGCCGAACTCCGTGATGGTCCGTACGGTGCCAAGCGATCGAGTGCCTGGTTCTGCGCTCGCAGGTCTGGCGCGGCGTCGGTCCCAGTGGTGGCGTCGAGCACGGGCGGAGTGCACCCGTCTCCTGAGCTGCCTCAACACCGGTCAGAGGCTCGGCGTCGTCCAGGCTCCGGCGAGACTGCGGTCCAGGACGCGGCGCCAGCCGAGCGGGGCCTTCGCCTCGCGGCTGGTCGCGCCGGCCATCCACAGGATGGCCATCAGGTCGTCGTGCGTGAAGTCGGGCGAGAGGGTGCCGTCGCGGTGCGCCGCGTCGACGAGGTCGCGGCCGAGTTCGATGGAGCCGGTGCAGGCGTTGATGAGCGCGGTCGCATCCGGGAAGCGGCGCAGCATCGCGTCGTTCAGCGCCGGGTCCTCCAGCTGGAGGTCGATCATCCCCGAGACGAACCGCTCGAGGCGCGCACGCGAGGAGGACTCCGCGAGCGCGCGCCGAGTGAGGTCCTTCAGCTTGGCCCCGGCGACCGCGGGGATCACGGCGTCGATGAGGGCCTCGCGGGAGCCGATGCGGTTGTAGAGCGTGCCGATGCTCACGCCGGCATGCCGGGCGATGTCCTCGAGCGGGGCGGCGAGACCCCGGGCGCTGAAGATCTCGAGAGCGGCGGAGTGCAGCTTCTCGATGTTCTCCCGAGCGTCGCGGCGAAGGGCCCTCTGCTCTGCCATGCGAATCTCCCGTGCTTCTTGAGCCCTACCTCAACTTAGGTCTACCGTGATACTGAGCCCGCACTCAACTTAGCGGTCATCGCCCGCGCATCGGCGCGCCAGACGTCAGGATCACTCATGCCCCTCCTCACCATCATCGGCGCCGGCCCCGGCCTGGGCCTCGAGATCGCCCGCGCCTTCGGTCGCACCGGCTTCACCGTCGCCCTCCTCTCCCGCAACCAGGAGAAGCTGGACGGCCTGGCCGCCCTCCTGGCAGAAGAGGGGATCCGTGCGAAGGGGTTCGCCGCCGACATCGCAGCGCCCGAGACGCTGACCGCTGCGCTTCAGGCGGTCAGGGCCGAGCTCGGCCCGATCGACGTGCTCGAGTTCTCCCCCGCCGACGTGTCCCTCGCCCCGGCCGCCGTCCTCGAGGTCACGGCCGAGAACCTGCAGCCGCAGATCGACTTCTACCTCGGCGGCGCACTCCGCGCCATCGGCGAGGTCGTCCCTGACATGATCGCCGCCGGCAGCGGCACGATCCTCGTCACTACTGGCGGCGGCTCCATCACCCCCAACGCGGCCTACGCGAACATCGGCATCGCCGCCGCAGGCCTGCGGAACTGGACGCTCAACCTCCACGACGCGCTCGAGCCCCAGGGCGTCCACGTCGCCCACGTCGCGATCTCCGCCCTCATCAACGGCGGGCACCCCGATGCCGCCGCCGAGGTCATCGCGCAGTCCTACCTCGACCTCTACACGGAGCGCGACCGGGCCGAGCTGCACTACGTCGCTTACAACGCCTGATCCACGGCTCCCGGGCTCGGGCGGACGAGGACCGGTCGCGTCCTCCTCGACCCGAGCCCGCAGGCCGGCCCGAGCCCGCGGGTCAGCCCGCGACCGGCTCCGTCGGAACCTCGCCCGTCCCGCCGTGACGGGACGCGGATCCCCTGAGCGCCGCCTGCGGGGTCGCCGCCGGGGCCTGCCGGTCGATCTGCACGAAGTGCTCGGTCGCGGACGCCGAGCGGTGGCTCCTCGACGCTCTC
Source organism: Rathayibacter sp. AY1F4 (assembly GCF_002931775.1). Taxonomy (NCBI): domain Bacteria; kingdom Bacillati; phylum Actinomycetota; class Actinomycetes; order Micrococcales; family Microbacteriaceae; genus Rathayibacter; species Rathayibacter sp. AY1F4. The sequence continues at coordinate 70,441 of NZ_PSVE01000017.1, forward strand.
GCCTCTCGGCGGCTCCGCAGCAGCATCGCGACCAGGGCGAGGAGGACGCCGCACGTCGCCCAGATCGCGAGGCGCGCGACGGGTCCGGCCACCGCGGCGCCGTCGAAGTACTGGATCGAGCGGATGATCTCGAGACCGTCGCCCTGAGGGAAGACGTAGTAGAGGGACTGGTAGAAGTCGTTGAGGAGGTGGATCCCGAGCGGTCCTCCCGTGGACGGATTCCCGAGGACGACGAGCAGGACGGTGACGGCCAGCGCCGCGATGGTCCCGCCGACGGCTGCGACGCCGGTGACCGCGCCACCCACCGCGAGCGCGGTGAGGGTCAGGGTCGCCATGACCGCCCACGGGTCGACGGTGACGCCCTCCAGGCCCTTCGCGATCCAGAGGGTCACGAGGCCCGCGAGGGCCGCGCTGTAGACGACGAGCACGATGCTGCGCTCGACGAAGCGGGTAGCCGTGTCGACGGTTCCCAGGATGCGGCCGAAGAGGGTCGAACCCAATGACGCCCCGAGGGTGACGAAGAGGACGGCGTAGAACTCGAGGGATCCGCCCGGATCCTTCTCGGGGAGTGGGGCGAGGTCGGTCGTCGCGTCTGTGGCGCCGAGGTTCTGCGCGATGGTCGTGCCTGCGGCGGCGATGGCCAGTGCCTGACTCCGCCCGCTGCCACTGGCGATGTAGGTCGTGACCGTGCCGCCCTGGCCCGCGGCGGGCAGGACGACCGCACCGTCCACGTCCCGATCCCGCACCAGCTGCTGCGCGTCCGCATCCGACTCCACGACGGTGAGCTCGAGCGCCTCCTGCTGCTCGAGCGCGACGATCGAGGAGGCGTCCCCGGTCACGGCCAGCTCGACGTTGTTCAGCTGCGGCTGCGAGAAGGCGCCGGAGTAGCCCATCAGCATAGCCATCGCGAGCATCAGCACTCCGACCGCGCCGAGGACGAGACTGCGGTAGCGGTGGACGGAACCCGGCCCCTCCGACGTCAGCGGCCCGCCCGCCACGGTCTCGGCGAGGCGGGCGTGATCGGGCTGGGGAGCGGGCCGGGGACCGGCACCGTCGTGAGTGGTCATCTCAGTTCCTTTACAGATGGTGTGTTGTTGACAACTGTACACAACAGGCCTCGATCTGCGAGAATGAAGGCATGACTCCGACGAAGGACTCGCCGACGACCCCTGAGCCGCGGCGACCCGCTCGAATCGATCCCCGGGTCCTCCGCACCCGCGCCGCTCTGATCGACGCGATGACCCAGCTGATCTGGGAGGCGGAGGAGGGTGCGGTCATCACGATGAGCGCCGTCGCTCTCCGCGCAGGTCTCAGCCGGCAGGTGCTGCACAACCACTACCGGGACGTCGGAGCCCTCATGATGGACGTCATCTACCACCGGCTCCTCGAAGGCGTCCGCCCTGCCGGCTCACCGGTGATGGACAACGGAGAGCAGGAGCTCGTCGCCGTGGTCGCCGAGCGCGGAATCGAACCTTTCCTGGCGAGGATGCACGAGGACCGCCTGTTCTTCCGGAAGCTGCGCTCACTCCCGCGCACCGATCGATTCGCCCTCGTCCTCGCAGCAGCCTTCTCCTCGTGGATGCGCCACGGAGCCTTCACGGAGACCAGCAGCATCCCCTTCTCCTCCACGGATGACGGTGTCGTCTTCACGATGGGCGGCATGATCGCCCTCGCCACGTCGTGGCAGGAATCCGCCTCGCCGCCACCGGCCAGCGAACAGGCCCGTCGGCTGGAATCATTCGCGCGGTCCGTTGCCTTCGTCCGTCCCGGCTGGCCGAGCCGAGAGGAAGATGAAGAAGGAGGTACGGATGATCGGGTTCAGCCGGGGCCCAGAGGACATTGCAGAGCAGGCGCGACACGGATGTGAGCGAGCAGGGTCGTCTCCCTGCGGCAGGGGATGACCTCCGGATCTTCCGACCCCGACGACCCGGCGTCGGAGTTCTTCCGCGACCGCGACCGCCTCGCGATCGAGTACTGAGCCGGAGAGAGATCCGTCGACACCAGCGGGAAGATCCCGTCGGGGCGGACGTCGCTGCGGAGACTGCCGCGCCGCTGCTGATGGCAGCCTGTAGCGAGCTGCTGACGGGAACACTTCGCTGCGCGTCCTACGGGTTGAGGCTGCCGAGTGGGTCTTGGGCGTCAGGCTCGAACATTCCTCTTGGCGGCTCGGTGCAGGGCAGTCGATCTGCGGGCAGGTTGTCGTCCGTGGCGCCGATGAACGGGGCCGATGACCTCGGCGGCCGTCTCCGACGCGGCCGGTCGGCCGAGAGGCACGAACGCCCGGCGAGCCGTGGAACCGTCCTCCGAGACAGTCCCTCGGGAGGCCCCCGGAGACGACGAGGGCCCGGCACCGCCGTGAGACGATCCGGACCCTCACGGCTCACAGGGGCTGCGCGTCAGCGGCGCAGCGTGTGGCTCGGCTTCTCGTCGAAGCGCACCTGGTACGCGCTCGCGAAGCGGCCGAGGTTGCCGAAGCCCCACTCGCGGGCGACCGCGGCGACGGTGGTCGAGCAGGGGTCGCCGGCGACCAGGTCGGAGTGGGCACGGTCCAGCCGCACGTCGCGCAGGTAGACCGACGGCGACACTCCGAGGTGCCGCTTCGTCGCCTGCTGCAGCGTGCGGGTGTGCAGGCCGGCCGCGCGGGCGGCGTCGGCCGGGGTGATCGGCTCGTGGGCGTGGTGCTGGAGGAAGTCGAGCGCGACCCGGGTGCGGGAGGCGGACGGGCGCCGCAGCACGGCCGGCACGTCCCACGCGCGCCACGGGAACAGCAGGAGCAGCACGCGGGCGAGGTCGAGCTCGGCGGTGAAGCGCACGAGCGGCGTGATCGCGGCCGTCGCGAGCGCGGCGCTCGCCTCCGTCACCGCGGCGCGCCAGCGGGCGAGGACGCCGGGGTCGGCGTCCGCCCCGTGGTCGAAGGAGACGGGCTGGCGGGGGCCGGCGTGCGTCTCGGTCGCGACGTCCTCGAGGAACCCGGGGGCGAAGTGGATGAGGTTCTGCCGGTGCGGCTCGAACTCGAGCCCGAACTGGCGCTCCGCGGGGAACAGGAACGGGGCCGAGAGCGCGCCGGTCCGGGTGACCGGCGGCAGGTTCAGGCGTCCGCCGCCGGCGCGGAACCAGCCGACGACGTACTCCTTCAGGTGGGGGACCTGGCCGGTGAGGGCGCCGGAGCAGTCGGAGGTGCGCAGGGTCACCCGGTCGCTGCCGCGGACGGCGTAGCGATAGGAGAAGCCGCGCTGCGACGGAGCGACGCGGAACTCGCCTCCGCCGTACGCCTCGGAGTAGACGGCGGACGCGGCGGACGGATCGTCGCCGGAGGCTTCGTAGCGCCGGTCGGCCCGCTCGTCGCCCGCGAACGGGCTGCCGAGGGTGAAGGTCGACTCGCTCATGACGTCCGCCCGGGGCGGCGGCGGAGGGAGCAGTGCATGGGGGACTTCTTCCGGGTTCGGGGTCCGTGCGCTCGGGGGGACGCACGAGGGGTACCCAATCAAGACGTGTCGAGGAGCCGGAATGTCACGAATCCCGTCTCGAGACGTCCCCCCTCGGCGGCACTCGCAATCCGGCCAGCGGATTCGGCGGCCCGATGTCAAGGCTGGTAGTCATGCCGGACGGCGCCCCACACTGAGGGCATCGGCGCGCGGGGACACCGCGCGCGGGACCGCGGAGGAGGCGCTCATCGACGACGACCCCCTCCTGAACGCGTCCGACGCGACCCTCGCCGCGCGCGCCGTCGACGGCGACGTGCAGGCGTTCGAGCAGCTCGCCCGCCGCCACGGCGCGCTCATGCGCGTCTACGCCGCGAAGCTCCTCGGCTCCGAGGCGGAGTCCGAGGACGTGGTGCAGGAGGCGTTCCTCACCGGCTGGCGGCGTCTGGCCGATCTCGACAGCCCGGCGCACATCCGCAACTGGCTGATGCGCATCGTCACCCACAAGGCGATCGACCGGATCCGCGTCCGCCGCCGCCACGACGACATCGACGACTGGAATCCGCCCGCGCCGCCCGAGCACTCCCCCGAGCGCATCGTCGAGGCGCGACTCCAGCTGGACGCGGTCTGGGAAGCGCTGGACCGATTGCCTGCTGATCAGCGACGCTGTTGGCTACTCCGCGAGACCGCCGGCTACAGCTACCAGGAGATCGCCGACGCTCTCGAACTCCCCGTCTCGACGGTCCGCGGCCTCCTCGCCCGGGCCCGTCGATTCCTGCTCCACGAATTGGAGGCATGGCGATGACCGACGACGCCGCCGTGCCCGAGGACGACCTCGACGGCCACACGCTCGAGGAGCTGGGCGAGTACCTCGACCGCGGCCGCGAGCCGCGCGACCCCTCGATCGAGAACTCCGCCGCGTGCCGGCTCGCTCTCGCGAACCTCACCCGCCTCACCGAGCTCTCGGCGCGGGCGCTGCGGCAGGAGGCCGACCGCGAGCCCGACCGCGACGAGGGCTGGATCGCCGGCCTGCTCGACGCGATCCGCTCCGAGGTGCGCTCCGGCCGCGACATCCCCGTCCGCCACCCCGACCCGACCCTCCGCCTGGCGCTCACCGAGGCGGCCGTGCGCGGGATGATCCGCCGCGCCGGCGACACGATGGGCGGCGTCATCATGGGCCGCTGCACCCTCGACGGAGACGTCTCGGCTCCCGGCGCCGTGGTCCGGATCGACGTGACCTGCGCCCTCGAGTTCGGCCTGCCGGTCGCCGTGGCCGCCGACCGCCTGCGCGAGCGCATCCGCTACGCCCTCGAGCGCCACACCGAGCTGACCGTCGGCGCGATCGATGTGACCGTCGACGACGTGTACCCCCACCGGGAGGAGCGGGAATGACCGACGACACCGAGCTCTCGCAGCGGCTGACCGCCGAGATCCGCGACATCGAAGGCGTCGCGGGGGTCTACCCCGCCCAGCCGATCGTCGAGGCCGCGGCCGACGCGCTCGCCGTGAAGCTGGACCTGCGGCAGCCCGACGTGCTGGTCGACATCGACCGGTCGGAGGGCTTCACCACGGTGAGCGCGCACATCGCCGCGTCCGCCGCACTGCCGGCCCCCGAGACGCTCCGCCTGGTGGGCGAGCGGATGCACGCGCTGCTCGCCGCCGACCCGTCGGTCTCCGGTCCGCTGGCCGTGAACGTGAAGGTCCGCCTCATCGAGGACTCGGGGCGCGCCGAGCACTGAGCGCCGCCGCCGCCGCCTCCCTCCCGCGGGAGGCCGCTCGGGTACGCCTCGTGCGGCGTGCCGCGTACCGGAGTGGCATCTCGCGGAGGGGGTCAGCGCGGGTCCGACCGGGTCAGCAGGAGACGAGGCGGTCGAAGCGGGACTGGACGCCCGAGCTGTCGCTGAACTTGCGGTTGATGACGCTCATCTTGTTGCAGCCGCTGTCCGGGCCGTTGTTCCAGATCACCTTCACGTTGCGGGCCTCGCTGCAGTGCCACCACACCGTGACCTGCGCGCGGCCCAGGGAGTCGCGCTGCGAGCGGACCTCGAAGCAGTTGCCCGGGCCGCCGTTCTGGTAGACGAGCTGGCCGGCGGAGGCGGGGGTCGCGACGGCGACGGCTCCTCCGAGGGCGAGGGCGATCGCGGCGAGCGTGGCCGTGAGACGACGGTGCATGGTGTTCTCCTTCGAACGGGCGATCGGAGGCGGCGGCGGCCGCCCCTCTGCCAGCACCCTAGACCCGGCCGTTCCTCCGGCCCACCTCACCGATCCCCTCCACGAGATGCCGGTCGAGCACACCTCGCGCGGCGTGTCGCGTATCGGAGTGGCCTCTCGCCGCGGGGATCAGGGGCGGGGCAGGCGAGTCCGGGCGGATGCCGGGCGCGGGCATTTCGGGGGGCCGCCGCGCTCTTGCGCGCTGAGGCGCCGGGGTCCACGATCGAGCGACGGCCCCCGCCCGGGGCGGCCGCACAGGACTGGTCAGGGGCGCCATGCGGTCGCGAGGTCTGCTCTTCTGCCTGATCCCGCCGATCCTCTGGGGCGGCATGCTCCCGGTCGCGGACAGCATCGCCTCGACGGTCGACTCCTTCTTCATGACCCTCATCCGCTACACGGCCGCTGCGGTCGTCCTGGCCGCGCTGCTCGCCCGGGCGGAGGGGCTCGGCGCCTTCCGCCTCGACGGCCGCGGGTGGCGGCTGGCGCTGCTGGGCGCCTCCGGATTCGCCGGCTTCGGCCTGCTCGCCTTCACGGCCCTGCGGTTCACGTCGGCCCCCAACGTCAGCCTGATGATGGGGATGATGCCCGCGATCGGCGCAGTGCTCGCCAGCATCGGCGCCCGCCGCCTCCCGCCGACGGCGACTGTCGGCTGCATCCTGCTCGCGCTCGCCGGAGTCGCGCTCGTCGTCACCCGCGGCGATGTCGCCCTCCTCCTCGACGGCGAGCTGGGATTCGGCGAGCTGCTCGCCCTGCTCGGCGCGATCTGCTGGGTCGTCTACACGCGCGGAGCGGCGGCCTTCCCCGGCTGGTCGGCGCTGCGGTACTCGACGCTCACCACCGCGCTCGGCTGCCCCTCCATCGCCGTCGCGGTCGCCGTGGCGACGGTCACCGGCTCCGCGCACCCGCCGACCGGGGCCGAGGTGCTCGCGGCCTGGCCGCAGCTGGCCTACCTGATCCTCCTGGCCGGCGTCGTCGCCGTGCTGCTGTGGAACACGGGGATCAAGCTGCTCGGCGCCCTCAACGGCACGCTCTTCCAGAACCTCGTCCCCGTCACGACCTTCGCGATCAGCATGGCGGGGGGCTACCGGCCGGGGCCCGTCGCCCTGCTCGGCGCCGCGATCGTCGTGACGGCGCTGCTGCTCAACAACTGGGCGACGCGGCGCGCGGCCGGGGTCGCTGCGCGTCCCGTCCCGGTCGCGGCGCCGGTACCGTGAGCCCGCGACCGGTCTCGGCGCAGCGCCGGGCGCAGACGACGACCGCAGGCCGTCGCCGGGCGGGCTGACCCTCCGCTACGGGCTGAGCCGACGAGGCGCAACCCCGTGCGAGGGGCGCTCCGGTTCGGGAGGGTGGGAGTCATGCAGCAGCTGACCTACGCCTCCAAGAGCTTCGTGACGACCGACGCCGTGACCGAGGCCCTCCTCGACCTGGTGACCGCGATCGACCGCCAGGAGCACTCCGAAGCGGTCACGGTCCCGGCGTTCACCGAGGACGGCGAGCTCATCGAGGCGAAGATGACGCTCGACGCGAGCAGCGAGCTCGTCGCCGTCCCCGTCGAGGTCTCCATCAGGGACGAGGAGTCGACCACCGGCGCGGTCGAGGCCGCCGTCGAGGACATCCGCTCCCGCATCAAGAGCAACCGCGCCACGATCGCGCGCCCCGTGATCGACGAGGACCCGGAGCCCTACAACTACGAGGAGTTCTGAGCGGCGCCGGCGGGCCTCAGCATCTCCGCACCTCCGCACTGAGGTGCCCGGATCTGCTCACGACACGGCGGACCTGCCAGCCGATGCGGGCAGCTCAGCGGCGGTCCTGGCCCCGCGCCTCTTGACCGGCGGCGCCGCAGGGAGTCGGATGAGGGCGTGCGCGCGCTGGTCCCCGTCTCCGATCCGTGGTCCGTCGACGGGAGCGGGCGGACGGACGACGGGCCGGTCGACGACCTCTCGGTCCGCGCCGAGCGGGACGGCGGCTCGTACTCGGTCCGCACGCTGCGGCTGACCGGTGTCCGCCTCGGGCCGCGCGGCTCGGTGCACGGAGTGGTCACCGACCCGGTCGCGACGGCCGCGCTCGCGATCGGCTCGCTCCTCCTCTCGGCGATCCCCGCCGGCCTGCCCGGGGACCGGACGCGAGCGGCGATGGTGGCGGCGGAGGCGCGGGCTCAGGAGCTGGCCGCCGACCGGCCCGCGTGGGATGTGAGCGCCCTCCCCCTCGACGGTGTCGACTACGCGCTCTTCACCCGGACCCTGCCCGAGGGCGCCGTCGCGCACGCCGACCTCGGCTGGGCTGTCGTCGCGCTGTGGAGCACAGGTCCGCTCCCCCGGGGCCCCTTCCACCTGCTCGAGATCCCCGACGAGCCCGTCCCGCGCTGAGTCGCCCGGATCGGCTCGCGACACACCGCAGCGGGGAGCCGATCCGGGCGACTCAGCGAACGGGTCAGCGCACTCAGCTCAGGGTCAGGCGCCCGCGACCGTGGAGCCGCGCACCAGGAGCTCAGTCGGCAGCAGCGTCACGCGCTGCACCTCCTCGCCGGCCAGGAGGCGCACCAGCACGTCCGCCATCGCCTCGCCGAGGCCCGTGGAGGGCTGGCGCACCGTGGTGAGGCGCGGCTCGCTCGCCTCGGCGAAGTAGTCGCCGTCGAAGCCCGCGAGCGCGATGTCGCCCGGCACCATGAGGCCGCGCTCGCGCAGCGCCGTCAGGGCGCCCGCCGCCATCTGGTCGTTGGAGGCGAAGACCGCGTCGATCGGCCGGCCGGAGTCGAGCAGGCGGCGCATCGCGGTCGCGCCGTCCTCGGGCGAGTAGTCGCCGTACTCGACGAGCGAGTCGTCGAGCCCCGCGGCGGTGACGGCCGAGCGCCAGCCGGACAGGCGGTCGATCGCGGCGGGCATGTCCTGGCGGCTCGCGATCATCGCGGGGGCCGTGCGGCCGAGGCTCAGGAGGTGCTCGGTGACCGCGCGCGCCGCTCCGGTGTTGTCGACGTCGACGAAGTAGCTGCCGCCCTCCTCCGTCAGCGGCCGCCCGCCGAAGACCACGGGGAGCGAGGCGCCGAGCTGCGCGTAGGAGTGGTCGCCGCTGTGGTGCGAGACGACGAGCGCGCCGTCGACGTTGCCGCCGAGCAGGTAGCGCCGCGTCTTCTCGGGCGCCGCCTCCGACGCGATCACGATGGTGAGCGTGTACTCGGTGCCGGCGAAGGCCATCGCGGCGCCCTGCACGACCGAGGCGAGGAACGGATCCGCGAACACCTTCGCCGCCGACTCCGGCACCACGAGCGCGACGGTCTGCGTGCGGCGGCTGGCGAGGGAGCGCGCGGCGCGGTTGGGCACGTAGCCGAGCTGCTCGATCGCGGCGAGCACGGCCGTCCGGGCGCCGTCCTTCACGCGCGGGGAGTCGTTGACGACCCGGCTGACCGTCGCGCGGGAGACTCCGGCCAGCGCGGCGACGGCTTCGAGGGTCGGGGCGGCCGAGGCGGTGTCGTGGGTCATGCAGGCCTTCCTCGCGGGTGCCTCCGAGGCTAGCCGAGCGCCGGAGGAGCGGGCCCGTGGAAGGCGTCCGCGGCGCGAAGGGGCGCGGATCGCGGCCATCCGGGGGTGATGCGGGGCGGCGGAGCGGGCCGGCGGAGTGAGTCCGCGGCCCGCGAGGGCGCGGATCGAGGCCGTGCGGGGTGGTGCAGAGCGGTCGGGGCGCCGCCTCGGCAACCGCCGACACGACCGGCGCGCAGCGATCGATCGCCCGCCGCTGGCGTCAGGCAGCCTCGCGCCCGTCAGCGCCCGCGGCGGAAGCGCGCGAGGAGTCTCCGGAGCCGCTCGGCCTGCCGGTCGGTGAAGTCGTTCGACAGCCGGAACGCCTCGCTCGTCGGGTCCGCCCCGTTCGCGACGTCGCGGATGGCGCGCAGCGCCTGCTCGGACGGCGTCGGCCCGTCCCCCGGACGCGGCTGCGCCGGCCCGCTCGAGTTGTCCTCGTCGCGCGGGTCCTTCGGCTCCATGTCGCCTCCTCCGCGCCAGCCTAGGCGGCGTGAGGTCGGGCCAGGAGGTCTCGGGCGGAGCGTGATCGGCGGGATCCTGCGCGGCAGTGGTCGGGATGCTCCGAGCACGACGACCGGCCGGGTCGCGAACCCACCGGCCGCCCAGTGCACTGCCCGATCCCTCACCGCAGCCCCCGACCCCCGGACCCGGAGCACCACGGCCCCGGGCCCGAGGCCCCCGTCCCGCGGTCCGATGTCCCCCGACCCGGTCCCGCGGGAGTCTTCGGGCGTCAGCCCTTCACCGCTCCGCTCATGATGCCCGCGATGAGCTGGCGTCCGGCGAGGAGGAACAGCACCAGCAGCGGGATCACCGAGAGCACGGCGCCGGCCAGCACGATCGAGTAGTCGACGTAGTAGCCCGACTGCAGCTGCGCGAGCGCCGTCTGCAGGGTCGGGTTCGTGGGGCTGAGGACGATCAGCGGCCAGAGGAAGTCGGTCCACGCCATCATGAACGTGAAGAGCCCGAGGATCGCCATCGCCGGTCGCGCGGCCGGGACCGCGACGGTGAGGAACGTCCGGAACTGGTTCGCTCCGTCCACGCGCGCCGCCTCGATCAGCTCGTCCGGGATCACGTCGACCAGGTACTGCCGCATGAAGAACACGCCGAACGCGGTGACCAGCGTCGGCACGATCACGGCGCCGAGCGAGCCCGTCCAGCCGAGCTGCCGCATCAGGATGAACAGCGGGATGATGCCCAGCTGCGTCGGGATCGCCATGGTCGCGACCACTCCGATCATCAGGCCGTCGCGCCCGCGGAACCGCAGCTTCGCGAAGGCGTAGCCGGCGAGCGTCGAGAACGACACGACCGAGAGCGTGATGATCCCCGAGACGATGACGCTGTTCAGCAGCGCCGTCCAGAACGGGATCGCGGTCAGCACCTGCGAGGCGTTGGCGAGGAAGTTGCCGCCCGGGACGAGCGGCAGGGTCTCGCTGCGGGTCGCGTTCGAGCCGCTCGCCACGACGAACGACCACCACAGCGGGTAGGTCGAGCCGAGGATGAAGGCGCTCAGCAGCCCGTACGTGAGGAAGCCGGGCCGGTCGACGCGGCCGGCGCGGGAGGCGCGGACGCGGCGCACCGGGAAGGCGGCGGAGGTGGCGGGGGCGGTCATCGCTCGCTCTCGTTCTGGCCGAGGCCGGTGGTGGTGAGCAGGGGGTCCGCGGCGGCGATCTCGTCGGCGATCGCGGGGCGGGCGGAACGGCGCTTCGAGCGCTGCGAGATCCGGTTCTCGACGGAGGCGATCCGCCGCGAGATCGCGAAGTTCAGCAGGCCGATCAGCACGATCAGGAGGAACAGCAGCCACGCGATCGCGGCCGCCTCTCCGAAGTTCTGGCGGAAGAACGCCATCTCCCAGAGGTAGAGGACGGTGGTCTGGAACTGCCGGTCCGACCCGCCGATGCCGCCCGCGTTCGACACGTCGAACAGGCGCGGCTCGGCGAAGATCTGCAGGCCGCCGATGGTGGCGGTGATGATCACGAAGATCAGGGTCGGCCGGATGCTGGGGATCGTGATCGAGCGGAAGCGGCGGAACGCGTTCGCCCCGTCGATCGCGGCCGACTCGTGCAGCTCGCGCGGCACGGCCTGCATGGCGGCGAGGAGGATGAGGGCGTTGTAGCCGGTCCAGCGCCAGTTGACCATCGTCGCGATCGCGACGTGGCTGGCGAGGCGGTCGTTCGTCCACTCGATCGGGCTGATGCCCACGAGGCCGATCAGATTGTTGATCAGGCCCTCCTGGTCGCTGAAGACGCTCGAGAAGATCAGCGCGACCGCGACCGGCGAGACGATGTACGGCAGCAGGATGCTCATCCGCCAGAAGGTGCTGGCCCGCAGCGCCTGGTCGAGGGCGGCCGCGAGCAGCAGCGCGACGGCGAGCTGCGGGATCGTGGAGAGCAGGAAGATGCTCAGCGTGTTGACGATCGAGTTCCAGAAGAAGCGGTCGCCGAGCACGGCCGCGAAGTTCGCGAACCCGACGAAGTCGCCCTGGCCCTGCAGCAGCTGCCAGTCGTAGAGCGACACGACGAGCGTGTAGACCAGCGGGAACGCACCGGTGAGCGCGAAGAGCAGGAAGAACGGCGAGATGTAGAGGTAGGGCGAGGCCTTCACGTCGAAGCGGCTCGCGCGCTGGCGGAAGGTCAGCGGGAGTCGGGGCGCCGGGCGCCGCTTCCCCGCGGGGGGCGTCGCCGTGGCCGGCGGGGTGAGTGTGCTCGTCATGGCGCTCTCTTCGAGGTCGAGTCGGAGTCGGAGGGGATGCGGCGGGGCCGGAGTCTCTCGTGCGGCGGGGCCGGAGAGGTCTCGGTCCGGCGGGCGGCAGCGTTTCTCCCGTGCGGCGAGGCGGCCCGGGATGCGGGCGGCCCGGCCGCACGGGGACCGGGAGGTCCGGTGGCGGCCGGACCTCCCGTGATGGTGGGGCCTCGTCCCGGAGGGGTCAGCCCCCGGGCGTCGGCCCGACCGGATCAGTCGACGAGCTCACCGAGGAGCTGGAGCGCCTCGTTCCAGCCCTCCTTGCCGTCGATCTCGCCGCGGTCGACCTTCTGCAGGACCGGTCCGAAGACGTTCTCCTGGATCAGCGAGTCGTCCGGGCCCTTGTACTGGGCGACGACGCCCTCGGCGCGCTGCGCGAGGATCGCGCCGGTCGGGGAGTCGTTCATGCCGGGGTCGGGAGCGGCCGCGGAGGCGAGCTCCTTCTGTGCGTCGAGGGTGCTCGGGAACGGTCCGGCCGCCTCGAATGCCTTCAGCTGCTGCTCCGGCTCACTGAGCCACGACGCCAGCGCGGCGGCCTCGGCGGGGTGCTTCGACTGGGTCGGAACCGAGAGGAACGAGCCGCCCCAGTTGGCGGGGCCGCCGGGGAAGACGTCGGCGAAGTCCCAGCCGGTGGCCTCGGCGTTCCCGCCGCCGGCCTCGACGTTGCTCTTCAGCGTGCCGAACATCCAGCCCGGGCAGACGAAGGTGGCGAAGGTCTGGTCGGTGAACGACTTGCCCTTGTTCCAGTCCCACGCCTTCTGCGCGGCCGAGAGGCCGGAGGCGGTGGCGTCGGTCAGCTGACCCCAGCGCTCCTCGAGCTCCGGGTTGCCCTCGACGTTCAGCTCGCCGTCGGAGGTGTAGTACCCCTCGGGCAGCTGGTTGACCATGGCGTTCCAGACGAATCCGGAGTGGTCGAACCACGCCTTGCCGGTGGCATCGTGGTACTTCTGGCCGGCGGCGAAGTAGTCGTCCCAGGTCGCGTCCGGTCCGCCGAGCATCTCGGCGACGGCGGCGCGGTCGGTGGGCATGCCGGCGGCCTCGAAGGCGGCCGTGTTGTAGCAGAGGCCCTCGGGTCCGATGTCGGTGCCGTAGCCGATGACGCGTCCCTCGGGGTCGGTCGCCTGCTCGTACTTCCAGTCGACCCAGTCGGCCTTGCGGTCCTCGATGCCGTGGTCGCGCAGGTCGACGAACTGGTCCGAGACCTCCATGACGGAGCCGAGCCAGCCCTCCTCGATGGCGACGACGTCGGCGAGTCCGGACCCGGCGGCGAGCTTGGTGAACGCGTCGGTCCGCGCGTTGCCGCCGGTGTCGATGTTGTTCGGGACGATGGTGATCCCCGGGTTGGCGTTCTCGTACTCGCCGTAGAGCTCGTCGAAGCCCATGGCGTTGAACGTGGTGACGGTCAGCTCGATCTCGCCGCCCTCGGAGGCGTCGGATCCCGACGAGCATCCGGTGACGATCAGGGCGAGGGCCGAGGCGCCGGCGATCGCCGCGGCGATCCTGGTGCGTCGTGAATAGGGCACGGTCACTCCTTCGTGATGGTGGTGGGGCACCCCTGGGAGCGCTCTCACGCGTGCTGTTCCGCGAATGTGAGAGCGCTCTCACGAGGTGTGCGGCGAGCTTACGCACGCCCTCGGAGAGGTCAAGCGTTTTCGAGAGAGCGCTCTCATCCATTTGATGGTCCCCGCCCAGCCTCGCGCCTCCCCGCCGCCCTCGCCCCACGAGAACGCAGAAGTCGCGGTACTCGAACGCGAGTACCGCGACTTCTGTGCACTCACCGCCACCTGCCGATCGAGTAGCGGCTACTCGACCAGCAGGGACGCCCTCAGCCCACCAGCACCGCGAAGCCCTGAGCGGGCAGCTGCACGGAGACGGCACCGGACGGCGACGTCTCGCTCACGAGCGCGCCGTCCTGCGAGTACACGCGCAGGGTGCCGGAGCCCCCCGAGACGCCGATCGCCGTGGTGCGCACGCCGTCGGTCGAGTTGCGGATCAGCTCCGTGCGGCCGCCCTCTCCTCCGACCACGAGGCGCGTCATCAGCGGTCGCACCAGCAGCGCGTCGAGGCGCGTCTGCCCGCTCAGCGGGCGGACCTGGACACTCGACGATCCGGCCGGCACGGTGCGGCGGAGCTTCTCCGGGAGCAGCGCGCCCGACGCCTCCGTGACCCCCTGCGTCCCGACCGTCGAGCGGAGCAGGTCGAGCGGACGCGTGCCCGACGTCCAGACGCTCAGGGGCGTGCGCTCCGTGCCGCGCTGCGGCTGGTCGATGACGGCCTCCACCACGCGGTCCTGCGTGGACGGGCCGATCGGGATCGACACCGCGCGGCGCGGGTCGGTCAGCGAGAGGTACGAGCCGCTCCAGCCGGCCTCCCCCGTCCAGGACGACTCGGGCGTGACGACAGTGCCGCCGCGCGCGCTCTCGGCCTCGACCAGCGTCAGCCCGTCGCGCGAGCGCTCGGTGGCGACGGAGCGGGCGCGGTCGGCGACGTCCGGGTGCTCGTCGAGCGCCAGCATCGCCAGCAGGCCGTGGATCGTGCTCTCGGCGCCGCTGTTGCGGTTGACGGACCCGTCGGCCTGGACGCCGTCGAAGACGACTCCGGTGGCCGGGTCGTAGACCGGGCCGAGGCTGCGGTTCAGGCCGAAGAACCAGGCGCCCTGCACGGCCGCGAGGTCGGTGAAGGCGCTGGAGCCGGTGGCGTCGGCCAGGGCGAGCGAGTTCTGCAGGCGGGAGTCGGCTCCGTACGCGATCTGCACGCGGTCGGTCGGAGTCGGGTTCCAGCCGTTGTCGGGGCCGCCGGCGGTGAGCAGCTCCGGAGCGAAGCGGGCGCCGTCGACGAGCGCGGGCTCGAGGAGGGAGGAGTCGTCGAGCGCCGCGGACGACGCGGCCAGTCCCCCGGCCATCTGCGACGACCAGGAGTGCCAGAGCGTGCGCGACTTCGTCCACGGGAGGATCGCGCCGTACGGCCAGGCGGTGGTGTCCGCCTCCGTCGTCGTGGTGCGGGCGTAGGCGGCGACGCCCTCGGCGAGCTCGGCCGTGCTCGAGCGCACCGCGGAGTCGTCGGGAGCGGCCTCGAGGTAGGCGGAGAGGCCGAGCAGCGCCTCCGAGGTGGCGTCGGCGCCGTCGACGATCAGCCAGGCCGGCACCTGCACGCCGTCGGCCTGCGCGTACTCGCCGTAGCGCGTGAGCACCTCGCGGTCGACCGCGCCGACGCCGAGCCGCAGCCGCTCCTGCAGGAAGGCGGCGAACTCCGGATCCGTGTCGCGGAACGCCGCATAGCCCTCGCCGAGCGCCCAGAGGGTGCGGGCGAGCCAGTAGCTGTCCTCGGAGTCGCTCGGATCCGGCAGCTCGACCGGCTCGGCGCTCGCATTGAGCTCCCCGTCGGTCTGCATCCAGAGCACCACGTTCCCGGCGTCGTCGCCCTCGGTGGTCTGGAAGTAGGCGAGGGCGCGGAGCGTCTCGAAGGCCTTCTCGCGGCTCTCGGTCGAGCCGGTCTGCTGCCAGTGGCGGAGGTAGACGACCGCGGCGCGCGAGATGTCGTCGGTGTTGAACGCGCCCTGCTCATAGTCGCCGGTCGCCGGATCGAGGCGGCCGCCGCCCACGCGCTCGAAGGTGCCGCCGTCGCGGGCGTCGGCGTAGGTCCACGGCATCACCAGGGTCGGCTCCTCGTCGAGCCGGTAGGTGGTGTGGCCGGGCTCGGGCACCGGAGTGGCGGTGTCGAGGAGGAAGTCGAGGTGCGCCGTGTTCGTCAGCGGCTCGGCCGCCTGCGCGGGGGTCGCGCCGAGGGCGAGGCCCCCGACGGTGAGGGTGGCGGCGGCCAGGACGGCCGCCGATCTGGTGAGCGTGTTCGTCATCGAACTCTCCTTGAGGTGGGGGTGTGGGGGCCGATCTCGAGGCGCCCGCTGCGCGGGCTCCTCGATCGGCAACGGGTGTCAGCCGTCCGTGCGGACGAGGCGGGCCGCGCCGATCTTCGAGTCGGCCATGCCGTAGAAGACGTAGTGCTGCCCGTCGATCTCCTCGATCGCCGTCGGGAAGACGACGTTCGGGACGATCCCGCTGCGCTCCTCCTCCGTCTCGGCCTCGAGCAGCGGCTCGGCGGTGCGCGCGATCACCCGCGAGGGGTCGTCGCCGTCGAGGAGGATCGCTCCGGCCGAGTAGTTCACGTGCTGCTGCTGCGCGAAGGCGCTGTCGATCACTCCGGTCACCCCGTGGTGGATGAGCAGCCACCCCTCGGGCACGCGCAGCGGCGCGGGGCCGCCGCCGACCTTCAGCTCCTCGAACGCGAACTCCGGGCCCGCGAGGAACCGGTGCCGCGTCCAGCGCGTGAGGCTCGCCAGGTCGCGGTCGACCTCGTCCACCGGCACGTAGCTGATCCAGATGCTCTGCCGCGGGTCCTCGATCCCGGCCGGGAGGCGCACGCCCTCGCCCGGCCGCGTCTCGCCGAGGTCCCACATCGGCCGGTGCAGCACCGCGAACGAGCGGGTGCCGTCCGGGGCGGCGACGATCTCGGGGAAGAACACGCAGTCCTTGTTGTGGAACAGGCCCAGGTCGATGTCGAGAGCGTCGTCGTAGGCGAAGGTCACCGGGCCCAGGCGCCGCCAGTCGCGGAGGTCCTCCGACACGGCGAGCGCCGTCCGGGGCCCGAGCGGCCCGTAGGCGACGTACGTCATCACGTGCAGGCCGAGCGCCTCGATGAAGGTGATCCGCGGATCCTCCACGCCGGCGTTGTGCGCGCCGCGCTCAAAGCCGCGGTCGGGCGCGAGCACGACGCCCTCGCGCTCGACTCCGACGGGCACGCCGCCCTCTACGACCACGCGGGCGAGGCCCACGCGGGAGACGTTGCCGGCGGCGACCATCCGGGGCAGGAGGTACAGCTCGCCGTCGGGCCCGCGGCCGCTGCCGGGGTTGAGCACCCCCTCGGCTTCGAGCTCGTCGCCCGGGGCGGGCTCCATCACGACGCCGACGCGCTCGAGACGGTAGGGGACAGTGGTGAGGGTGGGAGACATGGTCAGCCTTTCACTCCGGATCCGAGATCGGTCGAGACGAAGTAGCGCTGG
>NZ_PSVE01000018.1:0-82064 GCF_002931775.1 Rathayibacter sp. AY1F4
CCCCAGAGGAAGCCGGCGGGCCAGTCGCGGACGGCGAGCCTCTCGGAGCAGATCGCCCGCGCCGACAGGCTCGCCGTCCGCGACTGGCCCGCCGGCTTCCTCTGGGGATCCGCGACCGCCGCCGCCCAGATCGAGGGCGCCGGCCACGAGGGCGGCAAGGAGGACAGCATCTGGGACGCCTTCTCCCGCGTCCCCGGAGCGGTCGCGAAGGGCGACACCCCCGAGGTCGCGGTGGACCACTACCACCGGATGCCCGCGGACGTGCGGCTGATGAAGGAGCTGGGGCTCGGCTCCTACCGCTTCTCGGTCAGCTGGGCGCGCGTCAAGCCGGGCGACCGCGCGGTGAACCCCGAGGGCCTCGACTTCTACTCCCGCCTGGTCGACGAGCTGCTCGGCGCCGGCGTGCTGCCGTGGCTCACCCTCTACCACTGGGACCTCCCGCAGGCCGTCGAGGAGACCGGCGGCTGGGCGAACCGCGACACCGCCGAGCGCTTCCGGGACTACGCCGAGGCCGTCTACGAGAGCCTCGGCGACCGGGTGCAGCACTGGACGACGTTCAACGAGCCGTTCTGCTCGACCCTGCTCTCCTACGGGGCGGGCGTGCACGCCCCCGGCGTGATCTCGCAGCAGAAGGCCCTCGCCGCCGTGCACCACACGCACCTCGCCCACGGGCTGGCCGTCTCGACGCTCCGGCAGCTCGGAGCGCAGAACCTGGGCATCACGCTCAACCTCTCGAACGCCGTCCCCGACGACCCCGAGGACGAGGCCGACCTCGACGCCGCACGCCGCTTCGACGCCCTCCAGAACCGGATCTTCCTCGACCCGCTGCTGCGCGGCGAGTACCCCGAGGACCTGCTCGAGGACGTCGCCGGGCTCGGGCTCGACGAGCTGATCGTCGACGGCGACCTCGATCTCATCTCGCTCCCGCTCGACTTCCTCGGTGTGAACCACTACCACGACGACAACGTCTCGGCGCATCCGCTGCCGGCCGGAGCCGACGACTTCGCCCAGGCGACGGACCGCGAGGTCGGCTCCCCCTGGGTCGGCTCCGAGTTCATCACCTTCCCGTCGCGCGGGCTGCCGCGCACTGCGATGGACTGGGAGGTGAATCCCGACGGGCTGCGCTACCTGCTGACCCGCCTGGGCCTGGAGTACGAGAACCTCCCTCCGCTCTACGTGACCGAGAACGGCGCCGCCTACGACGACGTCGTCGAGGACAGCCGCGTGCACGACCCGGATCGCACGCAGTACGTGCTCGACCACGTCGAGAAGGTCGCCGACGCGATCGACCAGGGCGCCGACGTCCGCGGCTACTTCGTGTGGTCCCTCCTCGACAACTACGAGTGGGCCTGGGGCTACGAGAAGCGCTTCGGTATCGTGCGCGTCGACTACGACACGCAGGAGCGGATCGTGAAGGACTCGGGCCTGGTCTACTCCCGACTGCTCGGCGGCAGCGCCGCGGCGATCCTGGACTGACCCGTGAGCGAGCCGACGGGCGTCCGCGGCGGGGGCCGCTCCCCCACCCTCGAGATGGTCGCGGCGCGGGCCGGAGTCTCGCGCGCGACGGTCTCGCGGGTGGTCAACGGCGCCCCGCAGGTGGCGGCCGAGATCGTGGCCGCCGTCGAGAAGGCGATCGGCGAGCTCGACTACGTGCCCAATCACGCGGCGCGGATGCTCGCCTCGCGGCGCACGCAGTCGATCGCGCTGATCGTGCCGGAGTCGACCGCGCGCGTCTTCGCGGACCCGTTCTTCGCCTCGATCGTGCAGGGCGCCGCGATGCGCCTGGCCGACACGGACTACACGCTCTCGATGCTGATCGCGTCCGAGACGGACGGCGAGAAGACGCGGCGGTACCTGCTCGGCGGCAACGTCGACGGTGCGCTCGTGGTCTCGCACCACTCGGGCGACCACTCCTACGCGGCGCTCTCGGGCACGCTGCCGATCGTCTTCGGCGGCCGACCGCTCTCGCCCGACGAGCGCGGCTCCTACTTCGTCGACGTGGACAACACGGAAGGGGCGGCCGTCGCCACCGCGCACCTCATCGAGCGCGGCCGGCGCCGGATCGCCACCATCGCGGGCCCCGCCGACATGCCGCCGGGCGTCGACCGCCTGATCGGCTGGCGCGGCGCCCTCACCGACGCCGGCCTCGCCGACGACCTCGTCGAGTGGGGGGACTTCTCGCCGGCGAGCGGCACCGAGGCGATGCGCCGCCTCCTCGCTCGCGACCCCGACCTGGACGGCGTCTTCGCCGCGAACGACCAGATGGCGGTCGGCGCCTACGCCGCCCTCCGCGAGGCCGGCCGCCGGATCCCCGAGGACGTGTCCGTCGTGGGCTTCGACGACGATCTCTTCGCGCGGAACGCCGTCCCCGCGCTGACCACCGTTCGCCAGCTCCCCGACGAGCTCGGCGCCCGCATGGTGGAGCTGCTGACCGCCCGCATCGAGGGGCTCCCCGTGGAGCACCGCACGCTGATGCCGACGTCGCTGGTCGTCCGCGCCAGCAGCTGACGCCGGCCCGCGAGTACGCGGAAGTCGCGGTACTCGCTCTCGAGTACGCGACTTCCGTGTTCTGGGCGCGCCGACAATCGCTCGGCCCCGTTCAGCAGACCCAGCCGTGGACCCGGAGGCAGGTTCACCGCCGGTTCCGCTCGATTCCGCACGAGTGCGCAGGAGTCGGGGAGGTGGCGAGCGAGGACGGCGAGGTCTGAGGAGTCGCGAGGGCCCGCGTCAGAGGAAGAGCGGCGCCGGGTCGAGCGCGGCGAAGCGGCGGCGCATGACGGCGACCGCGTCGGCGTGCTCGTCGACGAGGACGAAGCGGCGGCCGAGAGCGTGCGCGACGGCGCCGGTCGTGCCGGAGCCGGCGAAGAAGTCGAGGACGGCGTCGCCCTCGCGGCTGGACGCCTGGACGATACGGCGGAGGATCCCCTCCGGCTTCTGCGTCGGGTACCCGGTCTTCTCGCGGCCGGTCGGCGAGACGATCGTGTGCCACCACACGTCGGTCGGCCGCTTGCCGCGCTCGGCCTTCTCGGGGGTCACCAGGCCCGGGGCCATGTACGGCTCGCGGTCCACGGCGGCGGAGTCGAAGTGGTAGCCGCGCGGGTCCTTCACGTAGACGAGGATCGTGTCGTGCTTGGTCGGCCAGCGTCGCGTGGCCTTCGCCCCGTAGTCGTACGCCCAGATGATCTCGTTGAGGAAGCACTCGCGGCCGAAGAGCGCGTCGAGCAGCACCTTCGCGTAGTGCGCCTCGCGGTAGTCGAGGTGGAGGTAGAGGGTGCCGTCGTCGGCGAGCAGCCGCCACGCCTCGGCCAGCCGCGGCTCGAGGAACGACCAGTAGTCGTCGAAGCGGTCGTCGTAGCGGAGCAGGTCGCCGCGGATCCGCTCGTAGCTGCGCCCCTTGAAGCCGGCGATCGTGCCGGTGGTGGAGCGTACCGAGGTGGTCGAGGTCCGCACCTGCGCCCGGCCCGTGTTGAACGGCGGGTCGAGGTAGACGACGGTGAAGGCCCCGTCGGCCAGCTGCGGCAGGACCTCGAGGTTGTCGGCGTGGAACACCGCGCTCCGCGACTCCGGGACGCCGTCCGCGATCTGGATCGTCCTGGGCACCCGGCAATTGTGCCAGTGCGCGCGAGCCCGGCGACACGCTCCGCGCCTCGCGCCCGCGCTCGACGGGTGCCGGGGAGGCTCCGCGTAGAGTGGCGCGATGATCTCCGAGGTGCGCCACGACGAGGACTCGTCCCGCTACACGCTCTGGCTCGACGGCGAGACCGTCGGAGTCGCGGACTACGCCGTCCGCGGCCGCGACGTGGTCTTCCTCCACACCGAGATCGCGCCCGAGCACCGCCACGAGGGCCTCGGCGAGACCCTCGTCGAGGCGGCCCTCGACGACGCGCACGAGCGCTTCGGCGGGCGCATCGTCCCGGCCTGCCCGTTCGTCGCCGAGTTCATCGCCGACCACCCGGACTACCAGGAGCTCCTCGCGAGCTGAGGGGAGCCCGCCGGACCGGTCCGCCGCGTTCCGCTCCGGGTCCACGCGCCGGCGACCGCCGCCCCGGACCCGCCGGTCAGGGGACGCGCCGCAGCCACTCCGGAGTCGAGTACTTCGTCCGCACCAGCTCCTCCGCCGCCGCGTACTCCTCCTCGGTCAGCGTCCCCGCCTCGCCGCCGTGCAGCTGCACGAAGGTCGCCTTCATCCGCTCGATGATCTCGGCGCGGCTGAGCCCGGTCTGGCTGCGCAGCGGGTCGACGCGCTTCACGGCGGAGGCGATGCCCTTGTCCGAGAGCTTCTCGCGGCCGATCCGCAGCACCTGCACCATCTTCTCGGCGTCGATGTCGTAGCTCATGGTCACGTGGTGGAGGACGGCGCCGGACCCCAGGCGCTTCTGCGCGGCGCCGCCGATCTTGCCCGAGGGCGAGGTGATGTCGTTGAGCGGCTGGTAGACCGCGTCGATCCCGAGCGACTGCAGCGCGCTGACGGCCCACTCGTCGAGGAAGGCGTAGGAGTCGGCGAAGGTCAGCCCCTGGACGAGGTCGCCGGGGACGTAGAGCGAGTACGTGACGACGCTGCCCGCCTCCATGAACATCGCGCCGCCGCCCGAGATGCGGCGGACCACGTCGACGCCGTGCTTCGCCGCGTTGTCGAGGTCGACCTCGTTGCGGAGCGACTGGAAGCTGCCGATGACGACGGCGGGCTGGTCCCACTCCCAGATCCGCAGCGTCGGCTCACGGCGGCCCTCGCCGACCGCGGCGGTCAGCACCTCGTCGAGCGCCAGGTGGGTCGCTGGAGGGACGGCCCGGTCGTGCACGATGCGCCAGTCGTAGTCGCGCCAGCTGGTCGCCTTCTGCAGCGAGCGGCGGATCGCGACCGCGACGGCCTCGGGCGTGAAGCCGAGCAGGACCGCGTCGGCCGGGAGCGCCTGCCGGATGGCGGCGGCGATGGACTTCGCGTCGGTCTCGGCCGGCAGGCCCACGACCGCCCGGTCGATGTCGTCGAGGGCCGTGTCGGGCTCGAGGAAGAAGTCGCCCGCCAGGCGGAACCCGGCGAACCTCCCGTCGACCACGTCGAGGTCGACGACCACGAGCTTTCCGCCGGGGACCTTGTACTCGCCATGCATGACGCCAGCCTAGGCGCGAGCCGGGGCGGGGAAGCGCTCACCCAGCCACTCCACGAGATCGGCGGTGACCTCGGTCCGGTTGAGCTCCTGGAACAGCTCGTGCCGCGCCTCCGGGTACACCCGCACCGAGACGTCCGTGTACCCGGCCCGCCGCCGGTAGGCCTGGGCGAGCGCGCGCACCGACCGCTCGCCGCCCAGGGTGTCGTCGGCGCCCACGACCAGCAGCAGGGGCAGCGGATGCTCGGGCCCGCGCTTCGGGCGGCCGACCAGCCGCAGGGTCTCGACCAGCCCGATCCGCTTCGCGAGCGGCGTGGTGAAGGTGAGGGGGTCGTCGTGGAACCGCTGCCAGACCTCCGGGTCGCGGGAGAGCCACTCGAGGCCGAGGCCGCCGGCGACGCGGTGCCGCTTCGCCAGGTCGCCCGCGTTCATGTGCCCGGGGAGGCGGTAGGCCGTGCCGCTCAGCACGAGCGCGGCGTAGGCGCCGGAGTGGTGGTCGACGATCCGCTGCGCCATGAGCGACCCCCACGAGTGGCCGAGCAGCACGATCGGCACGCCGGGGCTCTCCTCCGCGAGCAGCTCCGTCAGCCGGAGGATCGCCGCCTCGGTCGCGCGCAGGCCGCCCGGCCCCAGCAGTCCGAGCCGGGAGGAGTCGCCGCCGTGCTGCTCGAGGCCGGTCCGGCCGTGCCCGCGGTGGTCGTCCGCCGCGACCGCGTACCCGGCGGCGACCAGCGCCTCCGCCAGCTCGACGTAGCGCCCCGAGTGCTCGCCGACCCCGTGGGCCAGCTGCACGATCGCGCGGGGCGAGGGGTGCGGCCACCAGCGGTAGTGGATGACGACGCCGGAGGCGTCCTGGAAGGTCCTGTCGACAGCGGCGCCGGTCATGGTGACCAGTGTGGCGCCCCGGCCGCTGGGCGCGAGGGACGCGCGGAGAACTGAGAAGATACTCACGATCCATCGGCGGGCACCCTGCTCGTCACGGTGCCTCGCTACCTTTTCCCTTGACGAGCGACCCCCGCGACCGTCCCCCGACCCCCCTTCACGAGCGAGGCCAGCCCCTTCATGACCGTATCGCCCCTGATCTGGACCCTGACGATCGTCTTCATCGTCCTGCTCCTGCT
The DNA here is from genome assembly GCF_002931775.1 of Rathayibacter sp. AY1F4. Taxonomy (NCBI): domain Bacteria; kingdom Bacillati; phylum Actinomycetota; class Actinomycetes; order Micrococcales; family Microbacteriaceae; genus Rathayibacter; species Rathayibacter sp. AY1F4. The sequence continues at coordinate 6,227 of NZ_PSVE01000018.1, forward strand.
CTTCGACTTCTTCTTCCACGTCCGGAAGGCCCACGAGCCCACGCTGAAGGAGTCGTCGATCTGGTCGGCGCTCTACGTCGGCATCGCCGTGCTCTTCGGGCTCGGCGTCCTCGTCTTCGGCGGAGCGACCCCCGGATCGGAGTACTTCGCGGGGTACATCACCGAGAAGGCCCTCTCGGTCGACAACCTGTTCGTCTTCCTCATCATCATGGCGAGCTTCAAGGTGCCCCGCGCCGACCAGCAGAAGGTGCTCCTCTTCGGCATCGTCTTCGCGCTGATCGCCCGCACCGGCTTCATCTTCCTCGGCGCCGCACTGATCAACTCGTTCGCCTGGGTCTTCTACATCTTCGGCCTGATCCTGCTGCTGACCGCGTTCAACCTGGTCAAGCCGGGCGACGACCACTCCAGCGACAACGTGATGGTGCGCCTGGCCAAGCGGATCTTCAAGACGAGCGACCAGTACGACGGCGACAAGTTCTACACGCACATCGACGGCAAGAAGGTCCTCACGCCGATGATCCTCGTCATGGCGGCGATCGGCGGAACGGACATCCTGTTCGCCCTCGACAGCGTGCCGGCGATCTTCGGCCTCACCAGCGACGTGTACCTCGTCTTCACGGCGACCGCGTTCTCGCTGCTGGGCCTGCGCCAGCTGTACTTCCTCATCGACGGTCTGCTCGACCGCCTCGTCTACCTCAGCATCGGCCTCGCCGCGATCCTCGCCTTCATCGGCGTGAAGCTGATCCTGCACGCGCTCCACGAGAACAACCTGCCGTTCATCAACAACGGCGAGCACGTGGAGGTCTTCGAGATCGGCACCGGACTGTCGCTCTCGGTCATCATCGGCGTCCTCGTGATCACGGTGATCGCCTCCCTCGTCAGCCCCAAGGGCCGTCGCATGGCCGCCGAGGCCGCCGAGCGCCGCCGCGTGGCCGAGGCCGCGGGCGCGGACGTCGACGCGACGCACTGAGTCGTCTTGTGCGCCGCAAAGCGGCGCACCGCAGTCGGCTCCCCTAGGCGGTCGGGTCCCGGAGAGCGGGTCCCGACCGCCTAGAACGATCCGCTGACACGCGGATCGCTCGTTCGGCTCGACCGAACGCCGCGGAGCGGCGCACCGCAGTCGGCTCCCCTAGGCGGTCGGGTCCCGGAGAGCGGGTCCCGACCGCCTACGACGATCCGCTGACACGCGGATCGCCCGTTCGACGGGCCGTCTCGTGCGCCGCAGGGCGGCGCACCGCAGTCGGCTCCCACGGGCGGTCGGGTTCCCGAGAGCGGGTCCCGACCGCCTAGCGGGATCCGCTGACACGCGGATCCCCCGTTCGGCTCGACCGAGCACCGCACGCCGGTGCTCCGCGGTCAGCTCCCCTAGGCGCTCAGGTCCCCGAGAGCGGGTCCCGACCGCCGAGAACGCCCCGCCGGATCGATCGCGGACTCCGCTCGCGGAGGGTCAGCGGGCGCGGTAGCGGTGCTCCGGGCGGCCGGTGGTGCCGTAGCTGAGGGTCATCTCGACGAGGCCGCGGCCCGCGAGACCCGAGAGGTAGCGCTGGGCGGTGGCGCGCGAGATGCCGGCGCGCTCGGCCACCTCGAGGGCCGACAGCTCGGCGCCCGACTCGGCCAGGCGCGCCAGGACGAGCTGCTCGGTCGCCGAGCGCGAGGGCTGCGCGGCGGTCGCGTCGCCCGAGTGCAGGATGCGCAGCGCCCGCTCCACCGCCTCCTGATCGGCCGCGCGGTCCTCCCGCAGCACGTTCCGGAACCGCACGTACGCGTCGAGGCGCTCGCCGAGCAGGCGCGCCTCGAACGGCTTGATGAGGTACCCGAGCGCTCCCGCGTGCAGGGCGCGCCGCACCGTCGCCCCGTCGGAGGCGGCGCTCACGACGAACGCGTCGGTGTCGAGCTCGCGGAGCAGCGCGATCCCGCTCTGATCCGGCAGGTGCACGTCGAGCAGCAGCAGATCGGGCGCGTGCTCGGCGACGGCCGCCCGCGCCGCGCGCGCCGTGTGCACCGGAGGAAGGGCCGTCAGCCCCTGCCGCGCCTCGACCAGGTCGGCGTGCAGCTGCGCGACCCGGAAGTCGTCGTCCACCACCAGCACCGTGCGCTCCCGCGCCGTGTCCGCGCTCATGACCCGTCCCCGTCCTGCTCCGGCGACCGCACCGCTCCGGGGAGGCGCGCGCACAGCACGGCCCCCGACTCCGCTCCGCCGGCGTCCGCCAGCCAGACCTCGCCGCCGCGGCGGGCGGCCACCTCACGGCACAGCGGCAGGCCGAAGCCCCGGCCGTGCACGCGACCGTCGTCCTCGACGGGGTCGCCCGCGCCGGCCCGGTCGAACAGCGAGTCCGGATCGAGCACTCCGTCGCCGGAGTCGGCGACCGTCACGAAGAGCGCGTCGCCGTCGTCGAGCAGCTCGACCTCGACGAAGCGCACGTCCCGCCGCCCCTCGACCGCCGCGCGCACCGCGTTGTCGACCAGGTTCCCGACCACCGTGGCGACGTCCTCCGGCTCGACGACGGTGCCGCGCACCAGCGTCTCCTCACCGAGCGTCAGCAGCACGCCGCGCTCGGCCGCCTCGATCCCCTTCGCCCCGACGAGCGCCTGGAGGTACGGCTCCTGCAGCCGGTCGGCGTGCTGCACCGGGTACTTGAGCGGGCCGCGGGTCAGCACCTCGTCGAGGTAGTCGCGCGCCGACGCGGTCCGCCCCGCATCCAGCAGGCCCGCGACCACGTGCAGGCGGTTGGCGAACTCGTGCCGCTGCACCCGGAGCGCGTTGGTCATCGCGCCGACCGCGTCGAGGCGCCGGCTCAGCGCGGCGAGGTCGGTGCGGTCGCGCAGCACCACCACCACGCCCAGGTCGCGGTCGCCGCGGGTCACCCGGCGGATGTCGACGTAGACGATGCGGGAACGGACGACGAAGCCCTCCTCGCCTCCGGGGCGGGGCGGTTCGACGGAGTCCAGCGCGGCGCCGATCGCGTCGGCCAGCGGAACGGGCAGGTCGAGCTCCGCGAGCGGCCGCCCGTGCAGCGCCCGCCCGGTCGGATCGTCGGAGCCGAGGATCGCGGCGGCCCGCGCATTGCAGACGCCGACGCGCCCGTCGCGGTCGAGCGCGAGCACGCCCTCGTCGACCCCGTCGAGCACGGCGGCCTGGTCCTGCACGAGCGAGGTGAGCTCCTCCGGAGCGAGGCCGAGCGTCAGGCGCAGCAGGCGGCGGCGGATGAAGACGGAGGCGACGGCGGCGAGCACCAGCCCGGCGAGCGCCGCGGCGAGGACGCCGAGCAGCGCGGTCGGCAGGTCGGTGAAGACGCTGGAGCGCGCGAAGCCGATGCTGACCTCGCCGACGACCCGCTGCTCCCCCGCGGCGAAGACCGGGACCTTGGCCCGTGCCGACTCGCCGAGCGTGCCGGTGCCCCACGAGACGCTCTCGCGCCCGGCGAGCGCCTCGTCGGGGCTGGTCGAGACCCGCTCGCCGAGGCGGTCCTCGTCGGGGTGGGCGAGGCGGATGCCCTGATCGTCGGTGATCACGACGAAGAGCGCGCCGGTGCGCTGCTCGACGGCGGCGGCGACGTCCTCGAGCGGTCCGCCGCGCAGCTCCGAGGCGGCGGGAGCGCCGGGCACGGCGGAGGACGCGGCGACCGCGGCGCGCACATCGGGGTCCTCGGCGACGGTGCGGGCGATGGCGAGCGCCGTGCCCTCCGCCTCGCCGCGCAGCTGCTGGACGCTGAGCGCGGTGACGAGCCCCGCGCAGACCAGCACGGCGGCCGACACCGTGGCGAGCTGCAGGACCAGGACGTGGGTCGCGAAGCGCATCGGGGCCTCCTCGCCATCGTCGTGCGCAGAATGCGCAGAAGCCACACTATGCGCAGATGTCGCCGTAATGAGCGATACCCCGGCGCCGGACGCGGGGCTGCCTAGGGTTTCCACCATCTCCCGGCCGGCTCTCCCGCCGAGCGCGGGCGGAGGCACTGGACGAAGGAGTCAGCTGTGTTGGTAGTACTCGGTTTCACGATGATCCTGGCCTTCATGGCCCTGATCATGACCAAGCGGCTGACGCCGATGGTCGCCCTGATCGTCGTGCCGACGATCTTCGGCCTCTTCGCGGGCGCCGGCCTCGGCATCGGCGACATGGTCCTCGAGGCCATCGGCAGCCTCGCGCCCACGGCCGCGCTGCTGATGTTCGCGATCATGTACTTCGGGATCATGATCGACGTCGGGCTCTTCGACCCGCTGATCCGCTTCATCGTCCGCGCCCTCGGCGACGACCCGGCGAAGGTCGTGCTCGGCACGGCGCTGCTCGCCGGCGCGGTCTCGCTCGACGGCGACGGCTCGACCACCTTCATCGTCACCACCGCCGCGATGCTCCCGATCTACCTGCGCCTGGGGATGAACCCGGTCGTGCTGACCTGCGTCGCGGGCCTGGCCAACGGCACGCTCAACATCGTCCCCTGGGGCGGACCGACGGTGCGCGCCGCCGCGGCCCTCCAGGTCTCGCCGAGCGAGATCTTCGTGCCGATGCTCCCCTCGCTCGCGGTGGGCCTGGCCGTCACGCTCGTATTCGCCTGGTTCCTCGGGCTCGGCGAGCGCCGCCGCCTCGGCTCGCTCGCGCTGGCCGAGCCGATGCTCGAGCAGGAGCTCGTCGGCGCCGGCCGCGGCTCCTCCTCCCGCTCGGGCGGCGCCCGCACCGGCGGCCTCGCGGCGCTGACCGGGGGCATCCGCACCGTCGCCCGGGAGCGCTTCTCCTTCCTGCGCGGCCCTCAGGCCCTGCGCGGAGCCCAGGTGGCGGTCGCCGCCCGCGTGCAGGCCGACGACGCCGACACCGCGATGGCCGACACGATGCTCGACCCCGAGCGCGAGACGCTGCGCCCGAAGCTGATCTGGGTGAACCTGGTCCTGACCCTCGCGGTGATGACGCTGCTGGTCGCCGACATCCTGCCGCTGCCCTACGTGTTCATGGTCGGCTCCGCGGTCGCCCTCCTGATCAACTTCCCGAAGATGAAGGACCAGGCGGCCGAGATCGTCAAGCACGCGCCGAGCATCGTGGGCGTCGTGTCGATGGTGCTGGCGGCCGGTGTGCTGATCGGCGTCCTCAACGGCACCGGCATGGTCGACGCCATGGCGGAGTGGGTCGTCGCGGTGATCCCGCCGGCGCTCGGCCCGTTCCTCGCCGTGATCACCGGCGTGCTCAGCATCCCGATGACCTTCTTCATGTCGAACGACGCGTTCTACTACGGCATCCTTCCCGTGCTCTCCGAGAGCGCGGCGAACTACGGCATCTCGCCGGTCGAGATGGCGCGCGCCTCCATCACCGGGCAGCCGGTGCACCTCCAGAGCCCGCTGGTCCCGGCGATCCTCCTGCTCGTCTCCCTCGCCGCGGTGAACCTCGGCGACCACCACCGCAAGGTGCTGTGGCGAGCGGTCGTCGTCTCGCTGGTCATGCTCGCCGTCGGCGTGCTGGTCGGCTCGATCCCCTTCGGCTGAGGTCGGCGGAGCGGAGCGCCGAGCGATCGGAACGAGGACGGGACCCCTTGCTGCGGCGGGGGTCCCGTCCTCGTTCCGCGGCTCGGTCCCGCAGCCCGCGCTAGCGCAGCAGCGGCGCCAGGTTCTCGGTCCACACGTCGGAGCCGACCTTGAGGATGAGGGCGCCGACCACGACGAGGAACGCGACCCGGATGAAGCGGCTGCCACGAGCGACGGCCATCCGCGAGCCGAGGTACGCGCCCGCCACGTTGGCGGCGCCCATCAGGAGGCCCAGCAGCCAGATCACGTGCCCGCCCGGCACGAAGTAGAGCAGGGCGCCGAGGTTGGTCGCGACGTTGACGATCTTCGCCTTGGCGCTGGCGAGCAGGAAGTCGTAGCCCAGCGCGGTGATCAGGGCGATGATCAGGAAGGTGCCGGTGCCCGGTCCGATCAGGCCGTCGTAGAAGCCGATCAGGAGTCCCAGCACGGCCGCCGTGACGAGGTGGCGCCGGCCCGCGTGCTTGAGCACCGTGACGCTGCCCAGCGCCGGGCGCGCGATCGTCACGACGGCGACCACGATCAGCGCGACGACGATGATCGGCTTGAACACCGCGGCCGGGAGGAGGCCGGCGAGCGTCGCGCCTCCGTAGCTGCCCGCGAGGGCGACCGCCGCCATCGGCAGCGCGGTGCGCAGATCGGGCTTCGCGCGCCGGTAGTAGGTGATCGCGCTGGTGGTCGTGCCGAAGATCGAGGCCAGCTTGTTCGTGGCGAGCGCCTGCACGGGCGAGATCCCGGGGACGAGGAGCAGGGCGGGGAGCTGGAGGAGTCCGCCGCCGCCCACGACCGCGTCGATCCAGCCGGCCGCGAAGGCGGCGAGGATCATCAGCGCGAGGACGGGGAGTCCGAGATCCTCTGTGAAGGTCAGCATCGGTCGGAAGCGTACGCGAGCACCGCGACCCCCTCGACCTCGGGGGGCGGGCCGCCCTAGGGTCGGCGGCATGCGATTCGGACTCTTCATCCCCCAGGGCTGGCGCCACGACCTCGTCGGCGTCCCGGCCGCCGACCAGTGGCGCACCATGAGCGACCTCGCCCGGCACGCCGACGACGGCGCCTGGGAGTCGATCTGGGTCTACGACCACTTCCACACCGTCCCGCAGGTGACGGAGGAGGCGACGCACGAGGCGTGGTCGCTGATGAGCGCGTTCGGCGCCACCACGTCACGCGTGCGACTGGGCCAGATGTGCACCTGCATGGGCTACCGGAACCCCGCCTACCTCGCCAAGGTCGCGACGACCGTCGACATCGTCTCGGGCGGGAGGGTCGAGATGGGCATCGGCGGCGGCTGGTACGAGCACGAGTGGCGCGCGTACGGCTACGGCTTCCCGCCGATCGCCGAGCGGCTGGGCCGGCTCGACGAGGGCGTGCAGATCCTGCAGCAGGCCTGGACGACCGGGTCCGCGACCCTCGACGGCCGCTACTACCAGGTGGACGGCGCGCAGAACCGACCGCTGCCCCTGCAGGAGGGCGGCATCCCGCTGTGGGTCGCCGGCGGCGGCGAGAAGGTCACGCTGCGGATCGCGGCCCAGTACGCGCAGTACACGAACTTCGCCGGGACCCCGGAGGCGTTCGACCACAAGAGCTCGGTCCTCCGCGGGCACTGCGAGCGCCTGGGCACCGACTTCTCGGCGATCACCCGGAGCTCGAACTACAACGTCGTGATCGGCGAGACGGAGGCGGAGGTCGAGGCGGCGCTGCAGCGTCTCGAGGAGCGCGTGGCCCCGTACCTCGGCGCGGAGGGAGCGGCGTCCTTCGTCGCCGAGTACCGCAGCCCCGACGCGCTCGCGGTCGGCACTCCCTCGCAGATCGTCGACCGGCTCGCCGGCATGCAGTCGCGCGGGATGGACTACGGCATCCTCTACTTCCCGGACGCCGCCTACGACCGGTCCGGCATCGAGCTGTTCGAGCGCGAGGTGCTGCCGGCGCTCTCCTGAGCGCGGAGCGGCGGGGGCTCCTACGCCTCCCGCCCCCCGCCCGCAAGTCCTTGGGGCGCCCCGGCCCCGCGCCTACGGTCGGAGCATGGACGCACAGGACATCCGCTGGAACGACGAAGCCCGCGACAAGATCCTCGAGGACTCGGACAGGGTCCTCCGCGAGGCGGTGCTCGACCTCGCGACGAGCAAGAAGGGCGAGCCCTGGGAGGACGTGTTCGCGGAGCTGAACGCGCGCCTCAAGGACCGCTTCATCGACTTCGAGCCCGGCCCGGACCTCCGCAAGTACGCCGAGGCCGTCTCCGCCGGGGAGATCGAGACCGGCTCGTGAGCGAGCACGACCGCGACGCCGCGCTCGAGGACGAGATCACCTCGATCCACGCCCTCGGCGAGGGCCGCGTCGGCGAGACGGCCGGCCCGGAGGACGAGGACCACGAGCTCTCGCCCGAGCAGGACGCCCGCATCGAGTCCGAGCTGAAGAGCCGGGGCAGCGAGAGCTGATCCCCCCGGTACGCGGAAGGCCCGCTCCCCCTCGAGGGAGCGGGCCTTCCGCGTGCGTCGCGACTACGCCGAGAGGGGCTCGTAGTCGGTGTAGCCCTCGGCTCCTCCGCCGTAGACCGTCTCCTGGACGACCTCGTTCTCGGGGTGCCCGCCCTGCCAGCGCTCGACCAGGTCGGGGTTGGCGATCGCCGGGCGGCCGACGGCCACGGCGTCGGCGTGGCCCTCGCTGATCAGCTCGGTCGCCTCCTCGCGGCTGGTCGGCGAGCCGAAGCCGCTGTTGGCGATGAAGACGCCGTCGAAGCGCGAGCGGAGGTCCTGGACCAGCTCGCCGGCGGGCTCGGCGTGCAGGACGCTGAGGTAGGCCAGGCCGAGCGGGGCGAGCCCGTCGACGACGGCCTCGTAGGTGGCGCGCACGTCGTCGGCGTCGGTCTCGACGACGTCCTGGATGTTGTGGGCCGGCGAGAGGCGGATGCCGACGCGGCCCGCTCCGACCTCGTCGACGATCGCGCGGGTGACCTCGAGCGGGAACGCGGCGCGCTCGGCCGGGGTCCCGCCGTACTGGTCGGTGCGCACGTTGGAGACGGGCGAGAGGAACTCGTGCAGCAGGTAGCCGTTGGCGCCGTGCACCTCGACTCCGTCGAAGCCGGCGTCGATCGCGCGGCGGGCGGCGGCGACGAACTCGTCGCGGACGGTCGCCAGCTCCTCGGTGGTCAGCGCGTGCGGCACCGGGAACGGCTTCTTGCCGGAGGGGGTGTGCACCTCTCCGTCGATGGCGACGGCGCTCGGGGCGACGATGCGGTCGGTGCCGGTGATCTCGGTGTGCGAGACGCGGCCCGCGTTCATCAGCTGCATGACGATGCGCCCGCCCGCGGCGTGCACGGCGTCGGCGACGGCGCGCCAGCCCGCGGCCTGCGCGTCGGTCTCGATGCCGGGCTGCCCGGCGTAGCCCTTGGACTCGGCGCTGGGGAAGACGCCCTCGCTGATCAGCAGGCCCATGCTCGCGCGCTGGGCGTAGTACTCGGCGACGATCGCGCCGGGCACGCCCTGCTCGTCGGAGCGCAGTCGCGTCATCGGTGCCAGGACGATGCGGTTGGGGAGGTCGAGGTCGCCGGCGGTGAGGGGGGAGAACGGATCCACGGGATCGCCTTTCTACGGAGCTGTCTCAGGGGGCTGCCCTGAGGGGGGAGGCACGTGCACCTGCGGCGCACTCCGGGCGACAACCGCGAGCGGAGCACGGTCATTCCTCCTCCCGGCGTTCTCCCATCCCCCGCGCCCCGGGCACGCGGTCGACGGCCTGCCGCCTCCCGACCCCTGCTCGGACACCCGGGCTGTCTACACTCGGGAGGCGACGACGAAGGAGTGTGCGCGATGCCGGCGAGACCCCACCACCCCGTGAGCTCCCGGCTGCTGCCGGCGCTCGCGGCCCTCCTGATCGCCGCGGTCCTCGCGCTGGTCCCCGCGACCGCGGCGACGGCCGAGTCGCCCGTCTCCTTCTCCTCCTCCACCGTCCTCGACTCGGTCGGGGTGCTGAGCTCCGGAGAGACCGCCGAGATCGAGCAGGCCTCGCGGGCCCTCTACGACCAGCACCGCGTGCAGCTGTTCGTCGCCTTCGTCGACTCCTTCACGGATCCGTCCGACCGCGCCGCGTGGGCGGACGAGACCGCGACCCGCAACGGACTGGGCACCGACGACGTCCTCCTGGCCGTCGCGGTCGACGCCCGCCAGTACCAGGTGTCGGTCGCGCAGGGCTTCGCCCTCGACGACGCGCAGGTCTCCTCGCTCCAGTCCGACGACATCGAGCCGAGGCTCGCCGACGGCGACTGGGCCGGAGCCGCGGTGGCCGCCGCCGACGGGATCGGGCAGCGCCTCGACGCGCCCAGCGCCGGCGAGTCCCTCGGCTCGGGGCTGCTGATCGCGCTCGGCGTGCTCGCGGCCCTCGTCGTGATCGGCCTCGTGGTGCTGCTGCTCGTCCGCCGCGCGCGGAAGCGCCGCGCCCAGGAGGCGGCGGAGGCCTCGATCGACGAGCTCGCCGCCCGTGCCGGATCGGCCCTCGTCCACGCCGACGACGCCGTCCGCACCAGCGAGCAGGAGGTCGGCTTCGCGGAGGCGCAGTTCGGCGCCGACGCGACCGGCGCGTTCCGCGAGGCGCTCGTCACCGCGAAGCACCTGCTCGGCGAGGCCTTCACCCTGCAGCAGCGCCTCGACGACGCCGAGCCGGAGACCGATCAGGAGCGCCGCGACGGCTACCAGCGCATCCTCCAGCTCTGCGCCGACGCCGAGCAGACGCTCGACGAGCGCGCGAGTGCGTTCGAGGAGCTGCGCGACCTCGAGAAGAACGCGCCGCAGGTCGCCGCCGCGCTCACGGCCCGCGCCGCCGAGGTCGGCGACCGCCTCCCCTCGGCCCGCGCCCGCCTCGCCGAGCTCGCCTCCCGCTACGCGCCGACCGCGATCGACGACGTGGGCGACGACGCCGACCAGGCCGAGGACCGCCTCCGCTTCACCCGCGACCAGCTCGCCGGCGCCCAGCAGGCGCTGCAGGCCGGCGACTCCGGCCGCGCCGCCGTGCTGCTGCGCGCCGGGCAGCAGGCCGCCGGGCAGGCCTCCGGGCTCGTCGACGCGGTGGCGACGAGGGGCGACGAGCTGCAGAAGGCGGAGGCGTCGCTCGCCGGCCGCATCGCCGAGATCCGCGCCGACGTGACGCAGGGACGAGCGCTCGCCGCCTCCCCGGACGCGGAGTCCGCCGCCCAGGCGCAGAACGTCGCCGCGGCGGTCGCCTCGACCGAGGCCGCCCTCGACGACGTCGAGCGCGCCGCCTCCGTGCGGCCGAACGACCCGCTCGCCCTGCTCGAGGCGCTCACCGCCGCCGACGCCACGATCGACGGCGCCGTCGGCGGGTTCCGCGACGCGCAGGCCCAGCGCGAGCGCGAGCGGGCCGCCCTCGGCGCCGAGCTCACCTCCGCCCGCAGCCGCGTCTCGGCCGCCGAGGACTTCATCGCGGCCCGCCGCGGCGCGGTCGGCTCGGAGGCGCGCACCCGCGTCGCCGAGGCCGCCCGCTCGGCCGAGTACGCCGAGCGCATCGCCGCCACCGACCCCCGCGAGGCTCTCGCCTCCGCCCAGCGCGCCTCGCAGCTCGCCCAGCAGGCGCTCGAGCGGGCGCGGGCCGACGCCGGCGCCTACTCCGCCCCGAACGCCGTCGGCAGCCCCTACGGTGGCGACACCACCGGCGCATTCCTCGGCGGGATCCTGGTCGAGTCGCTCCTGGGAGGCGGACGCCGCAGCGGCTACCGCTCGGGCGGCTTCGGCGGAGGCGGGTTCAGCGGCGGCTTCGGCGGCGGAGGCTCGTCCCGGCGCTCCGGCGGCGGCGGCTTCGGCGGCGGGCGCAGCAGCGGCGGAGGCGGACGCCGCGGCGGCGGCGGGCGCTTCTGAGCGCCCCCGGGCATCAGCGCACGACCGACGACCACCACCTCCCCCACGACTCCGGCACCACCTCCGACATCCGGCACCACCCACGACGCAAGGAGAGACACCCATGGCTCAGAGACAGTCGATCTTCGGCCGCATCGCGCAGCTCGCGAAGGCCAACATCAACGCGCTCCTCGACCAGGCCGAGGACCCGCAGAAGATGCTCGACCAGATGGTCCGCGACTACACCGACAGCATCCGCGACGCCGAGGCGGCGATCGCCACCACGATCGGCAACCTGCGCCTGCTCGAGGACGACTACCGCGAGGACGTGCAGAACGCCCAGGAGTGGGGCGGCAAGGCCCTCGCCGCGAGCCGCAAGGCCGACGAGCTGCGCACCGGCGGGAGCGCCGGCGACGCCGACAAGTTCGACGCGCTGGCCAAGGTCGCTCTGCAGCGCCAGATCCAGTCCGAGAAGGAGGCGAAGGACGCCGAGCCGACCATCGCCTCGCAGACCGAGGTCGTCGACAAGCTCAAGTCGGGCCTGAACCAGATGCGCGAGAAGCTGCAGCAGCTCTCGAGCAAGCGCGACGAGCTGATCGCGCGCGCGAAGACCGTCGAGGCGCAGAGCCAGGTCCAGGACGCCGTGAAGAGCATCGACCTGATGGACCCGACGAGCGAGGTGAGCCGCTTCGAGCAGAAGATCCGCCGCGAGGAGGCGCGCGTCCGCGGCGCGGAGGAGCTCGCCTCCTCGAGCCTGGACGCGCAGTTCGAGTCGCTCGAGGACCTCGGTGAGATGACCGAGGTGGAGGCGCGCCTCGCCGCGCTCAAGTCCGGCCGCCCGCAGGACTCGATCGGCTCCTGAGCCCGTGCGCCTCCGGCGGTCCCGCCGGAGGCGCACTCCCCTTCCCGACACGCGCGGAGCGAAGGCTGGCAATCGCCATGGTGCGGTGCCGCCGCCGTCCCCGTAGTGTTCACACCAGGTTGCCCTTGACCCCGGTCGCCCTGATGCCGCGTCCGGCCCCTACCGACGCGGTGAACCATGAGCGGACCGCCCCCCGTCGGGATCGCTCGCCGAGAGACCGTCGACGCCGACGGTCACCACGAAGAGCGAGGCGCCGATGAGCACCCCCACCACCACGTCCGTCACCGGAGGCGCCCCCCGCGTCGTCCGCACCCGTCCCCGCGCCGACGGCCGCGTCAACCCGACGACCGAGTACTCCGGTCTCCTCAGCACGGTCCGCGACGCGGGGCTCCTCCGCCGCCGCACCGGCTTCTACTACACGATGTTCGGCGCGCTGGTCCTCGCGCTCGGCGGCATCGTCACCGGCTTCGTCCTGCTGGGCGACTCCTGGTTCCAGCTCCTGCTCGCCGCCGCCCTCGGCATCGTGCTGACGCAGTTCGCCTTCCTCGCCCACGAGGCCTCGCACCGCCAGGTGTTCGAGTCCGGCAAGGCCAACGACGTCGCCGGCCGCACCCTCGCGAACCTCTTCGTCGGCATCAGCTACTCCTGGTGGATGACCAAGCACAGCCGCCACCACGCGAACCCGAACGTGCTGGGCAAGGACCCGGACATCGAGCGCGACGTCGTCTCCTTCACCGCCGAGGACGCGGCCCGCTCGCGCGGCCTCTACGCCTGGCTCACCCGCCGCCAGGGCTACGCGTTCTTCCCGCTCCTGCTGCTCGAGGGCCTCAACCTGCACCTGCACGGCTTCCGCACCGTGTTCGGCAAGGGCAAGGTCGACAAGCGCTGGGTCGAGATCACCATGCTCGTCACCCGCGTCGGCCTCTACCTCGCCGTCGTCTTCTGGGCCCTCCCCCTCGGCATGGCGTTCGCCTTCGTCGGCGTGCAGCTGGGCGTCTTCGGCCTCTACATGGGCGCCTCGTTCGCGCCGAACCACAAGGGCATGCCGCTGCTGCCGAAGGAGGCGCGCGTCGACTTCCTCCGCCGCCAGGTCCTCACCTCGCGCAGCATCCGCAGCACCTGGTTCACCGACCTCTACATGGGCGGACTCAACTACCAGGTGGAGCACCACCTCTTCCCGAACATGCCCCGCCCGGCGCTGCGCCGTGCGCAGGTCATCGCCAAGGAGTACTGCACCACCCACCAGATCCCCTACACCGAGACCTCGCTGATGGAGTCGTACGCGATCGTCGTCCGCTACCTCAACAAGGTCGGCCTGTCGGCCGGCGGCGACCCGTTCGACTGCCCCGCCGCCTCCGCCTACGGACGCTGAGCACTCCCCCTTCGGAGGCCCCTCGCACCTTCCCGGTGCGGGGGGCCTCCGTCGTTCACGGGAGCGCAAGGGGGTGCCCCCGCGGGCGGCGGAGTCGTAGCGTCGGGACATGAGCAGCTCCGACTACGACATCGAGCCCACCCCCACCGAAACGACCGACGGCACCGACACGACCGACGGCGCGCGCACGCCCGACCCCGCCACCGAGACCGGCACCTCCGCGGGCCTCGACGAGGTCGGCGGCGCGGCCTCCCCCCTGGCCGACGGCGTCGGCGCCGACGGCGAGGAGCAGAACCCCCCGCTGCCCGACTGGGGCCCCACCGACGGCGTCCACGGCACCGACGCCGAGACCGACGCCTCGGGCACCGAGCAGCACTGACACGGCTCCGCGAGGGACCTCCCCGGCCGGTCGGCGAACGTTCCGACCGTGTTCCGAGGAGGTCCCTCCGTGTTCGCCGGAGGGTCGGCCGGCGCTCGGTCGGCGCGCCCTACACTGGCGAAATGCAGCCGACCGAACGCGCCCTCCGCGTGATCTCCTACAACCTCCGGGAGCACCGAGCGCACGCCGAGATCGCCCCCCTCGCCGCCCGCCACGACATCGACGTCCTGTGCCTGCAGGAGTGCGACACCACGAAGCTGCCGCAGGAGGTGGGCTCGCTCCGGCTCGCGTCCGTCACGGCCCGCAACCGCCTGGGCCTGGCCGTCTACTACTCGCAGGACCGCTTCGAGCTCTCCGGCAGCGCCGCGTTCGAGCTCAGCAAGTCCATGCACGACCGGGTGATGTCCCCCGCTCACGAGCGCCTGCTGGCCGTCCGCCTCGACGACCGCGACGGCGGATCGATCGCCGTCTCCTCCTTCCACGCCGCCCCGCTCTCGGCCGGCAACGCCCTGCGCCGCAAGCAGATCGACGAGGCGCTGAACCGGCTGCGCGAGTACGCGCCGGACACCCCCTCCCTGATGGTCGGCGACTACAACTACCCGTGGTTCTTCCGCGGACTCGACCGCCGGATGACCCGGAACGGCTACCTGGTCTCGCGGAGCGACTCCCCCACCTACGCGCGCTACCGCTACTTCAGCGGCCACTTCGACTTCGCGATCAGCGACTCCGTGCGGATCGAGCGGGTCTCCACGCTGCCCCAGGGCGTCTCGGACCACCTCCCGGTGATGGTCGACGCGCACTACGGCGTCCCCGCCGCCTGAGCGCGGGGCCCGCGGGCCCGCGCGGTCGGTAGGCTCAGGGGGTGACGACCCTGATCCTCGCCCGGCACGGAGAGACTGTCTGGCACTCCGAGAACCGCTTCGCGGGCTCCTCCGACATCGCGCTGACCCCCCGGGGCCAGGACCAGGCGGCGACTCTGGCCGCCTGGGCCGTCGACGCCGACCTCGAGGCGGTGTACTCCTCCACCCTGGTCCGGGCCGTGCGCACCGCCGTGCCCGCCGCGCGGGCGGCCCACCTCGAGCTGCAGCCCGACCCGGCGCTGGTCGAGGTCGACTTCGGCCGCGGTGAGGGGCTGACCATCGACGAGATGGAGAAGCGCTTCCCGGACGAGTACCACGCCTGGGTCGCGGCGCCGGCCATCCAGCCGATGCCCGGCGGCGAGTCCGGCCTCGACGCCGTCGCCCGCGCGAACACCTCGCTCGCCCGCATCCACCGCGAGCACCCCGACGGCCGCGTGCTCGTCGTCGCGCACGGCACGCTCATCCGCCTCCTGCTGTGCGCCTACCTCGGCATCAACCCCGAGACCTACCGGCACACCTTCCCCGTGGTCGACAACGTCTCGCTGACCACGCTGCGCTGGGACGCGACCGGCGTCGGCCTGCTCGGCTACAACGTCCCGCCCGTCCAGACGCAGCGGCGCTCCAGCTGAGCGCAGCGGCCGCTCCGGAGCGGCGCCCGGCGAGCGCGGGCTCGATCGGCCTGGTGCTCGGGTCGGTCGCGAGCGTGCAGCTGGGCGCCTCCTTCGCCGTGCTGCTCTTCCCCGCCGCGGGGCCGATCGGCACCGTCACGCTCCGGCTGGTGTTCTCGGCCGTCGTTCTGCTCCTGGTCTGCCGTCCGCGGCTGCGCGGCCACAGCCGGAGCGACTGGGCCACCGTCGCCGCCTACGGTCTCGCCCTCGGCGGGATGAACGCCTGCTACTACGAGGCCATCGCCCGGATTCCGCAGGGCGCCGCCGTCACCCTCGAGGTGCTCGGGCCGCTGACGCTCTCGGTGATCGCCGGGAGGAGCGTGCTGAGCCTGGTCTGGGCGGTGCTCGCGCTGGCCGGAGTGGTGACCCTGTCGCAGGGCGGGTTCTCGGCGCTGGACCCGGTCGGCGTCGGCTTCGCGCTGGGGGCCGCTGTGCTCTGGGCCGCGTACATCGTCTTCGCCGGCCGCACCGGCGGGCGGTTCCAGGGGATCGACGGGCTCGCGCTGGCGCTGGCGGCCGGCGCGATCGTGTCGCTGCCGTTCGGCCTCGCCTCCGCCGGGCCCGCCCTGGTGGTGCCGCCGGTGCTGCTCCTCGGGCTCGCCGTGGCGGTGCTCTCCTCCGCGGTGCCCTACGCGCTGGAGCTGCTGGCGCTGCGGCGCCTGCGCTCCTCGACCTTCTCGATCCTGATGTCGCTCTCCCCCGGGGCGGCCGCGCTCTCGGGCTTCCTCGTGCTCGGCCAGCGCCTCAGCGCCGTCGAGGCCGTCGGGATCGCGCTCGTGGTCGCCGCGAGCATCGGGGCGGTGCGGACCGCGCGGACCTCCGCCTGAGCGGGCAGTTCTTTTGTTAGGCTAACTATGTGCCATCGACCGAGACCGCTCAGATCCAGACCCCGCAGACCGATCTCCCGCTGACCTCCCTCGCGGGCGAGGTGCGGGCAGCGGTCGGCCGGCTCGGACGGCGGCTCCGGCAGGAGAAGGCCCAGCACGAGCTCAGCGATCCGCAGTTCAGCGTGCTCGCGCTCCTGCACCGCGAGGGCGCGAAGACCCTCGGCGAGCTGGCCGAGGCGGAGCGGGTCCGCCCGCCCTCGATGACCCGCACGGTCGGCTGCCTGGTCGACGAAGGACTCGCGGAGCGCCTGGCCGACCCCGCCGACGGCCGCGTCACCCGCATCCGCCCCACGGAGGCCGGCACCGCACTGGTGCTCGACGTGCGCCGCAGCCGCGACGCCTGGCTCGTGGCGCGCCTCGAGGAGCTCCCTCCCGAGGACCTGCGCCTGCTCCACGACGCGGCGGCGGTCCTGCGCGCGGTGGCCGACCGATGAGCGCGATGTTCCGCTCCCTCGCCGTGCCGAACTACCGCATCTGGTTCGCGGGCGCGATGGTCTCGAACGTCGGCACCTGGATGCAGCGCACGGCCCAGGACTGGATCGTGATCAACGACCTGACCGACCACGACGCGACGGCGCTCGGCGTGACCATGGCGCTGCAGTTCGGACCGCAGCTCGTGATGGTGCCCTTCTCCGGCTTCATCGCCGACCGCTTCGACCGGCGGAAGCTCCTGATGGCCACCCAGGGCGCGATGGGCGCGCTCGGGCTCGGCCTGGGGCTCATCGTCGTGACCGGGGTCGTCCAGCTCTGGATGGTCTACCTCTTCGCCCTGCTGCTCGGCTTCGCCGCGGCGATCGACGCGCCCGTGCGCCAGACCTTCGTCTCGGCGCTGGTCGAGGAGCGCGACCTCACCAACGCCGTCTCGCTGAACTCGGCCTCCTTCAACTCGGCGCGGATGATCGGACCGGCCCTCGCGGGCGTGCTCATCGCCGCGGTCGGCTCCGGCTGGGTCTTCCTCCTCAACGCCGCGAGCTTCCTCGCCGTCCTGCTCTCGCTGCGCGCGCTGCACCGCGACCAGCTCCGCAGCGCCCCGCGCGCCACCCGCGGCCCGGGTGCGCTGCTGGAGGGGTTCCGCTACGTCTCGAAGCGGCCGGACATCCTCGTGGTGCTCGCGATCGTGTTCCTGATCGGCACCTTCGGCCTGAACTTCCCGATCTTCGCCTCGACGATGGCGACCGTCGAGTTCGACATGGGGGCGAGCGAGTTCGGCCTGCTCTCCTCCGCGATCGCCGTCGGCTCGGTGCTGGGGGCGCTCCTCTCGGCTCGCCGCGACCGCCCGAGGCTCCGGCTCATCGTCGGCGCCTCCGCGGCGTTCGGCGTCGCGCTCGCGCTGGCCGGCGTCATGCCGACGGTCTGGGCGTTCGCGATCCTGCTCCCCTTCGTCGGCATCGCGGCGCAGACGCTGATGACCTCGGCCAACGGCTACGTGCAGCTCTCGACCGCCCCCGAGATGCGGGGCCGGGTCATGGCGCTGTACATGGCGATCTTCGTCGGCGGCACCCCGATCGGCGCACCGCTGATCGGCTGGGTCGCGAACGCCTACGGTCCGCGCCAGGCGATGCTGGTCGGCGCCGCCTCCGGGATCGCGGCGGCCGCCATCGGACTCGCCTTCCACCTCCGCCTGCGCCGCGCCGTCCGGCTCGCGGCCCCCGGGCCGGAGGCTCTGCCCGCCACCGGCGGAGTCCCCCTGCTGCGCCCGCGCGCCTAAGCTCCGTCGGCCGGTCCGCGCGCCGGGGCGGCTCCGCGGACCGCCCGCTCGACGGGTCGCCCCCGACGCGGGGCGCGACCGCCGCCCGCCCTCAGGCCTCGCGGGTGATCTCGACGCGGACGAAGAGCTTCGACGAGCGGGGCCCGGCGAACACCCCGCGCAACGGCGCGATGTCGTTGTAGTCGCGGCCGCGGCCGACGATGACGTGGCGGTCGCCGATGTCGATCAGGTTCGTCGGGTCGTAGCCGCGCCACGCTCCTCCGCAGAACCACTCGACCCAGGCGTGCGACTCCCCCACCACGGTCTCGCCGATCTCGGCGTGCGGCTTGGGGTGCAGGTAGCCCGAGACGTAGCGCGCCGGGATGCCCACCGAGCGCAGCGCCCCGAGGACGATGTGCGTGATGTCCTGGCAGACGCCCTCGCGCGCGGTCCACGACTCCGTCGCGGTGGAGTGCACGCCGGTGACGCCCTGCCGGTAGGTCATCGCCCGGCCGATCGTCTCGGCGATGGTGAGCGCGGCCTCGCACGGGCCGGCCGCCTCGTCCGCGAGCGAGCGCGCCATCGCCGCGAGGTCCTCCGGCGGCGCGGTGCGGTGGGTCTGCTTCGACTGCTCCACGTACTCGGTGCGCGTCTCGACCTGCTCGGACAGCTGATCCCACCCGGTCGGGTGGTCGGGGTGCTGCTTCGGCCGGATCTCGACGAGCGAGGTCGCCGTCAGCGAGAGCTCGCGGTGGGCGTCGAGCACGTCGAACGACGAGACGCGGGTGCCCCAGTAGTCGGTGTAGGCGTGCACCGAGGTCACCGGCCGGATGTCGAGGTTCGAGAACAGCACCAGCTGCCCGTCCGAGGAGGCGGGGAGCATCCGCGCCTCGTTGTAGGACGCGACCACGTCCCCCGCGTAGGTGAAGCCCGTGGTGTGCCTGATGCGCAGCCTGCTCACAGCGCCTCCCCGATCCAGCTCGGCATGACGTTGGTGGGGAAGTACCGCTGGCGGATCGCCTCGGACGCGGCCGAGGTCGCCTCCTGCACGCTGTCCATGTGCCGCGGCAGGTCCTCGAGGATGTCGGTGATCGGCCGGAACTCCAGCTCGCTGCGGATCCGCCCGAGGACGCGCTGCGCGTCGCCGGAGTGGCCGATGCGGCCGGTGCGCGGCTCGATGTCGCGCATGCACGCCTCCGCCCGCGAGACCGAGAAGAGGATCGAGCGCGGGAACAGCCGGTCCAGGAGGAGGAACTCGGCCGCGTTCCGCGCGCTCGGCACGCCCCGGTAGGTGCGCAGGTACGCCTCGTAGGCGCCGCAGGAGCGGAGGATCGTGGTCCAGGACGGGCCGCTCGCCTCGGTCAGCGAGCGGGTGGCGAGCAGGCGGGCGGTCATGTCGGCGCGCTCGATCGAGCGGCCGAGGGTGAAGAACTGCCAGGCCTCGTCGCGCGAGGTCGCCGACTCGATGATGCCGACGGCGAGGGCGGAGCGCTCGCGCACCCAGCTGAAGAACTCCGACACCCGCTCGCCCGAGACGCGGCGCGGCATGCGGGTGCGCGTGGTGTTGAGGCACTCCCAGAGCTCGGTCGAGACGATCTCGCGCGCCCGGCGGGCGTTCTCGCGGGCCGCGCCGAGCGAGTAGGCGATCGAGGCGGGGTTCGTGCGGTCGATCGCGAGGATCGCCAGCACGTCGGCGCGGGTGATCTCGCGCATGTCGTCGGGCGGGGTCGAGCCCATCACCGACAGGAGCGAGCGGCAGGCCGTGTCCTCGTCGATCCACGGGTCCTCGAGCAGGAGCTGGAGGTGGACGTCGAGGATGCGGGCGGTGCCGTCGGACCGCTCGATGTAGCGGCCGATCCAGAACAGCGACTCGGCGATCCGGGAGAGCATCAGTCGTCCTCCCCCGCCGCGAGCGTCTGCTGCTGCTGCTGGTCCTGGTCGGTGTTCGGCGCGTCCTGCGGCGAGTGGTCGGGCGTGTGGTTGAGCGGGTAGACGATCGGGATGGAGCTGGTGACCGCGGCCTGCTCGGCGACGAGCGCCTGGATGTCGCGCGCCTCGGGCTCGGCGCTGCGCGCCTCCTCGAGGCCGACCACCCAGGTGTCCTTCGATCCGCCGCCCTGCGACGAGTTGACGACGAGCTGTCCCTCCGGGAGCGCGACGCGGGTCAGGCCGCCGGGCAGCACCCAGACGTCGGTGCCGTCGTTCACGGCGAAGGGCCGAAGGTCGGCGTGCCGGGGACGCATCCCGTCGTCGACGAGGGTGGGGATGGTGGAGAGCTGCACGACCGGCTGCGCGATCCAGCCGCGCGGGTCGGCCTGGAGGCGGGACCGCAGCTCCGCGAGCTCCTTCGCCGAGGCGGCCGGCCCGACGACCAGGCCCTTGCCGCCGGAGCCGTCGACCGGCTTCACGACGAGCTCGTCGAGGCGGTCGAGCACCTCCTCGAGCGCTCCCGGATCCTCCAGGCGCCACGTGTCGACGTTCTTGATCACCGGCTCCTCCGAGAGGTAGTAGCGGATGAGGTCGGGCAGGTAGGTGTAGACGAGCTTGTCGTCGGCGACGCCGTTGCCGACCGCGTTGGCGATCGTGACGTTCCCGAGCCGGGCCGCGAGCATCAGCCCGGGTGAGCCGAGCATCGAGTCGGCGCGGAACTGCAGCGGATCGAGGAACTCGTCGTCCACGCGGCGGTAGATCACGTCGACCCGGGTCGGGCCGGAGGTGGTGCGCATGAACACCTTGCCGCCCGTGCAGAACAGGTCGCGGCCCTCGACCAGCTCGACGCCCATGAGGCGGGCGAGGAGGGTGTGCTCGAAGTAGGCGGAGTTGTAGACGCCGGGGGTGAGCACGACCACGGTCGGGTCGTCGACGCCCTCGGGGGCGGAGGCGCGGAGGGCCTGCAGCAGCTTGTTCGGGTAGTCGCCGACCGGGCGCACCCGCATCGAGACGAACAGCTCGGGCAGCGTCTGCGCCATCACCCGGCGGTTCGAGATGACGTAGGAGACGCCGGAGGGCACGCGGACGTTGTCCTCGAGGACCCGCCAGCCGCCCTTCTCGTCGCGGATCAGGTCGATCCCGGACACCTGGATCCGCACGCCGTTCGCGGGGACGATGCCCGCGGCCTGCCGGTGGAAGTGGCTGGAGCTCGAGATCAGCCCGGCGGGGATGACGCCGTCGGCCACGGCGTTCTGCGGGCCGTAGACGTCGGCGAGGAACGCCTCGAGAGCACGGACCCGCTGCTTGATGCCGGTCTGCACCTCGTTCCACTCGGCGCGCTCGATCACCCGGGGGACGGCGTCGAGGGGGAACGGCCGCTCCTCCCCCGCGAAGTCGAAGGTGACGCCCTGCGCGAGGTAGGAGGAGGCGAGCGCGTCGGTGCGGCCGCGCAGCTCCTCCTGGGTCATCCGCGCGAGCGAGGAGTAGATGTCGCGGTAGGCGCCGCGGACCCCGTCGGGGCCTCCGGTCGACGCCACGTCGGCGAACATCTCGTCCCAGGGGGTGGCGCCCGTGTCGGGCCGCTCGACCTTCTGGGACCCGTATCCGTCGAAGAGGTCACCCATGGCACGACTCTAGTGCGGGGCGTATTGCGGGGATGTTTCGGGCGGCCGCGGGGCGAGCGGGGCGGGTCGGCGACGTCCGGGCTCGGCACCGGCGCCGTCCTCCGACAGGCCGGCGGAGGCCCGCGGATCCTCGGGAATAGATCCGGCCGCACGTGGTTGAATGAGGATGTACATGCAAACGCATGGACCAGGCCCCACCGGGCCGGAGGACAGAAGGAGCGCCTGATGCAGTTCGGCATCTTCACGGTCAGCGACATCACGACCGACCCCACGACCGGACGGACCCCGTCCGAGTCCGAGAAGATCCAGGCGACCCTCGCGATCGCGCTGAAGGCGGAGGAGATCGGCCTCGACGTCTTCGCCCTGGGCGAGCACCACAACCCGCCGTTCTGGTCCTCCTCCCCCACCACCACGCTCGGCTACCTCGCGGCGAAGACCGAGAGGATCACGCTCTCCACCGCGATGGCCCTCATCACCACGAACGACCCGGTGAAGCTCGCCGAGGACTACGCGATGCTCCAGCACCTCGCCGGCGGCCGCGTCGACCTGATGCTCGGCCGCGGCAACACCGGCCCCGTCTACCCGTGGTTCGGCAAGGACATCCGCCGCGGCATCGAGCTGACGATCGAGAACTACGACCTGCTGCACCGCCTGTGGACCGAGGACTTCGTCGACTGGGAGGGCCAGTTCCGCACGCCCCTCCAGGGCTTCCAGTCGACCCCGCGCCCCCTCGACGGCGTCGCGCCGTTCGTGTGGCACGGATCGATCCGCTCCCCGCAGATCGCCGAGCAGGCCGCCTACTACGGCGACGGCTTCTTCGCGAACCACATCTTCTGGCCCGCCTCGCACACCCAGAAGATGGTGCAGCTCTACCGCCAGCGCTTCGAGCACTACGGCCACGGGACCGCCGACCAGGCGATCGTCGGCCTCGGCGGGCAGATCTTCCTGGCGAAGAACTCGCAGGACGCGGTCTCGCAGTTCCGCCCCTACTTCGACAACGCCCCCGTCTACGGCCACGGCCCCTCGCTCGAGGACTTCACGGAGCAGACCCCGCTCACCGTCGGCTCCCCGCAGCAGATCATCGACCGCACCCTCGGCTTCCGCGAGTACGTCGGCGACTACCAGCGCCAGCTCTTCCTGATGGACCACGCGGGACTCCCGCTGAAGACCGTCCTGGAGCAGATGGACATGCTCGGCGAGATCCTCCCCGCCCTCCGCGCCGGCTTCGCCGAGGGCCGCCGCGCGCACGTGCCCGACGCCCCCACCCACGCCTCCCTCGTGGCCGCGCGCGACGCGCAGCCCGCGGCCGAGCCCGTCACCGTCTAGTCAGGAGCTCTCCATGGACACCCGCAGGATCACCGTCCTCTCGGCCGGCCTCAGCCAGCCGTCCTCGACCCGGCTGCTCGCCGACCGCCTGGCCGACGCCGCCGAGTCCTCCCTCACCGAGCAGGGCTTCACCGTCGAGCGGAGCGTCGTGGAGCTGCGCGACCTCGCGCACGACGTCACGAACAACCTCCTCACCGGCTTCGCGAGCCCCGCACTGCAGACCGCGCTCGACGCGGTCGCCGGCGCCGACGGCCTGATCGCCGTGACGCCGATCTTCACCACCAGCTACAGCGGGCTCTTCAAGTCGTTCGTCGACGTGCTCGACACGGAGGCGCTGCGCGGCCTGCCCGTGCTGCTGGCGGCCACGGGCGGGTCCCCCCGCCACTCCCTGGCCGTCGACTACGCGATGCGCCCGCTCTTCACCTACCTGCACGCGGCGCCCCTCGCGACCACCGTGTTCGCGGCGACGGACGACTGGGGCGGCGCGACCGAAGACGGACGGGCGCTGCCCTCGCGCATCGAGCGCGCCGGACGCGAGCTGGCCGATCAAGCCGCCCGCTCCTCCCGCTCGGGCTCCGCGCCCGACCCGTGGGCGCTCGACGGCTCGTTCGAGGGGATGCTCGGCCGCCGCGGCTGAACGCCCGCCGGGCGGATCGGCCGCTCCTCTCATGGATCGGCCGATCCGTCCAGCCGCGATTCCCGCGGCCCTGCCGGAATAGCCTGCCCCCGGGAGCCTGCCAATGGCCCCCGGAAGGAGGCCGTCATGGGCCTGACCAGCAAGGGCCTCCCCGCGGGGGCTCTCGACCTCTCGCAGCTCGGACGCGCGGTCCTCGACCGCCGCCGCTTCCTCGGAGCGCTCGGCGTCGCCGCCTCCGTCCCGGTCCTCTCCGGCTGCGGCTTCGCCCCCGCGGGCCCCGCGGCGAGCGCCGGCAGCGACACCCTCACCTTCACCACCTGGGGCACCGACGCCGAGCTGGCCGGCTTCCAGCGCGCGATCGACGCGTTCCAGTCGGCGAACGCCGGCGCCACCGTGACCCTCAACGCGGTCCCGTACGAGCAGATGTTCACCAACATCGACGCGCAGCTGCAGGCGGGGAACCCGCCGGACGTCTTCCGGGTCCCGTACTACACGTTCGGCAGCTACGCCGGCCGCGACCAGCTCCTGGACCTGTCGGGCTTCCTCGACTCCGAGGTCGCCGAGCGGTTCACCGATCCGGCCTGGGCCGCAGTGCAGAGCGGCGGGAGCCCCTTCGGCGTCCCCCACCACACCGACACCTCGCTGATCCTCTACAACACGCAGGTGCTGGCCGACGCGGGCGTCACCTCCTTCCCCTCCTCGCCCGAGGAGGCGTGGACCTGGGAGGAGTTCACCGAGGTCGGGCGGAAGCTGCGCGCCTCGCTCCCCGCCGAGCGCTACCCCTTCGCCTACAACTGGCAGGGCAACGGCGTCACGCGCTGGCTCAGCCTGCTCTTCCAGGCCGACGGCCGCTTCCTCACCGAGGACCTGTCCGGGCCCGCGATCGACTCCGCCGCCGGCCGCGCCGCGATCGACTTCAGCCGCAGCTTCTTCACCGACGGCCTCGTGCCGCCGAGCAGCTCCGTGCAGGCGACCACCTACGCCAGCGACCTCTGGTACTCGCAGACCACCGCGATGACCTTCGCCGGCGCGTTCCTCATCCCCGACGCCGACTCCACCCTCGACTTCGAGTGGGGCGCCACCTACTCCCCGCGCAACGTGCGCGGAGGCGGCGACTTCGGCGGCAACGCCCTCGTCGCGACCAAGGCCGCGAAGAACCCGGAGCTGGCCGCCTCCTTCCTCGCGTTCGTGACGGAGGAGGAGGCGATGCGCGACTTCTGCGCCGGCGCCTCGCTCCTCCCCACTCGCCGCGACCTCACGGAGTCGGGCATCGAGTTCGCCGTGCGCCCCGAGCTCGCCGAGGTGTTCCTCGGCCAGGCGGGCACCGTCCAGGCGTCCGACTCGGCGCAGGTCGCCTCGCCCGACATGGCCGCGATCATCACGGTGCTCAAGGAGCAGCTGGAGCAGGCCTTCGTCGGCGGGCGCAGCACCGAGGACACCATCGCCGGCCTCACCTCCGGCATCGCGGCCGCGACGCAGTGAGCCGGTCGGTCCTCGCGCCGGAGGCGGTGACCGCCCGCCCCCGGCGCACCTCCCGCGCCCCCGCCCGCGAGACGGCGGCCGCCTACGCGTTCCTCGCGCCGAACCTGCTGATGCTCGGGCTGTTCGTGTTCGTCCCCCTGGGCGGCGCGTTCCTGATCGGCTTCCAGCGCACGAACGGCTTCGGCGACGGCGTCTTCGTCGGACTCGACAACTACGCGCGGCTGCTCGGCGACGGCCTCTTCTGGCGCTCGACGCTGAACACGGCGCTGTTCACCCTGATCGTGACCCCGCTCTCGATGGCGCTGGGCCTCGGCGCGGCGGTGCTGATGAACTCGGTGCTGCCCGCGCGTCCGGTGTTCCGCAGCATCCTCATCCTGCCGATGGCGGTCTCCGGCGTGGCGACGGCGCTGATGGGCGTGCTGATCTTCGACGAGAACAGCGGCGTGCTCGACGGCATGCTCCAGACGATCGGCCTCCCCCGCATCGCCTGGCAGTCCGGCGGAGCGGCGGCCTTCGCCTCCGTGGTGCTCGTCACCCTGTGGTGGCGCACCGGCTTCAACATGCTCATCTACCTGGCGGGGCTGCAGGGGGTGAACCCGGCGCTCTACGAGGCGGCCCGGCTCGACGGAGCGAACGCGTGGCAGCAGTTCCGCCACGTGACGCTGCCGCTGGTCGGCCCGTCGTCGTTCTTCCTGCTCATCCTCAACGTCATCTACTCGTTCCAGGTGTTCGACATCGTCTTCGTGCTCACCGGCGGCGGACCGCAGAACGCGACCTCGGTGCTCGTGACCTACGCCTACGACACCGGGTTCGTCACCCGCGACCAGGGCTACGCCGCAGCCATCGGCATCGTGCTGCTGATCCTGACCATGATCTTCACCGCCGTGCAGTGGCGCACCAACCGCTCGAGGGACCTCGTCGAATGATCCGCACGTCGCGCACCTCGCGCCTGCTCCGCCTCGCTCTCGCCCTCGCCGTCTCGGTGGTCATCGTCTTCCCGCTGTACTGGATGGTCGTCGTCGCGTTCTCCTCGCGGTCCGAGCTGCTCGGCGGCACCCTCCGCCTCTGGCCGCGCGAGCTGACGCTGGTGAACTTCGAGCGCGTGTTCTCGTCGTTCCCCGTAGCGACCTGGTTCGGCAACTCCCTCGCGATCAGCCTGGTCACCGCGCTGATCACCGTGACGATCAACCTGCTCGGCGGGTACGCCTTCGCGCAGCTGCGGTTCCGCGGATCCGGAGTGCTCTTCCTCCTGGCCCTGTCGACGCTCACCCTGCCCGTGCAGGTGATCATGGTGGCGCTGTTCCGGCTCGTCACCGACCTCGGCCTCTACGGGAGCTACTGGGCGGTGATCCTGCCGACGGCGGCCTCGGCGTTCGGGCTGTTCCTGGCGCGGCAGTTCATCCTCGCGATCCCGCGGGACCTGATCGAGGCGGCCCGGATCGACGGCGCCGGGCACTTCCGCGTGTTCACGGCCATCGTCCTCCCCCTCTCGAAGCCGCTCATCGCCGTGCTCTTCTTCATGTCGCTGCTCGGCTCCTGGAACGACTTCGCCTGGCCGCTCATCGCCCTGAAGGAGAACGCGCTGTTCACGCTCCCGATCGGGCTGCTCTTCCTCCAGGGGCAGTTCGGCAGCGACTACGGAGCGACCATGGCGTTCGCCCTGGTGAACGTCGTGCCGATGGTGGTGCTGTTCCTGGTGTTCCAGCGCTACTTCGTGCAGGGCTTCGCGCGCAGCGGCCTCCGCTGACCCCGCGGCGGGGGGTGCCGATCGGTGCGCTGAGCGGCCATTCGTCCCCCGTCCGGGGCCGGGAGTGTCAATCCCCCCGTTCCGCCGACCCGGCCGGCGCCGCCCCGGGGTACCGTCGACGCAGGCGCCCATTTCGTGCGCTCCGGAGCGCACCGTTCGAGCGGAAGGCGGGATCGCCATGAGTACCGTCGCCGCGAACGCCGCCCAGCAGAAGGTGGCCGGCCGCTACTTCCTGATCGAGCGCATCGGCTCCGGCGGGATGGGCTCGGTCTACCGGGCCCGCGACGAGACCGTGCAGCGCGAGGTCGCCGTGAAGGTGTTCCGCGCGGAGGCCTCGAACCCCGAGGACGTGGCCCGCCAGGAGCGCGAAGTGCGGATGCTGAGCTCCTTCGCCCACCCGGGCATCGTCAACCTCTTCGACGCGGGGCTGCACAACTTCGGCGGCGAGGTCCGCCGCTACGTCGTGATGGAGCTCGTCGCCGACCCCACGATGGAGGCGCGGCTCGAGTCCGGCCCCCTCCCAGCGGCGGAGGTCGCGGCGATCGGCACGCAGCTCGCGGAGGCCCTCGCCTACCTGCACGAGCGCGGCGTCGTGCACCGCGACGTGAAGCCCGCGAACATCCTGGTCAGCGAGGTCGCCTCCAGCGGCTACGCCCGCACCGCCAAGCTCACCGACTTCGGCGTGGCCCACTTCATGGACGGCTCCCGCCTCACCAGCGACGGCGTCGTGATCGGCACCGCGAGCTTCGTCAGCCCGGAGCAGGTCGCGGGCGAGCCGATCAGCGGAGCGAGCGACGTCTTCTCCCTCGGCCTGGTCCTCCTCGAGGCGATCACCGGTCACCGCGAGTACTCGGGCACCGTCCTCGAGGCGGCGATCGCCCGCCTCCACCGCAGCCCCTCCGTGCCCGACACCCTGCCGGCGGAGTGGCGGGCGCTGCTGACCTCGATGACGCAGCGGGACCCGGAGAAGCGGCCGACCGCCGACGAGGTCGCGCACCGGCTCCGCGGCGGGATGACGACGGGCACGGCGGCGGCCGCGCCGACCGCCTCGGACTCGCGCGCGGCACGGATCCGGCGCTCCGTGATCATCGGCTCGAGCGTGGTCGGCGTCGGCGCGATCGCGGCGCTGTCGTGGATGCTCGGAGCGCTCGCCGGTCGCTGAACGACCGGGCGCGGGGCCCTAGGCCTCGCCGGGGAACGCGGGACGGAGTACGATCCGCGTCCAGGCGCCCACGTAGATCCGATCGCCCTCCTCGACCTCGCGGCGCTGCCCGGCGGCGATCGGCGACTGCGGGAGCGGCGCCCCGGCCGGGGCGAGGTACGTGCCGTTCGCCGACTGCAGATCCTCGACCCACCAGCGGTAGCCGTCGGTGCTCAGCTGGCAGTGGCGCCGCGAGACACCGGAGTCGGATCCGCAGTCCACCTGCGGCGAGATGCCGCGGGAGACGGACGGGCGGCCGACGAGCAGGGTGCGCTCGCGGAGGACGACGGTCGCGGGCGGGCCGGGCGAGGGCATCGGGTCGTCGGCGCGCTGCTCGGCGTACCACTCCGGGTCGACCCAGAGCTCGGCGATCCACGGGCGGTCCGGGTCCGCGGAGGCGGCGGCGGGGCGGGCGGAGCCGGTGGCCGGCGCGGACGCGGCCTCCTCCTCCGATGCTGAGGCCTCGGGCGCCGGGTCGGGGGCTGCGGGCTCGGACGCTGCGGCCTCCGGGATCACCTCGGTCGGCGGAGCGGCGGGCGGCGCGGTCGCGACGGGGGTGTCGAAGCCGGCCTCCTGCTCCGGGACCAGCTCGGTGGGAGCCGCGGGATCGGCCTGCGGCGCGGGCGCCTCGCCCAGGTGCTGGGCCGGGTCCCCCGACGGCGTCGCGGAGCCGCCGACCTCGCCCGGAGCGCGGACGGCGCCGGAGGAGGTGAACGGATCGGCCTCGGGGAGGGAGCCGGTCGTGAAGTCGTAGCCGCAGTTCTCGCAGAACAGGGCGCCGGGCTCGTTCGGGAACGAGCAGTGCGGGCAGACCGAGGGGCCGGTCGGGATCGCGGTGGTCGGCGCGGCGGGAGCGGGCGACGGGGCCGCAGCGGCACCGATGGGCGCCCCGCAGACGTCGCAGTAGTCGCCGGACTGGGAGGTGTGCCCCTCGGGACAGCGGAAGCTCACTTGCGCACCCGCGTGGTCTTGGTCGACGCGGTGTCCAGCGCCATCTCGTCGAGGCGGTCCACGCCGCGCTTGAGCCGCACGGTGCCCTCGTTCGGGTTGTCGATCTCGACGACCTTCCGCAGCTTCGCGGTCGCCTCGTCGTTCCCGGTGACGGAGGCGAGCTGCACCGCCCGCCCGAGCTTGACCGTGGCGGTCGCCTCGTCGCCCCGCGCCTTGGCTGCGAGCCCGTCCTGGATCGCCGAGGCGAGCTCGGTCTGGCCCGTGTAGTGGGCGACGGCGGGGTCGATGCGGGCGGTCAGTGCGGAGTCGTCCGTCCAGCGCGCCTTCACCAGGGCGGAGGCGACCACCTCGTCGCGCACGCTGAGCTGCACCCGCGCGGCGAGCTGCTCCGAGCCGACCGGCTTCGACGCGACCCGGACCGCCACGTGGTACTCCCGCGACTCGTCGCCCCAGGCGCCGGTCGGGTAGGCGCCGGTGAGCGGGTTCACGGCGTTCCGCCGGGAGCTGAGGTCCTCGAGGTTCGGCGCGACCTGGCGGACGAAGAGCAGCTGCGCGCCCTGAGGAGTCCAGACGCGGAGCTCGCCGTTGGCGACTCCCCGGCCCATCGACGCCCGCATCAGCGACTCGAAGTCGGCGGCCATGTCGGCCGGGTTCGCGATCAGGCCCACGGTGCCCAGCAGGGCGCTCGCGATGGTGCGCGCCTCCTCGACGATCCAGCGGGAGCCGACGCCGCGCACGTCGCACTGGAAGTCGCCGGACGCCGCGCGGATCGCCGCGTCCAGCTGCATCCGAGACTCGTGCTCGTTCTTGCCGTCGGTGAGGAGGATCGCGTGCCGCTGCGTCGCCTCCGGCACGGTCGCGAACAGCTGGCGGGCGAGGGTCAGCCAGGTGCCCATCGCGGTGCCGCCGTCGGCCTGGAGGTAGCCGATCGCCTCCTTCGCCGCGGCTCGCGCCCCCGGCTCCATCCGCACCATCGAGACGGTGGCGTTGGGGTAGGGGAAGGCGCGGTCGGCGCGCTCGGACCCGGCCACGACGGCGAAGAAGGTGCCGTCCAGGATCTGGTCGACGGCCACGGCTGCGGCGCGCTTGGCGGCCGTCATGTTCTCGCCGGTCATCGATCCGGAGCAGTCGACGATGATGATCTCGGCCGCGGCCCCGTCGGACCCGGCGACCCCCGTGCCGGACGCGGTCACCGTGACGATGGCGTGCACGTCGGTGGCGCCGTCCGAGAGGAACTCGTTCTGGAAAACACTCGCGCTGAACTCCGCCATTCCGGCAGTTTACGGGGACGCCCGGCCTGAGCGGCCCTCCATCGCCGAGGATCGGCCGGGCATCGCGGCCCGACGCCTGCACGACAGCTGTCGGGGCGGGCGGAGGCGGGTCGAGCGCCGCCGGAGCGCCCCCGTCAAGCCCGCCGCGGCCGGACACCGCCGGTGCCAGGGTGGAGCCGTGCCTCCCTGGACCCTCGCCCTCGCCAGCGGCGCCATCGGCGGCGCCACCCTCCTGATCGGCGCCGCGCTCGCCTGGTTCGTGCGCGTGCCCCCGAAGCTCACCGCCGCGATCTCCGCGTTCGGAGCAGGGGTGCTGATCTCGGCGCTCGCCTACGAGCTCGTGCAGGAGGCGGCGGACGACGGAGGACTGCTCCCGACGATCCTCGGCACGCTCGCGGGAGCCGTCGTCTTCGTCGGGGCGGACGCGCTGCTCACCCGCGCCGGCGCGGGGAACCGCAAGAGCGCGAAGGGGTCGGGCGGAGGAGGAGGCGCGGCCATCGCGGCCGGCGCCCTGATCGACGGGGTCCCCGAATCGATCGTGCTCGGCCTCTCGGTCGCCCAGGGCGGAGCGGGAGCGGCGATCAGCGTGCCCATCGTCGCCGCGGTCGCGATCTCGAACCTCCCCGAGGGCCTGTCCTCGACGGTCGGCATGAAAGCCGACGGCCGCTCCGCCCGCTACGTCTTCACCGTCTGGGGCGGGATCGCCGCGATCTCGGCCGCCGCGGCGCTGGTCGGCTTCCTGGTCTTCGCCACCGCACCGGGCGCGGTCGTGGCCTTCGTGACGACCGTCGCCGCCGGCGCGATCCTCGCCATGATCTCGAACACGATGATCCCCGAGGCGTTCGACCGCGACGACGTGCTCACCGGGCTGTACGCGGTGCTCGGGTTCGTGACGGCGTTCGCCTTGCACAGTGCTGGTTAGGACGCCGCTCACCGCGCGGCGTCCCGCAGTCGGCTCCAGCGCGTGGCCGGGTCTCGAGGAGCGGGATGCGTACGGCGACGGAGATCCGCTGGAACGCGGATCCCCGGATACGCCTCGCGAGAACGCCGCCCCCCGCGCGGCGTCCCGCAGTCGGCCCGAGCGCGCGGCCGGGTCCCAAGGAACGGGATACGCACGGCGACGCGGATCCGCTGCACCGCGGATCCCCGGACACGCCTCGCGAGAACACCGCCCCCGCGCGGCGCTCGGAGGAACAGAGTGCGGTCAGCCGCTGAAGGCGGTGAGGGCGTCGTCGAGGATGCCGAGCCCGCGGGCGACCTCGGCGGGGGTGATGACGGCCGGCGGGACCACGTGGATCCGGTTGTCGGCGGTGAAGGGCAGAAGACCGCGGGACAGCAGGTCGGCCTTGAGGCGGGCGACGGAGGCCGCCGACAGCGGGGTGCGCGCGGCCCGGTCTGTGACCAGCTCCAGGGCCCAGAACACTCCGGATCCCCGGACCTCGCCGATCAGGTCGTGCTTCGCCTCGAGCGCCGCCAGGCCGGGGGCCAGGTGCTCCGAGCCGATGGTGCGCGCGTTGTCGACGATCCCCTCCTCCTCCATCGCCTCGAGCGTCGCGACGACGCTGGCCGCGGCGAGCGGGTGGCCCGAGTAGGTGAGACCGCCGGGGAAGACGCGCTCGTCGAAGTGGTGGGCGATCGGATCCGAGATGACGACGCCGCCGATCGGGACGTAGCCGGAGTTCACGCCCTTCGCGAAGGTGATCAGGTCGGGGCGCACGTCGAAGGCGTCGAAGGCGAACCACTCCCCCGTGCGGCCGAAGCCCGCCATGACCTCGTCGAGGATCAGCTGGATGCCGTACCGGTCGGCGATCTCGCGCACACCCGCGAGGTAGCCGGGCGGCGGGGTGAGCACGCCGGCGGTGCCGGGGATGGTCTCGAGGAGGAACGCGGCGATCGACTCCGGCCCCTCCGCCTGCACGACGCGCTCGAGGTGGTGGAGGGCGCGCTCACACTCCTGCTCGAGGGTCTCGGCCCAGAACTCGCTGCGGTACAGGTAGGGCCCGAAGGCGTGCACGTGCCCGCGGGAGTACTCGTTCGGGATGCGGCGCCAGTCGCCGGTCGAGACGATCGCCGCTCCCGTGTTGCCGTGGTACGAGCGGTACAGCGAGACGACCTTGTCGCGGCCGGTGAACAGCCGCGCCATGCGGATCGCGTTCTCGTTCGCATCCGCGCCGCCGTTGGTGAAGAAGACCTTCTCCATGCCCTCGGGCGCCCGCTCGGTGATCAGGCGGGCCGCCTCGGCGCGGGTCTCGTTCGCGTAGGCGGGGCCGACGGTGGTGAGGACGCCCGCCTGCTCCTGGATCGCGGCGACGACCTTCGGGTGCTGGTAGCCGATGGTGACGTTCACGAGCTGGCTCGAGAAGTCGAGGTAGCGGGTGCCGTCGACGTCCCAGACCTCGGCGCCGAGACCGCCCGCGATCGGCAGCGGGTTCAGCGCGCCCTGCGCCGACCAGGAGTGGAACACGCGGGACCGGTCGGCGGCGGTGACCGAGGCGTTGTCGCGGACGGTGGGGGCGGTCGAGGACGTCATGCTCCCCATCGTGCCGCGCGCACCTCGGAAGTGGGCGTGCGGATCCGTCGATCCGCGGACCCTACGATGGACGGAACGTCGAAGGGAGCCGCGCATGCCCGCGACCGTCCGCGATCTGCTGGCCGAACCGGCCTTCCGCCTGCGCGTGCTCGCCGGCGTCCACGACGAGGCCGACCTCGACGCCCCTCTGGTGTGGGCGCACTCCTCGGACCTCGTCGATCCGACGCCCTGGCTCGAGTCGGGCCAGCTGCTGCTGACCGACGGCGTCCACTTCACCGGGCACGACAGCGCCGAGTTCTCGGAGGAGTACGTCGCCCGGCTGCGCGGCCGCGGCATCCGCGCGCTCGGCTTCGCCACCCGCATCGTGCACGACGAGGTGCCCGCCGCTCTCGTCACGGCGTGCGAGCGCCAGGGCCTGCCGCTGCTGGAGGTGGCGGACCTGACTCCGTTCATGGGAATCATCCGGTTCGTCGCCGACGTGATCTCGCGGGAGCAGCGTGAGCGGCTGGAGTGGTCGCTCGAGGCGCAGCGGCGGGTCGCCCGTGCGGCGCTGCGGCCGGACGGGCTCGCGGCGATCCTCACCGAGCTGGAGCGGCAGCTGGACTGCTGGGTCGCCCTCTACGACGCGGCCGGGCAGAGGGTGCACCTGCCCACCCGGCTCGACGTGCCGGCGGAGGAGGCGGTCGCCGCGGCCGCGAGGCACGCCCTGACCCGCGGCAGCCGAGCGGGACTCCGACTCGACGACGGCGGCGGAGTGACGCTGCAGACGATCGGGCGCCGCGACCACCTGCGCGGGGTGCTCGCCGTGGGCACCGGCACGCCCCTGGACCCGGCGGGCAGCGACCTCGTCGCGAGCGTCATCGCCCTGGCGAGCATCGCGCTGGAGCAGCGGCGCGCGTTGGACTCCTCCCGCCGGCAGCTGCGCTCCGGTCTGCTCGAGCTGCTGGCCGCGGGAGCCTTCGACGTCGCCGAGAGCACCGCACGGCGCCTGGGGAGCCCGCTGCCCGCCGAGCCCGTGCGGGTGGTCGTGCTGAGCACGCCGGTGCACGGCGACTCGCTCCTCGACGAGCTGGAGGTCGTGGCGGAGGAGGACGGCGCGCGCCTGTTCTTCGCCGAGAGGGACGGCTCGCTCGTCGCCGTGGCCGCCGCCGACGGACTCGAGCCGCTGACCGCCGTGCTGGAGCGGCACGGCGCGAGCGCCGGCGCCTCCGCCCCGATCGGCTGGTCGGACCTGGACCGGGGCCTCGAGGAGGCGCGGCGCGCCGCCGAGCGCACGGGAGACGGGACGGTGGTCCGCTTCGAGGACGTCGCCGCCGAGGGGATGATCGGGCTTCTCGCCGCCGCCGGAGCAGCACCGCTCGCCCGCCGGATGCTCGCACCGCTGCTGACCCCGGAGGGAGCCGTGCTGCTCGAGAGCGCCCGCGTCTGGCTCCGCCGCAACGGCGCCTGGGAGCCCGCCGCCCGCGACCTCGGCGTGCACCGTCACACCCTCCGCAACCGCATCACCGCCGTCGAGCGCGCCCTCGGCCTCGACCTCGACGACGTCTCCGCCCGCACCGAGCTCTGGACGGCGCTGCGGCTCCACTCATAGCCGATCTCCTCCTGCGTCGTCGATCGGCCGCGGTCGGCCGGGAGGGTGGTCGCGCTGGGAAGAGCGGGTCGCGTACCGCGCACGACGATCCGCTCCCACGCGGATCGCCGGTTGCGCAGTGCCCAAGAGCCTCTCTCCTCCTGCGTCGTCGATCGGCCGCGGTCGGCCGGGGAGGGTCGTCGCGTTCCGCAGAGCGGGTTGCGTACCGCGCACGACGATCCGCTCCCACGCGGATCGCCGGTTGCGCTCGGCGGTGCTCAGGAGCCTCTCCGGTCGACCGAGCGCGTCCCGCCGACGCGGAGCGCAACCGGCGATCCGCGTTCCAGCGGATCGTCGTGCGCGGAACGTTCGACGCCCTCGAGAACGGAACCACCCTCCCCGGCCGACTGCGGGCGATCGACGACGAAGAAGGAGAGAGGCTCACCAGCGCCGCGACTGCGGGCGATCGGCGACGCCAGGAGGAGAGAGCCTCACGAGCACCGCGGAGCGCAACCGGTGATCCGCGTCCCAGCGGATCGACGTGCGCGGAACGCACGACGCTCTGCAAGACCCGACCACCCTCCCGAGCCGACTGCGGGCGATCGACGACGAAGGAGGAGAGAGCCTAGGAATGCTGCGGGAACCCGAGGTTGATGCCGCCGTGGGAGGGGTCGAGCCAGCGGCTGGTGATGGCCTTCTGCTGGGTGAAGAAGCGGACGCCTTCGGCTCCGTGGGCCTTGGTGTCGCCGAAGAGGGACGCTTTCCATCCGCCGAAGGAGAACGTGGCGACGGGGACGGGGATGGGGACGTTGATGCCGATCATGCCGACCTCGACCTCGTTCTGGAAGCGGCGGGCCGCTCCTCCGTCGTTGGTGAAGATGGCCGTGCCGTTGCCGAACGCGCCGTTGTTGATGAGTGCGACGCCCTCCTCGTAGGAGGCGACGCGGACGATGGAGAGCACCGGTCCGAAGATCTCCTCCGTGTAGGCGCGGGAGGTGGTGGGGACCTTGTCGAGCAGGGTCGGGCCGAGCCAGAACCCGTTCGCGTCGCCGTCGACCTCGATGCCGCGGCCGTCGAAGACGACCTCCGCGCCGTCCTCCTCCGCGATCGCGATGTAGGAGGCGACCTTGTCGCGGTGCGCCTCGGTGATCAGCGGGCCCATGTCGCAGCCGCGGCGGCCGTCGCCGGTGCGCAGCTTCGCGGCGCGGTCCTGGATCTTGGTGATGAGCTCGTCGGCGACGGGCTCGACCGCGACGACGACCGAGATCGCCATGCACCGCTCACCCGCCGAGCCGAAGCCTGCGTTGATGGCGGAGTCGGCGACGAGGTCCAGGTCCGCGTCGGGGAGCACCAGCATGTGGTTCTTCGCCCCACCGAGGGCCTGGACGCGCTTGCCGTGGCGGGTGCCCGTCTCGTAGACGTACTGCGCGATCGGGGTCGAGCCGACGAACGAGATCGAGCGCACATCGGGGTGCTCGAGCAGCCCGTCGACGGCCTGCTTGTCGCCGTTGAGCACCGTGTAGACGCCGTCGGGGAGACCGGCCTCCTTCCAGAGGGCGCCGAGCCAGATCGCTGGGGACGGGTCCTTCTCGGAGGGCTTCACCACGACGGTGTTGCCGGCGGCGATGGCGATGGGGAAGAACCACATCGGCACCATCGCCGGGAAGTTGAAGGGGGAGATGATCCCGACCACGCCCAGCGGCTGCTTGGTCGAGTAGACGTCAACACCCGTGGAGACCTGCTCGGAGTACTCGCCCTTGAGGTGGTGCGCGAGGCCCGTCGCGAACTCCACGACCTCCTGGCCGCGGGTGATCTCGCCGAGCGCGTCCGAGACGACCTTGCCGTGCTCCGACGTGATCAGCTCGGCGAGCTCCTGCTTCTTCGCCTCGAGCAGCTCGCGGAAGCGGAAGACGATCTGCTGCCGCTTCGCGAGCGACGTGTCGCGCCAGGCGGGGAAGGCGGCCTTCGCGGAGGCGACGGCGGCGTCCACCTCGGCGGAGTCGGCGAGCGCGACCTCCTTGGTCGCGACTCCCAGCGCCGGGTCGTAGACGGGAGCGGTGCGGCCGGACGAGGAGGCCGAGGGAGCCCCGTCGATCCAGTGGCCGACGACGGACAGGGCGGTGGCGGGCTCGGCGATGCTCATGGCGACGACTGTAGGGGCGTGACCACGGCCGCGGGGGTGCCGATCCGTCCAGCGGTGGAGGGGTGGTCTGGACGGATCGGCGCGCTCAGTCGGTGGGACGGGAGGCGTCGGCGTCGGGCGAAGGGGTGGCCGGGTCGGGGCTCGAGGCGGCGGGGTCGGCCGCGCTCGGGCCGGCAGCGCCGGGGTCCGCAGCGCCGAGGTCGGCAGCACCGGCGTCGGCAGCGTCCGGCTCGGCAGCGTCCGGCTCGGCAGCGTCCGGCTCCGCACCATCGGGACCGGCACCGGAGTCGGCGGCACCCTGCTCGGCTGTGCCGGTCTCCTCACCGCGCACCTCGGCAGCGGACGCTGCAGCCGCTGCCTCCGCCGCACCCGCCGGGTCGAACCGCGCCAGCGCCGCCGTGATGTTGTCGTGCCCGCCGCGCTCGTTCGCCCAGGCGACCAGCGCCTCCGCGAGCGTGACCGGATCCGCGCCCACCCGCTCCTGCGCCTCGCGCAGCACGCGCGCGAGGTCCTCGGCGGCGGACGCGTAGTTCCACAGCCCGTCGGAGCAGACCAGAACCCAGCCCGGCTCGGTCAGCTCCTCGGAGGCGACCCGCGGCTCCTCGTCGTGCGCGTCGGCGCCGAGCCAGCGGGTGATGGCGTGAGCGTCGGGCGCCGTCTCGGCCTGCTCCCGCGGCACTCCCGAGGCGATCTGCTCCTGCGCCCACGAATCGTCGACCGTGAGCTGCCGCGGCTCGCCCGCGTCCGGCATCCAGTAGCTGCGGCTGTCGCCCACGTTGCCCGTGACGAGCAGCGCGCCGTCCAGCACCGCCGCGGTGAAGGTGCACGAGGGCGGATTCGACCGCTTCTCGGGAACGGCCGCGTCGATCGCTCCGGAGGCGCGCGCTGTGGCCATCTGCAGCAGAGCGCGCCAGCGGTCCGCTCCCGCGCTCTCGCCGCCGACCTCGGCCTGCAGCGCGCTGAGTGCCGCACGGGCCGCGGCGAGCGACGCCTTGTCGGAGTCGGGGGTCGAGGAGACCCCGTCGCAGACCACGAGCAGCGCCGTCCTCAGAGAGCCGTCGGCACCGGTGGTCGCCCCGAGCGCCATCGCGTCCTCGTTGGCCGGGTGCCGGAGCCCGCGGTCGCAGACGCCGCCGACCAGCGGGTGCGGCGCTTCGGCCCAGTGCTCGCGCTCGGTCGGAGCGGGGCGTCCGCACTGCTCGCAGTAGCCGTCCTCGGCGACCGCTCCCCCGCAGTAGACGCAGGTGGCGGATCCCCCGACGGCGACGGGCGGAGCGGAGGGGGTGGCCGCGACGATCAGCGGCGTCCCGCAGGCCTCGCAGAACGCGTCGCCCGTCGTGACCGGCTCGCCGCAGTTCGGGCAGGGAGTCGACAGCGCGCCGCTCATGTCAGCGTCCAGCGTCGGACCTCGTTGGCCCGGTCGACGAGGCGCAGGCGCTCGTCGCGCTCACGAGTGGAGGCGGCGAGCGCGCGGTAGGAGGCCTCGAGGCCGTCGCGGATGGCGGCCTCGTTCGCCTCGACTCCGCCGAGGGTCGCTCCCTCGGCCGGGCCGTCGCGCCTCACCAGCTCGAGGGCGGAGGCGAGGACCCGGGTCGTGAGCTCGAGGCGGGTCCGCTGATCGATCGACACGGAGTCGACGCTCGCGAGGGCAGCCGAGAGCGCGGGCAGCCCGCGGCCCGACTCCGCCAGCAGCTCCGCCCGGCGGCGGCGCGCGTCGGAGTAGGAGGAGCGCGTGGGCGCGACGATGTCGAGCGCGTCGAGCGCCCCGTCGAGGTCGGAGCGCAGCTGCCGCACCCGGGCGAGACCGAAGGCGGCGGGTGCCGTGTAGTTCGCGTCGGCGCGGGCGCAGATCACGTAGAGGGACTCGGCGACCTCGGGCTCACCGCTCGCCTCGCACGCCGCGGCGAGCGCGAGCTTCGGGGCGAGCTCGCCGGGGACCTGCCCGTAGACGGTGTTGAAGGAGGCGCGGGCCCCGATGTCGTCGCCGCGCGCGAGCTGGGCGAGGCCGCTCATCCAGACCGCCCGCCACTCCCACGGGTCCTCCGTGAGGATCTCGCCCGTCGCACGGGCGGCCTCCTCCCAGCGCTGCGCCTCGATCGCCGCCCGGGCGCGGGCGAGCCGCACCTCGACCGTCACGGTGGGCGCGAGCGCGAGAGCGCGCAGGCGCACGATCGGGTCGGCGACGTTCACGCCCGCGAGCCACGACCGGGCGGGATCGGACTCGTCGCGGCGGAGCGCCGGCAGCGCGTCCCACGGCGGGACGCGGTCGACCACGTCGGCCACGGGCGCCTCGAACAGGGCCGACTCCGTCGAGTGCAGCGCGGGGTGTCCGGGACCGCGGTCGGTCGCGACGACCTCGCGCAGCACCCCGAGCAGCTGGCCGCGCATCTCGTCCACCGTGGCGAAGCGGTCCTGCGGGTCGGGAGCGCACGCCTTCGCGATCAGGCGGTAGAAGGAGTCGTACCGCTGGAACAGCGGTGTCTCGGACACCGGCGGCAGCGAGGCGACGAAGGTCGTCTGGTTGCCGCGGAAGTCGAGCACCAGCGAGGCCAGCGTTCGGCCGATCGTGTAGACGTCGGAGGCGACCGAGGGACCGAGGTCGGCGACCTCCGGAGCCTGGTAGCCGACGGTGCCGTAGATGGCGGAGTCCTCGTCGTCGATCCGGCGCACTCCGCCGAGGTCGATCAGCTTGACCTGGTCGCCCACCTGGATCATGTTGTCCGGCTTGAAGTCGCAGTAGAGCAGGCCGTGGTCGTGCAGGTAGGCGAAGGCGGGCATGACCTCGAGCACGAAGGCGAGCGCCTGATCCACCGGCAGCGGATCCGCGGCGCCGCCGTTGGCGTCCAGCCGCTCCTTCAGGATCTGCTTGAGGCTCGGCCCGCCGACGTACTCCATCACGATGTAGCCGGCGCCGTCGTGCAGGACGAAGTTGTAGATCTCGACGATCAGCGGGTGCTCGACCTCGGCCAGGAACCGGCGCTCGGTGACGGCCGCGGCGTACGCGTCGGGGTCGCCGGAGTTGAGCAGGCCCTTGAGCACCACCCAGCGCCCCGAGACGTTCCGGTCGCGCGCGAGGTAGATCCAGCCGAGGCCGCCGTAGGCCAGGCAGCCGACGACCTCGTACTGGCCGCCGACGACGTCGCCCTTCACCAGCTGCGGGGTGAACGAGAACGGCGTGCGGCAGTTGGGGCAGAACCCCTCGGTGCGACCGGGCCGACCGTCGCGCCCGCGGCCGACGGCGGTGCCGCAGTGCGAGCAGAAGCGCTTGCGCTCGGGGAGGACCGCCTCGGTCATCAGAGCGGCCATCGGATCGGCGGCCGGGCGGGACGGGACGGTGGTGAGCCCGGCGCCGAGCCTCGGGCCGCGCAGTCGGGTCGAGGTGGTGCCGACGCGGCGGGTGACCTTCGAGCCGGTCTGCGCCGTGCGGGCGGAGCCGAGGGCGGCGGTGGCGAGGCGGGCGGAGGAGGTGCGCGTGCTGCGCGCGGTGGCCGACTCCTCCGCGGGCCCGGGTGCCGTGGCGCCGGGGGTGCCCTCGACGAAGCCGGTGCCGAAGGCGGCGGAGGCGGTGGCCGGCGGGGAGGCCGGGGCGGCGCGGCGCGCGGTCGGCGCGGAGGCGGCGGCGCCCTCCTCGGGCGGCAGGCCGCAGACGTTGCAGTAGCCGTCCTCGATCGTCCCGGTGCAGCCGGGAGTCGCGGTGCAGGGGGCGCCGTTCATGGGGTGGCCTTCCGGTGGTGCGCGGGGTCGGGGTGCGGGAGGTCGCGGGTGACGACGTCGTACTGCTCGACCAGGTGGCGGGCGAGCGGGACGGAGCAGGGCACCGCGCCGAGGGCGGCGCGCACCTCCTCCTCGGCCGCGACGCCGACGGCGGTGGCAGCGCGGCCGTTGCCCTCGGCCCGCTCCCGCAGCGCCCGAAGGCGGAAGCCCAGGGCGGCCCGTTCGCGCAGCGGCGAGGTGTAGGCGGCCTCGACCGCGTCGAACGCGCGGCCGACGGCGGTGAGCCGGGCGAGGTGCGCGTCGAGCGCCTCGCGGTCGGACGGAGGATCG
This sequence comes from Rathayibacter sp. AY1F4, assembly GCF_002931775.1. Classification (NCBI taxonomy): domain Bacteria; kingdom Bacillati; phylum Actinomycetota; class Actinomycetes; order Micrococcales; family Microbacteriaceae; genus Rathayibacter; species Rathayibacter sp. AY1F4. The sequence goes on from NZ_PSVE01000018.1 coordinate 46,737, forward strand.
CCCAGCCGGGAGACGTCGGGCACGGCCAGCCGCGGCGGGTCGGCGATCTCGCGGCGGCAACGGGCCACGAGCTCGCGCAGCGGCGCCTCGCGGCGCTCGGCCGCCTCCGCCAGCTCGCGCGCCCGACGGCGGTCGCGCTCGAGTCCGCGCCGCTCGGACGCGGCGATGATCAGGTCGCGCTCGAGCCGGGCGGAGTCGCTCTCGAGCTGGCCGAGCGGCCCCGACACGTCGGCTCCCCGGCCCGCCCGCTCGGCGAGCGCGTCGAGGCGGGAGCGCAGCACGGCGACCCGCTCCGCCCGCTCGCGGTCGACCGTGCCGCCGCCGTCACGGGTGAGGTCGCGGCAGCGCTCGATCTCGGCGCGCACCCCCACGATCCGCCCGGCGACGTCGGTGCCGCTGGGGTCGAGCTCGAGCCGGGAGCGCAGCTGGCCGACGACCGCGTCGCAGAGGCGCACCGCCTCCACCAGCGAGACCGCGCCGCTCCCGGAGGCGTCGAGACGGCCCCAGATCAGCTGCGACATCCGCTCACGCGCCACGACGTCGACGCGGCCGGAGTCCCAGACCGCCTCGAGCTCGGCGAGGCGCCGGGTGACGGACTCGCGTAGCGACTGGGCGAGCACCACGTCGGCCGTGTAGTTCTCGGCCTGCGGCGACGCCAGCGCGGCGGCGTCCAGCCGCGAGAGCTCGCGCGTGGTCCGCTGGAGCCAGCGGGTGAGAGCGGCGAGGTACTCGAAGAGCTCGCGCTGCGGCGCGGCCTCCCCGAGCCGGCCCGGAGCGACGGGGGTCCCCTCCGCGAGACCGGTGCTCATCGGCCGTACACCGGGGCCGGCGGCGAGGCCTCGCCGAGGACCCCGAGCCAGCGCTCGTAGATGCTCTGCCAGCGGCCGTCGCTGCGGATGCTCTCGAGCGAGGCGTTGACGAAGCGCACGAAGTCGGGGTCGTCGGCGGGCAGGCCGAGGCCGTAGGGCTCCGAGCTCAGGGCGTCGCCGACGACCTTCGCGTACGGATCCTGCGCCACGAAGCCCGCGAGGATCGTGTCGTCGCCCGCGATGGCGTCGACCTCGCCGGCCTGGAAGAGGGCGAGGCACTGCGAGTGCGTGGCGGCCTCGACGGCCTCGACCTCCGGGTAGTCGTTCTGCAGGCGGCTGAGCGTCGTGGTGCCGCTGGGCGCGCAGACCCTCTCGCCGTCGAGGTCGCCGATGCCCGTGATCGGGACTCCGTCGGGGTCGTCGGAGACGAGCACCTTGAGGCCGGCGTCGTAGTACTCGGATGAGAAGGCGATCGAGCTCCAGCGGTCGCACGTCATCGTGAGGGTGCGGGCGACCATGTCGACCTGCGGGGCGCCGTCGCCGCCGGTGAGCGCGGGGAGGCGCTGAGCGGAGGTGATCACGACGTAGTCGATGGAGTCGCTGCCGAGGATCGCCCGGGCGACCTCGCGGGCGATGTCGACGTCGAAGCCCTCGATCGCCCCCGTGATCGGGTTGCGGGCGCTCATCAGGAGGGTGTCGGCCGAGACGCCGACGCGCAGGGTCCCGCGCCCGCGGATCTCCGCGAGCCTGGTGCTGTCGGTCACGCCGGTCGGCGCGTAGGAGGTGACCGCCGAGGGCGAGCAGTCCGCCGCGGCCGGAGCGGCGGGAGCGGCCGCGCTCGCCGTCGGAGTCGGGGTCGCCGCGGCGAGGGGCGTGCCGAGGTCGTCCGCCCCCGTCGTGCAGCCGGTGAGGGCGAGTGCCGCGGCGGTGGCCAGGGCGAGGGCGGCCGCGCGCAGGCGGTTCATCGGTACTCCTCCAGTCGCTGGGCGATGCCGCGCCAGGCGAACACGGCTCCGGCGAGACCGGCCGCCAGCAGGATCCACGAGACGAGGGTCGCGAACTCCGCACCTCTGTCGAGCGTGGTGGCGGCGGCCAGGGCCTTCTCCTGCACCACGTCGCGGGCGTCATCGGAGAAGGTGGTGAAGAGGTCGTTCGGCGTGCCGTTCCCGGTGATCGTGGCGACGCGGACGGCCTGGTCCCAGTTCCCGGCGTCGTCCGCGGCGCGGATCTCCTCGTGGAACGACTGCCACTGCCCGAACTCGTCGACGAGCCGCGTCCTCGCCAGCTCGTCCTGCAGGTCGCCCGAGAGCTTCTCCCGGGCGGAGTCGACGGCCTGGGTGTAGCGCTCCTCGAGGGCGGCGCCGGAGCCGCGCTTGATCAGCGTGAAGCTCTCGAGCGACTTGGCGTCGCTCGCGGCGATGAGCGCGTTCGACACGGTGAGCGCCTCGCGGTAGGACTCGACCCGTGCCGTCCCCGCGTCCGCCGCGACCGATCCGTAGGCGAGCGCCCCGCCGACGCCGACGACCAGCAGGAGGGCGGTCCCCGTGGCGAGCGGGCGGTTGAGGTAGCGGTGCGTGCGGCGGGCGAGCCAGAGCTGCGCCGCCAGGAGGAGGACCAGCATCACGAGCGAGCCGATCATGAGCAGGACGCTCCAGCGGACGGCGTCGTAGGCGGCCGCGACCCGGTCGGCGCCGGAGTCGACGAGCCCGTCGAGGTCCTCGAGGATGCCGCCGTCTCCCGAGAGGGCCGTCGACGCCTGGTCGAGGTACGCCGAGGCGACGGGGAAGCCCTGCCGGTTGTTGGCTCGCGCCTGCTCGATCAGCCCGCTGTAGGTCGTGATGCTGCTGGCGACCCGGGCGAGGGCCCGGGTGTCCGCCGAGTCGGCGGCCGAGAGCCCGGCGATCGCGGAGGCGGCACCGGTGAGGCTCGAGACGTACGACGCCCGCAGCTCGGTCGGCTCCAGTCCGCCGACGAGGAAGGTGTTGGCCGCGATCGCGTTGGCGTCCACCAGCAGCGTGCGGACGTTCTGCACGCCGAGGAGCTGCGCCGACTGCTCCCGGGCCGTCGTCGCGGCGCGCGCCTGCATCGCTCCGGCCTGCTGCGCGAACACGCCGAACAGCACGGCGGCCAGCGCCGTCAGGGCGAGCAGGAGGCGCAGGGTGGCCGGAGTGGTCGCGGTCGCGCGGGCGAGCAGCGACGGCTTCCGCTGCGCCGGCCGGTTGGCGACCTGGACGAGGGGCGGCTCGGGGATCCTCTGCGCGGGCGGCGCGGCGGGTGCGGCGCTCAACGGCTCTCCTCCTCGGGGTCGTCGGTGACGGGGGCGGCCGTGCCGCTCGGGGCGGCGTCCGCCTGCCCGAGGGCCTCCTCAGAGCCCTCGACCGAGCCCTCGTCGTCCTCGCCGGCTCCGTCCGGGCTGCTCGAGGCTTCGGGGCTCTCCACCACGTCCTCGGGGAGCAGGATGCGCAGCTCGTCGAGCGTCGGCTCCTCCACGTCGCGGAGGCGCCAGGCGTGCCGGGCGATCGCCGTGTCGAGAACGTTGCGGACCCAGCGCCCGTTGCCGAACGCCTCCGTGCGCTGCTGCGCCGAGGCGAGGCCCGCGAACGCGGCGAGCGCCTCCTCCGTCGGCTCGAAGTCCGCGGAAGATGCGAGGCGGCCGAAGATCGCCGAGAGCTCGTCGTCGGAGTAGTCGGCGAAGTCGATCGTGGTCGAGAAGCGGCTGGCGAGACCCGGGTTCGTGTCGAGGAAGCCCTGCATCGGCCCGGAGTAGCCGGCGACGATCACGACGAGGTCGCCGCGGTGGTCCTCCATGTCCTTCACGAGGGTGGTGACCGCTTCCGCGCCGTACTGGTCGAGCGCGAGCGCGTAGGCCTCGTCGATGAAGAGGACGCCGCCGCGCGCGGAGGCGATCACCTCCGCGGTCTTCGTCGCGGTCTGCCCGAGGTAGCCGGCCACCAGCTCCGATCGGTCGACCTCGACGAGCACGCCCTTCGAGAGGATGCCGAGCGAGCGGTAGATCCGCGAGACCAGCCGCGCCACCGTCGTCTTGCCCGTGCCGGGGTTCCCCGTGAAGACGAGGTGGCGGGTGAGCGTGGGCGTGCTGAGTCCGGCGGCCTGGCGCAGGGTGTCGATCCGGAGCAGCTGCGTCTGCCGCTTGATCTCGCTCTTCACCCGGTCGAGGCCGATCAGCGCGTCGAGCTCGGCGAGCAGGTCGTCGATGGACTCCGGCGGGTCGAGCGGCTCCGGCTCGGAGGCGGGCTCCGCGGCGGGAGCGGCGGCGGGCGCCGGCTCGTCCTGCGGACCGTCGTGCTCGGTCCGGCGGAGGCGCTCGAGGATCTCGTCGACCCCGGGCACGCCGGCGGGCAGACCGGTCGGCAGGTCGGCGCCCGCGGCTGTCCGGCCGGTCGTGTGCGCTATTTCCCCGCTCGTCGTCGGAGCGGCGCCCCGGGCGCCCGGGACGGCGGAGAGCTGGGCCGCGGCGGTCGCGGAGGCGGAGGCGATGCCGCCGATGCCCGGGTCGCCGAGAGCGCTGGCCGCCGAGACGACCTCGGTCAGGGCGCGGGCGTAGGCGGAGGAGTGGTGAGAGCCCGCGCCGACCAGGGCGGCCAGCTGATCGGTCGGCCCCGACCGCCAGCGCCGGCCGCTCGAGGCGGCGGTGAAGAACGCCTCCAGACCGCCCGTCGCGCCGGTCGCGGCGAGCCAGTCCTGTCCGGCGCCGCGGATCGACTCGGCGACGGCGGCGGCCAGCCGCGCACCCTCGTCGCGGACGGCCGCGGCGTCGAGGCCGGCGGCCGTCCCCGCGAGCACGAGGGCGTCCAGCGCCGGGGCGAGCGCTGTCACGAGGCGCTCGGCGGTGTCAGCGAGCCGGATCCGGACGGCGCTCCCGGCCGCGGAGGCGCGTCGAGACCGCTCGGGGAGAGCGAGGACTCCGTGAACTTCTCGGCCAGGAACTGCCCGTGCGCGATCAGCGCCGAGGCGTCCTGCCGCGAGACGGCGTCCGAGATGCGGTCGAGCGTGCCTCCGAGGAGGTCGAGCTGGTCGCAGAGGATCATCAGCGAGGTCTTCCCCCTGTGCACGGCGCGGCGGTCGGCGAAGTCCCTCGGCAGGCGGAGGTAGCCCTCCACCGCCTCGGGGAGGTAGCTGGTCGCGGTAGCCACGACGGTGTGGCCCTGCCGGCTCATCCCGCCGAGGCGGTCGAGACGGGGCACCATCTCGCGGACCGTCTCGTCGATCCGCTGGATGCGCGCCGCGACGGTGCCGGGCACTCGGCCCTCCGTCCGCGTGCCGACCCGGTCGAGCGCCGCGAGGATGTCCTCGCTCGTCGGGACGCTCGGCAGAGCGGGCGCGGTCTCCTCCGGCGCCGCGGGGGCACCCGTGAACAGTCGGGAGAACCAGCCCATCGGCTAGCGGCCGAGATCGAGCGAGGACGTCGCGTCGATGTCCGAGTTGCTGCGGCGGGCCCGCTCGACGTACTCGCCGGCCTTCGCCGTCTCGGTCTGGAGGACTCCGACGGTCTGGGCCATGCTGTCGAGCGCCTTGATCTTGAAGTCCGAGATCGAGTCCATCGTCTGGTAGATGTTCGCGAACGCAGCCTGCAGCTGCGGCAGCCCGACCGTGGCCGAGGCGGCCTGCGACTGGATCGAGGCCGACTGGTCGGCGAGCATGCGCGAGGTGGCCTCGATCATGTTGGACGTCGTGGTGTTCAGCGCCGTGATCTGATCGAGCACGAGGCGCTGGTTGGCGAGCGCCTGCGCCACGATGACCGCCGTGCGCAGCGCCGAGACGGTCGTGGTCGTCGCGCGGTCGACGCCCTTGATCAGCTCGACGTTGTTCTTGATGACGACGTCGATCGCGAGGTAGCCCTGGATCGACACGGCCAGCTGGGTCAGCAGGTCCTGGTGCTTCTGGCGCGCGTAGAAGAGGACGTCCTCGCGCAGCGCCTTCGCCCGCTCCGGATCGGTCGCGTCGAGCTCGGCGATCTTCGCCGAGAGCTTCACGTCGAGCCGCTCGGCGACGTAGATGTACTCGTTGAGACGGGTCATCGTCTCCCAGAGGTTCTGCTTCTCGAGATTCAGGGCCGCGTTGTCCTTCCGCAGCTCGTCCTGCCCGTCGTACAGGGCCTGGATGATCGCGTTCAGGTGCGACTGGGCGCTCTCGTAGCGGCGGAAGTAGTCGGTGATCTTGTTGCCGAACGGGATGAAGCCCAGGATCTTCTTCTGCAGGTTGTCCTCGGACGGGTCCAGATCCTCCACCGTGCGGCGCAGCTCGAGCAGCGTCTTGCCGATGGTCGACCCCTCGGAGAGCCCGCCCTCCTGGAGGGCGCGCACCGGCGTGCTCAGCAGCCGGTTCGACGAGTCGGCGGCCGAGCGGATGTCGGCGTCGCCCATCGTGCGGATGTCGTTGGCCCGCGTCGCGAACTCGGGGCTGCGGGACTCCGTCGCCAGGAGCGTGTCGAGGTAGCCGTCGACCTTCGCCTCGAGGCCGGGCAGGGCGGCTTCGGGAACCTTCGGCGCGATCGACGGCGCCGAGGTGGTCGGCACCGCTGCCACCGGCTCCGGAGGCGTGAGCGAGAGGGCGTTCTGGACGGGCGGCTGCAGGGCCTCGGTCATCGGGATCCTCACCGTTCCTGGCGCTCGGCGCCGACTGGGATGAACGTCCGCCCAGCATATCCCGGGCCCTCCCGCGGGATCCCCGCGGGCCGCCCCGTCCGAGGACTCGACGCGATCGGGCGGCTGTGGAGGAGCGTCCGCCGCCGGTCAGACCGCCTTCGGGCGCCTCCGCAGCGTCGCCACCGCGACTCCGGCCAGGGCGAGCGCGCCTCCGAGCAGCGCGGCGAGCGGCGGGGTCTCGCCCAGGACGAGCCAGGACAGCAGCACCACCACCGCGGGCACCGCGTAGGTGGACGCCGCGGTGCGACCCGCGCTGGAGCGCGCGAGGACGTACCCCCACGTCGTGAAGGCGACGGCCGTCGGGAAGATCCCGAGGTAGACCACGGCCAGGATCGAGGAGAGCGGAGCGGCGGCGAGCGCCTCGACGAGCTCCGGGGCGAAGGGCAGGCACGCGACCGTGCCGGCGAGGCAGCCGAGCCAGGTCATCGTCGGCGCGTCAATCCGGCCCAGCAGGCGCTTCTGCAGCGTCGCCGCGCTGCCGTAGACGACGGCGGCGACCAGGCCGAGGGCGACACCGATCACGTCGAACTGCCCGGTGGAGGTGGAGAACGCGATCACCGCGACGCCGGTCAGCGCCACGAGCATCCCGGCGAGGAGACGGCGGGGGAACCCCTCCCCCAGCAGCAGCCCGGCGAGCACGGCGGTGATCATCGGCGCGATGTTCACCAGCAGGGCCGCCGTCCCCGCGTCGACGTGCCGCTCCGCAGCGTTCAACGCCAGGTTGTAGACCCCGAACCAGGCGACCCCCCAGCCCACTACGAGCAGGAGGAGGCGCCCGCGCGGGACCGCGGTGCGCGGATCCGGAGCCGCCTTCGAGCGTCGCCTCCGGGCGGTGAGGACGACGCGGACGACCGTGAGCGCGAGCGATCCGACCACGATGCGGCCGAGGGTCAGCGCGCCCGGGCCGAAGTCCTCCGTCGTGGCGCGGATGCCGACGAAGGCCGACGCCCAGAGCAGGACGGTGACCGCGATCGCGCCCCACAGCAGGAGGGCGTCCCTCGTGGAGGGCGGGGCGGAGGAGGAGACGTCGGTCATGAGGCCATCGTGGCGCTGCCGGGGATTCAGCACCAGTTCCGTTCACTGTCGGATAGTTCAGCCGGACTGTACGGTCGTCCCATGCTCGACGTGCACCGGCTCCGCATCCTCCGCTCCGTCGTCGCCTCCGGCTCGATCGCGGGAGCCGCCTCCGGCCTCGGCTACACGTCCTCCGCCGTCAGCCAGCACCTCTCCGCTCTGCAGCGCGAGACCGGACTGACCCTGCTGGAGCGGGTGGGCCGCGGCGTCCGCCCGACCCCCGCCGGACGCGCCCTCGCCGCCCAGGCGGACCGCGTCCTCGAGCGCCTCGCCGAAGCGGAGGCCGTGGTCGAGGAGCTGCGCGAGGGCCGCTCCGGCCGCCTCTCGGTGACGTACTTCGCCTCCGTCGGCAGCGCCTGGATGCCGGAGGTCGCCCGTCGGCTGACCGCCGCGTTCCCCGGTCTCGCCCTCGATCTGCGCCTGGGAGAGGAGCTCGACGACGACCTCGGAGCGCGCCCCGACGTGCAGCTCCTCGTCGCCTCCTCCGAGCCGACCGCCCCCGGATTCACGGCGCACCACCTCCTCGACGACCCCTACCTCGTCGTCCTGCCCGAAGGTCATCCGCTCGCCTCCCGGAGCGAGATCGACCTCGCCGAGCTCGCGAACGAGCGCTGGGTCGACAACGACCTGCCCACCGGCTGGTGCCGCCGGAACGTCGTGGAGGCCTGCGCCGCCGCCGGGTTCGCGCCGCCCTTCCACGTCCAGGCGAACGACCACATCACCGCCGCCGCGTTCGTCGCCGCGGGCATGGGCGTGACGGTCCTGCCGGAGCTCGCGGCCCACCGCCTGCCGGACGGCGTCCGCGCCGTGCCCGTCGTCCGTCCCCGGCCTGTCCGCTCCCTCGAGGCCGTCGTGCGGAACTCCGCCGTCTCCTCCGCACCGGTGGCCCTGGTGCTGGAGACACTGAAGGCCCTCGCCGCACGCCGTTGAGCGCGCCTGCACGGGCGAGCTCGCAGCACATCGGAGCACGATGGGCGCGTGAGCTCCGTCGAACCCGTCACCCGTTCCGCGCCCGCGCTCGGCGGACCGCGCATCCTGAAGCAGCGCTGGACCGAGGCGACGTTCCTGCACTGGCGGGTCGACCCCGCCCTGGTGGCGCCCCACCTCCCGGCCGGGACGAGGCCCGACGAGCACGACGGCTCCTCCTGGGTGGGCCTGATCCCGTTCCGGCTCTCGCGGACGGCCTTCCTCGGCGGCCCGCGGGTGCCCTGGCTCGGCACCTTCCCCGAGGTGAACGTCCGGCTCTACTCCGTCGACGAGCAGGGACGACGCGGAGTCGTGTTCGTCTCGCTCGACGCCTCCCACCTCCTTCCCGTGCTCACCGCGCAGGCGGTGTTCGGCCTCCCCTACCGCTGGGCCCGGATGAGCATCGAGCACCGCCACGGCGCGGTGATCTACGACACGATCCGGCACTCGGACTCGGCCGCCCGCTCCCGGATCGTCGTCCGCCCGGGCGACCCGGTCGGCGAGGACCCGCTCGCCTCGTTCCTCACCGCACGCTGGGCCTACCACGAGCGCCACCTGGGCTCCACCTGGTACGGCCGCAACCTGCACCGGCCGTGGCCCCTGCGCCGCGCGGAGCTGCTCGCGCTCGACGACGGGCTGCTCGACGCCGCGGGCTTCCCCGGGCTGGCGACGCGCGCGCCGGACTCGGTGCTGTACTCGGCGGGAGTGGAGACCGTGTTCACGGTGCCGCGGAAGGTGTGAAGGGGGCGACCCTCGTGGGGGGTGGCGCTGACCGACATTCATCGGAGAGCATTCGTCTGCATCGATGTCAGCTCAGCTTCACCGGGAGTCAACCGTGGAATTCACCGAACGTCTCATCGCCCTGGCCACCAAGGTCCATCAGCAGCGGGAGATCATCCAGACCGAGGAGGCGACCAAGAACGCCTTCATCATGCCCTTCATCTCGACGATCCTCGGATACGACGTCTTCAACCCGCCCGAGGTCGTTCCCGAATTCATCGCCGACGTCGGGGTGAAGAAGGGCGAGAAGATCGACTACGCGATCGTCCACAACGGCGATGTGCAGATGCTGATCGAATGCAAGAAGTCCACCGAGCCGCTCCGCATCGAGCACGCTTCACAGCTCTTCCGCTACTTCGCCGTCACGAACGCGAGGATCGCGATCCTCACGAACGGCGAGCAGTACCACTTCTACACGGACCTCGACGCGCCCAACCGCATGGACGCGAAGCCGTTCCTGGTACTCGACCTGACGGATATCGACGAGACTCTCATCCCCGAGCTGATGAAGCTCACGAAAGAGGTGTTCGACCTCGATTCGATCATCAACGCGGCCGGCGAGCTCAAGTACATCGGGCAGCTGAAGCGGGAGCTCGGCGCTCAATTCACCGCTCCGAGCGACGAGTGGATCAAGTTCTTCACCACGCGGGTCTACGACGGCGCTTACACGCAGAAGGTGCGGGAGCAGTTCTCCGCACTGGTCTCGAAAGCCTCGAAGCAGTTCCTCAACGAACAGGTCAACGAGCGGCTGAAGACCGCCCTCGGCGCACCCAACTTCCCCCGCACGGAGGCGATTGCAGCGGAGCAGTCACTGACCAGCCAGGTCGTTGTGGAGGAGGAGCTCGAGGAGCAGAGCGATATTGAGACGACGCTGGAAGAGCTCGAGGGCTACCAGATCATCAAGGCCATCGCCTGCAGCGAAGTGAAGGTGAACCGGATCGCGCAGCGAGACGCGAAGTCGTACTTCGCCGTCATCCTCGACGACAACAACCGCAAGCCGGTGGCTCGGCTCCATTTCAACCGGAAGCAGAAGTACCTCGGCACGTTCGACGCCGAGAAGGTCGAGACCCGGCACCCGATCGCCTCACTCGACGAGATCTACGAGCACGCCCAGACGATCCGGGAGACAGTGCGCGCCTACGCCTGAAGGCCAGGAGATAGTCGCTCCTCCACAGGCGGTCGACTCGGCGTTCTTCTCACAGAGCGAGCGGGGAGCCATCCGTGGTACGCCTGCGATCGTTTGACTGGCGACATGCACATCACGAATGATCCGGAGGCCTCCGGCAGCGACCTGCTGACCTCGGTGGGGACGGTCTGCTCACGGCACGCTGAGCGGTCCGCCGTTGAGGCGTCCCGGTACCGGGCAGTCGAGGAGGCACGCCGCCTCGCGATGGCGGCACCGGCGGCGCTCGTCGGCGAGCACGTCCAGGTGCAGGTGGATCGGGCGGAGGCGGCGCACCGGGCGCTGATCGCGGAGCTCGCGACGGGACTCCGGGTCTCGGAGGCGCACGCCTCTGCACTGGTCGACGAGGCGCGCCTGCTGGTGAACGACCTCCCGGCGACGTTGCGCGCACTCGCGGACGGAGCGCTCTCCCCCGAGCACGCGCGACTCGTGGTGCGAGGAGCGCTCGACGTGCCCGCCGAGGTCCGTGGGCGCTTCGACGAGGAGGCCGCGACGATCGCGGTCGCCTGCACGCCGCCCCAGCTGCGACGCGCCCTCCGGTCGCTCCGGGAACGGCTGCACCCGCAGACGCTCAGCGAACGTCATCGGGACTGCGCCCGTCGACGCGCGCTCTGGGTGGAGGGCCTCGACGACGGGATGGCGATCCTGCACCTCTACACCGCAGCTCCCGATGTGCTCGGCGCGATGGACAGAATCGACCGGGCCGCCCGCTCCCTCGCGGATCTGCCGGACGAGGAGAGGACGCTGGGCCAGCTCCGCGCGGACATCGCCGCTGCGCTGCTGGTCGACGGGGAGACATCGGCCGAGGGAGACGGCACGTCGATGCCGGCGGGAGTGCGCGCCGAAGTCGCGGTGACCGTGCCTGCACTGACCCTCCTCGGGCGCTCCGACCAGCCCGCCGTCCTCGACGGATACGGACCCGTCGATCCGGAGACCGCGCGGCGTCTCGCAGCAGGTGCTCCCTCGTTCACGCGGCTGCTCACCCATCCGGAGAGCGGAGCGGTCCTCTCCGTCGGACGCGACTCCTACCGAGTGCCGGCGGACCTGCGTCGCCATCTCCAGCACCGCGACGCGACCTGCCGGTTCCCGGGATGCACACGCAGCACCCGCCACGCGGACGTCGACCACACGAACGACTGGCAGCACGGAGGCACCACGTCGGCCGACAACCTCGCGCACCTCTGCCGACACCACCACCGGCTCCGCCACACCACGGGGTGGACCCACCGGCAGGAGCCGGACGGCACGCTGCACTGGACGAGCCCGACGGGACGGCAGCATGTCACCCGGCCCGGGGAGCCAGGGAACGGGACGGAGGGCGGACACGATCCGACCGGGACCGGCGGGCCGTGACAAGGGGCAGGTCGGGTGGCGTGGACCGGCAGGTCGAGGGGCGGGCCCGCTTCGGCGCGCCCGCGTAGCGTGGACGCACGGGCCGATCGGCGTGGAAGCGACAAGAGGGGCAGCGACATGGCAGAAACGAAGGACAGGAAAGACGCGACGACGGGGACCTCGGCGGTGCTCTTCGATATCGACGGGACCCTCGCCGACACGAACTTCCTCCACGTCGAGGCGTGGTCGCGCGCCTTCTGGCAGGCCGACCTCGTCGTGCCCGCCTGGCGCATCCAACGAGCGATCGGCGCAGACTCGTCGGAGCTGCTCGACATGCTCCTCGAGGACGACGTGAAGGAGGAGCAGCGCGCACTGGTGAAGTCGCTGCACACCAAGAACTACTCCGAGACGACAGCACGCATCGTTCCACTCCCGGGAGCTCGCGAGCTCGTCGCGACGCTCGTCGGTCGAGGCGTCCACGTCGTCCTCGCCACCTCGGCACCGCAGAACGAGCTGGACGTGCTTCTCGACGTCCTCGACTTCGGCGGCTCCGTCCACGCTGTCACCAGCGGCGCAGACGTCTCGACCGCCAAGCCAGCACCCGACCTGATCTCGATCGCGCTCGACCGCGCGGGCGTCTCCGTCGACCGCGCCGTCATGGTCGGCGACGCGACCTGGGACGTCCTGGCCGCCGAGCGCGCGGGCCTGGCAACGGTCGGAGTCCTCTCCGGCGGTACCTCGGAGCACGAACTCCGCGAGGCCGGAGCCGTCGCCGTCTACGAGGACGCGGCGGCCGTCCTCACCGGTCTCGGTGAAGGGCCCCTCGCGAGCCTCCTGAACTGACCGACCGCCACCCCAGGAGGCTCACGAGCCTCAGTCGCGGGGTCGCCGTCGCAGCACGAGGAGCGTCACTCCGATGGCGGCGGCGACCGCGGCGAGAGCGCCGCCGATCCACAGGACGTCCCCGAGGAGTGCCGGGTCCGATCCGGACGTCGCCTGCGCTTCGTCGGCGGACTCGGCCTGCCCTCCTGAGACCGCGACGGTGCCGTTGCAGTCCGGGACCGAGCCCGACCCCTCGGCGAGCGCGGTCCCGTCGGCCGGCGCCCAGTCGAACGCGTACTGGCCCGACACGGGGTGCCCGTCGGTCGACACGACCTGCCAGGTCACCTCGTACTCCCCCGCCGCGCCGAGCTCGAGCGGCATCGACGCTTCCGGCCCGACGACGCTGACGCAGCCGTCGCCGTAGTAGAGCCCGTCCGGCCCGACGACGCGCAGAGCCGCCGCCGTTCCGTCCGTCCCGAGGACGAGCAGGTCGTCGTTCGTCGTCAGCACCAGCGTTCCCGGCTGCTCCGTCACGGTCGAGTCCGCAGCGGGAGTCGTCGAGACGAGGTAGTTGTGCGCGCTGGCGGGCGCCGCCACCGCGATCGAGCCGAGCAGCCCGATCGCGGTCGCGGCGACGAGGGCCTTCCGACGGGTCACGCCGACGCCCGGGGCCCGCGGCGGCGGGAGGCGAGCCCGACGGCCACGCCGACCGCGCCGACGACGAGCCCGCCGACTCCGAGGATGCGGGCGAGCACGTCGTCGCCGCTCGTGGCCGTCGTCGCCGAGGCGGTGGTCGCGACCGCGTCGTCACCGTCGCCGTCGTCGTCATGTCCGCCCCCGTGGCCGGACCCCGCTTCCGCCGCGGTCACCGCGACGGTGGGAGCGGGCAGCTCGGGCTCGTCCTGGCCGTCGACGGTCGGCTGGTCCCAGGCGGTGCTGCCGGTCTCGCACGTCTGCAGCACGGGGAACTCCAGTGTGGAGCCGGCTGCGTCCTCGGGGAGCTGAAGCTGGAGGGCGACGGTGTCGCGGTAGCCGTCGGCGAGGGGCGTCTTCGCCGTGTAGACCACGTCCGAGACCCGCTTGGTCGCGGTGTTCCCGTGGGAGTCGGTGACCGGGTCGGCGATCGCGGCCTCGTTCTTCACGACATCCCAGTTCGGGTTGATCGTCGGGCTGACCGAGTTGATGCCGTCGGGCATCGTGATCGTGAGTCCCGTCGTCGGCGAGCCTTCGCAGCCGTGGGCCAGCGAGAACGTCACCACCGTGTACGAGCCGGCGGCGGTGCTGCTCGCCGCCGCGGTCACGTGGGCGCTGGCCGCCGTGGGCGCGGCGACAGCGAGCGCGATCGATCCGGCGGCGACGAGTGCGCCGCTGCCGACGAGGCGGAGCCGCGAGAAGGAAGAAGAAGAAGAAGAAGAAGAACGGGTCATGACGGTCGTGTCCTCGGGGGAGATCCGGCGCGGGGCCGGGAGTCCTGAACGCAGCGCGGGTTCGCGGTGCGTGCGGAGGCGCCGACCGGAGCCGCTCCCGCACGGGAGGGGCGTCAGGCGGCGCGGAGGACCTGCAGCGGCGGCCCGCGGTGCCGGAGGATCGAGAGGACCGCGTCGAGGGATCGGGGTGCCCGCGGCTCGGGGGTGCCCGTCATCGAGACGCCGGGTGCCGACGGGAGCGCGACCGCGGACGCGCGGGCGACGATCCGTACGACGACGCGCTGGAGGCCTGCTCCCAGCGTCCAGAAGAGGCGCTCGCCGTACCGGAACGCCGCGATCGTCAAGGCAGCCGCAGCGAGGTGGGCGACGAGCATCACCGGAGCGTGAGTCGCGTGTCCGCCTCCGCCGGCGATCAGTTCGATGGTCGACCCGTCGTGGAAGTGCGCGCCGGTGCCCGTCGTCCCGACCACGCTCACCTCCCCACCGCTGCCCGTGATGAGGAAGAGGCCGTGGTACGCGATCTGGCTGAGGAGCACGGAGAGCGTCAGCCGAGGAAGGGACAGACGGCGCCCCGAGAAAAGGACGCAGACGACGACGGCGAACGCCGCGGCGAGGGCGAGCACGGCAGGAGTGGGGGTCTCGGCGCCCGCGACCGTGTGGGAGGCGGCGGCCGTGGCGGTCGCGGCGAGAGCGGCGGCGACGCCGCGAGCCACTCGTGCACCTCGGGTCTGCACTCGCCCGTCCTCTCGTCGTCGTGTCGACGCGTGCGCGCGACGTCTCCAGGGTAATCGACGCGGCGGAGCAGCCGCCCGCCGTCCCGGTTCCCTGCCGTTACGAAGCCGTTACCTAGATCACCGAAAGAAATCCAAACCCCCGCAGGGAGGGCTCCGAACACATGTCAACGGCCGCGAAACGGTCCACACAGAACAGGTCCTCCGCATCACGTGGGGGCCGTCTCACGAAGGAGTAATCCCATGCGATCCACCAAGCGTTCCGCCCTCGCCGCATTCGCCCTGCTGGGCACCGCCGCCCTCGGCCTCACCGCCTGCTCGAGCGGAAGCGGCTCGACCACCGCCGCCAGCGACGCGGCGACCGAGATGTCGACCCCGATGGCCACCTCGTCGGCTTCCGCCTCCTCGACCCCCATGGCGACCATGGACCCGGCCGCGAACCTCGTCGGTCCCGGCTGTGCCGCCTACGCCGAGCAGGTCCCGGACGGCGCCGGCTCGGTCGAGGGCATGTCGCTCGACCCCGTCGCGACCGCCGCGTCGAACAACCCGCTGCTCACCACCCTGACCGCTGCGGTCTCCGGTGGCCTCAACCCCGACGTCAACCTCGTCGACACGCTGAACAGCGGCGAGTTCACCGTCTTCGCCCCGGTCGACGACGCGTTCGCCAAGCTCGACGCCGCGACCGTCGACTCCCTCAAGACCCCCGAGGGCGCCGCCACGCTGTCCTCGATCCTGACCTACCACGTCGTCCCCGGCCAGATCGCCCCTGACGCGATCGCCGGCGACCACGCCACCGTCCAGGGTGGCAACCTCACCGTCACCGGTTCCGGCGACGACCTGAAGGTCAACGACGCGTCCGTCATCTGCGGTGGCGTCCAGACCGCCAACGCGACCGTCTACCTCATCGACACCGTGCTGACCCCCCCGGCCAGCTAATTCCCCTCATCGGCTCCGGCCGGTGAACACGCCGAAGGGCGGGCACCTCGCGGTGTCCGCCCTTCGGCGTTCGTGCGTGCAGAAGCCCTCCGCGAAGCCGGGCACTGCAGAGTCGTCCAGCACAGAGCCGCGCAACGCAGAGCCGCCCCACGGGGACCCGCACAGCGCGGAGTCCTGCGCAGCGCGGAGTCGGAGGGTCACCACGACTCGGCACTCGCCGTCATGACGCACCACAGCACCCACCACGAACGCCACGAGGCGCGGACCCCGATGCAGGGGGTCCGCGCCTCGTCGTCGTGCGGTCGGCGGCTACTCGGCCGGGGCGCTGATCTCGCGCAGGACGCGGTCGCCGGGGCGGGCCTCGATCATCTCGGCCTCGATCTCGGCACGGTCGAGCAGCTCCTCCATGCGGCGGCGGCGGTTGCGCGTGATGAGCGTCACGACCGTGCCCGTCTTGCCCGCGCGGCCGGTGCGGCCGGAGCGGTGGAGGTACGTCTTGTACTCGTCGGGAGCGTCGGCCTGGATCACCAGGTCGATGTCGTCGACGTGGATGCCGCGCGCGGCCACGTCGGTCGCGACCAGCACGTCGACGCGTCCGCTGGTGAGCAGTGCGAGGTTGCGGGTGCGGCGCGACTGGTTGAGGTCGCCGTGGAGGCTCGTTGCGGGGATGTCCGCGTGGTCGAGCTGCTCCGCGAGCTGCTCCGCGAACGCGCGGGTCCGGGCGAAGATCAGCGTCTTGCCCTGGCGGGCGGCGAGCTGCTCGATGATCTCGGCCTTGTCGCGGTGCTCGATCAGGAGCACGCGGTGGTCGATGGTCGAGGACGCCTGGTCCTCGCCGGCGACCTCGTGGACGCTCGGCTCGACCAGGAACTCGTCGACGAGCGTCGCGACGCCCTTGTCGAGCGTGGCCGAGAACAGCAGCCGCTGGCCGCCGTCGGCGGTCTGGCGGAGGATGCGCTGCACCGGCTCGAGGAAGCCGAGGTCGCACATGTGGTCGGCCTCGTCGAGCACCGTGATGGTGATGTTCGAGAGGTCGAGGCGCCCCTGCTCGACGAGGTCCTCGAGGCGGCCCGGCGTCGCGATGACGATGTCGACTCCGCGCTGGAGGGCTCCGACCTGCTTGTACTGGGGGACGCCGCCGTAGATGGTCGTCGTGAACAGGCCGACGGAGCGGGCGATCGGCTGGATCGTCCGGTCGATCTGCATGGCGAGCTCGCGGGTCGGCGCGAGGATGAGCGCGCGCGGAGCGCGGCCCGGCTTGCGGCCCTTCGCTCCGTTGTTCTCCATCAGGCGCTCGACGACGGGGGCGCCGAAGGCGATGGTCTTGCCGGAGCCGGTCTTGCCGCGTCCGAGGACGTCCTTGCCGGCGAGCACCTCGGGGATGGTCGCGGCCTGGATCGGGAACGGCGCGGCCGCTCCGAGCTCGGTCAGCATCCGGACGATGTTCCCGCCCAGGCCGAGGTCGCCGAAGGTGACGCCCTCGACGTCGACGGCGAGCGTGGCCGTCGCCTCGAGGCGCTCGAGCACGACGTCGTCGGCCTGGTGCGGCGCACGGGCGTCGCGGCTGGGGTAGAAGTCCGAGCCGGAGTCGCGGCGCGAGGGCCGGGAGTCGCGGTCGAACGAGCGTGTCGGGCGGTCGCCGCGGTCGTGGCCGCGCGAGGGACGCGCGTCCCGGTCGAAGGAGCGGGCCGGGCGGTCGCTGCGGTCGAACGAGCGGGCGGGACGCTCAGTGCGGTCGTAGCCGCGCGAGGGGCGCTCGTCGCGGTCGCCGGTGCGGGCGGGCCGGTCGTCGCGTCCGTAGGAGCGGGCCGGACGGTCATCGCGGTCGTTCGAGCGGGCCGGACGCGCATCGCGGTCGAAGGAACGGGCCGGACGGTCGCTCCGGTCGAAGGAACGCGCCGGACGCTCATCGCGCCCGTAGGAACGCGCCGGACGATCGTCGCGGTCGTTCGAGCGGGCCGGACGCGCATCGCGGTCGAAGGAACGAGCCGGACGGTCACTGCGGTCGAAGGATCGCGCCGGACGATCGTCGCGATCGTTCGAGCGCGCCGGGCGTGCGTCGCGGTCGTACCCGCGGGCCGGACGCTCGTCACGGTCGTTCGAGCGCGCCGGACGTGCGTCGCGGTCGTAGCCGCGCGAGGGCCGCTCGTCGCGGTCGTACCCGCGGGCGGGCCGATCGGCGCGCTCGGTGGCCCGCTCGGCGCGCTCGTCGGCGTTCCAGCGCGCCTTCTTGGGGGCGTTCTCGTCGACGGCGCGGAAGCCGCGGTGGCCCTCGCTGCGCGAGCCCGGCTTGGCGCCGGGGAAGCGCGAGCGGCCGCCGAGCTGGGACTTGCCGCTCGAGGCGCCGAAGCGGTTGGGCTCGAAGTTCTTGGCCGGACGTCCGCCGGCGGGCTTCTTGTTCTTGGGCATGGCAGTTCTTCCTGGGTTCAGGTCGTGCGCGAGGAGGCGACGCCGGAGGAGCCCCGTCGTGAGGGGCGTCCGTGCGCTGGACTGCTGCGGGGCAGCAGGGGGAGAACCCGGGCGAGTCATTGACCGGGGCCGATTCACACATGTGATTCGTCTCACGACGACTGTCGGAGACTCGGCCCACTTGACTAACAAACCCATCCGCACGAGAACGCACGGTGTCAAGAGCCGACCGAGTGAGTCTACACGCGGCCCCGGAGCCTGGCTAGGGCGGGGAGACGTGCGGCCAGGAGCCGCTCAGTTCGGTAGCCGCTCAGGCCAGGACCCGCTCAGGTCCGGAGCCGCGAAGCCCGGGAGCCGCGCATCTCCGCACCCGGTCCCCCGAGGAGTCGCCCCGCATACAGCCCCCCGGCCCCGAGCCGCAGCACGATCGACGCGCGAGCCCGTTTGCACCTACCGCCCGTCCGCTACTGCGACGCCCGCCGAGCCCGGTACGCGGCCACGTTCGCGCGATTGCCGCAGTTGCCCGTGTCGCAGTAGCGCTTCGAGCGGTTGCGGGAGAAGTCCACGAGCACCGCCTCGCAGTCCTCCGCCGCGCAGACGCGGATCCGCTCGCGCTCGTCGCCGCGGATCACGTCGACGAACGCCATGGCGGCCTCGACCAGGATGCGCGTGGCGAGCGGGCTCTCGTCGCGCGTCGCGTGGAGGTGCCAGCCGTAGGGTCCGTGCCGGACCAGCTGCGGGAGCGCGCGGCCGGAGTCGAGCATCCCGTTGACGACGGGGACGAGGTCCTCCTCGGCCCGCGTGAGCCAGAGGGTGCGGAGGGAGGAGCGGATCGCCCGCACGGCCTCCAGCTCCTCGGCCGATCCGTCGCGGCTGCCCGTGTACCGGTTCTCGAGGAGGAAGTCGTCCAGCTGCTCGATCGTCGCCATCTCGTCCTCGCCGGACGGCGACAGCTCGGGGAGCGTGTTGACGAGGGTGGCGGTGGAGGTCAATGACGCCTCGACGTCATAGGCGAACACCATGTTGACTCCTGACAGTGCGGCTCAGTAGTGTGCGATCAGCTCGCTGTCACGAGTGTAATCCTTTTGACTCCTGAAGGAGCCGGCCATGACCGCCGAGAGCACCGCCGCCGTCACCCTCCCCGCCGCGAGCGCGCCCGCGCCTGCACGGCGCCTCGGCTCCGGCCTCGTCGCGGCGCTGGCCGCGTCGGCGGCGTTCGGTCTGGGCGGGCCGTTCGTGAAGCCGCTCCTCGAGGCGGGCTGGACGCCGGCGTCCGCGGTCCTCTGGCGGGCGGGCGGCGCGGCCCTGATCCTCGCGATCCCGGCGATCCTGTCCCTCCGCGGCCGCTGGCCCGTGCTCCGCCGCAACCTCGGCACGATCGCCCTCTATGGAGTCTTCGCCGTGATCGCCGCGCAGCTCTGCTTCTACAGCGCGATCGAGCACATGTCGGTCGGCGTCGCCCTGCTGATCGAGTACCTCGCGCCGGTGTTCCTCGTCCTCTTCGCCTGGGCGCGCACGCGCCGGCACCCCGGCCGCTTCACCCTCGCCGGCTCCGCGCTCGCGCTCGGCGGCCTGGTGCTCGTGCTCGACCTGTCCGGCGAGTCGACCCCCGAGCTGGTCGGCATCGCCTGGGCGCTGACCGCCTCGCTCGGCCTGTGCGTCTACTACGTCATCGCCGGCCGGGTGGATCCGGAGCTGCCGCCGATCGCGCTCACGGCGGGGGCGATGACGGTCGGCGCCGCGATCCTGCTGGCACTCGGGGCGCTCGGCGTCACACCGCTGCGCGCGACGTTCGGAGAGGTGGTGTTCGTCGGAGCGGAGGTCAGCTGGCTCCTCCCCGCGGGCGTGATCCTCGGCATGTCGACGGTGCTGGCGTATCTGCTCGGGATCGAGGGCGGACGCCGTCTCGGCACGAGGATCGCCTCCTTCGTCGGGCTGACGGAGGTGCTGTTCTCGATCGCGGCCGCGTGGCTGATCCTCGGCGAGCTGCCCGCGCCGATCCAGTTCGGCGGCGGCGCGCTGATCCTCGCGGGGGTCGTCCTGGTCCGTCTGCAGCGCGAGCCCGGCACCCCCTGATCGCGGGGGTGCCGCATCCGGGGCGCCGGGCACCCCGTACGCTGATCGCACTCATGCGCGAGCCCACCCGATCCCCGCAACGCGTCGCCGCGGTCCTGGCCGCCCTCGCACTGCTCCTCTCGGGCTGCGCGAGCACCACTCCCGTCTCGGAGCCGGTGGCGCAGGCGCTCGGAGCGGCACCCGCACCCGACTGGTCCGGCGTGAGCGTGACGGCCGACGTCGTCTACGACGCGAGCACCGGGCAGAGCGTCGACGTCTGCTCCTCCCCTGCCCCGTCGGCGGAGCCGCGGCCCGCCGTCCTCGTCGTGCACGGCGGCAGCTGGGCCCGTGGAGGCAAGGCCGACGCGAACTGGCGTCCGATCTGCCAGTGGCTCGGATCGGAGGGGTTCGTCGCCGTCTCGATCGACTACCGCCTCGCGCCCGCCGCCGTGTTCCCCGCGCAGCTCGACGATGTGACGGCCGCCCTCGACTGGCTGCTCGAGCCGGAGCAGACCGCGCGCTTCGGCATCGATCCGGAGCGGGTGGCGGCCTTCGGCGGCTCGGCCGGCGGCAACCTCGCCTCTCTGCTCGGCACACTGCCGGCGACCTCGTCGCGCCTGGCCGCCGTGGTCGACCTGAGCGGCCCCTCCGATCTCAGCGCCGCCGGCCTCGCCGACGACGACCCGGTGGTCGGAGTCGCGGCCGCCGTGCGCAGCTACCTCGACTGCGCGGACCTCGCCTCCTGCCCCGCTGCGACCGCCGCCTCGCCCCTCGCGCAGGTGGACGGCTCCGAGCCGCCGTTCCTCATCGCGCACGCGGCGCACGAACGGGTCGCGCTCAGCCAGTCGACCCGCTTCGCCGAGGCGCTGCGCGGAGCGGGCTCGAGCGTCGACCTCCTCGTCCTCCCCGGCTCGCTGCACTCGATCGCGCTGCTCGACGACGCTCTGCGTGCTCGGGTCGTCGAGTTCCTCCGCGCTCACCTGGGCTCGTGAGCGGAGTCGTCGTCCGCCTCGAGGACGCAGTCGGAGCGGAGGGCCTCCTCGCCGCGGTCCCGCCCCCGCACGCCCGCGTCCTGATCGCCCGGATCGACGGGGCGGCGTCCGGCGTGCTGGTGCTCGCTCCCGGCCCGGACGACTTCGCCGAGGTTCTGGAGCTCGTGGTCGCCTCCGTCCACCGGCGCACGGGAGTCGCCCGACGGCTCGTCGCGGCGGCGGAGTCGTGGGCGCGGGTGCAGCGGATCCGCACGCTGCGCCTGGCCGCCGCGCCGGAGCTCGCCCCAGCGGCCAGGGCGCTCGGCTTCACGGCGATCGACGGCTTCGGAGCCCACGTCGGCGACGACGCGGTGCTCTGCTTCGCGCGTCCGGTCTGAGCAGCGCCCTCTCCGAGGCGAGCCGGGTCCGAGGCGAGCCGGGTCCGAGGAGCCCGGCCCGAGGGCCCGTCCGGTCGGAGGCCGACACGGCAGGACGCCCGCTCCGATCCGAGTGCCGCTCCCGGGAGGCGGCCCCGCCCTCGTCCGGCGCGCACCCCCGCCGTCAGTCGATCGAGCAGCCCGGCTCGTCCGACAGCGCCCGCTCGATCCGGGCGCGGTGCTCGTCCGACATCGGCGGCAGCGCGTCGGGCGCGAACCAGCCGACCTCGGTCGACTCGTCGTCCGCGACGTGGGCCTCCCCCGAGATCCAGCGGCAGCGCACCACGTGGTCGAGGTACTGCGAACGGTCCCCGTTGGGGTACTGCATCGGCGGGAGGGTGTGCACCTGCACGAGGCGCTCGACCTCGATCTCGACGCCCGCCTCCTCCTGCGCCTCGCGGCGGGCGGTGCCGGCGACGGTCTCGCCCGGGTCGATGATCCCGGTGACGGCCGTCCAGGCGCCGGTGTCGGCGCGCCGGACGAGCAGGACCTCGAGCGCCGGCTCCTCGCGGAGGATCACCGCGGTCACGCCGGTGAGCCAGAGCAGCTCGGTCCCGATCCGCTCGCGCAGCCGCAGCACGAACTCGGGAGTCGCCATCAGTGCGCTTCGGGTCGGAAGTCGAACGCGACGATGCCGGCCGTGTCGACGAACGGCCCGACGAACTCCTTGAACGCGTCGTGCGCGGGATCCCAGTGCGCGGGGTCCTCGACGGCCGGCCGGCCCAGGTAGTAGTGCAGGTCGCCCTCGGACGAGAAGGTCAGCAGGAACGCGCGGTCGAAGCCCTCGCCCGCGCCCTCGATGCTCAGCTGCGGCCCGGTCTCGATCGACTCGATGTAGGGCCGTCCGTCGCGGACGCACTCGTCGGCCAGGGCGAGGAAGCGGCGGGTGACCTCGTCCGCCTCGGCGACCAGCGCCGTCGGGCGGAAGCGGATCAGCACGAGGTGCCGGAGCGTGCCCGGGCGGAAGTCGCGGGCGACGAAGCGCTCCGGACCGATCTCGTCGAGGACCGCGGTGGCGCGCTCCGGGCCGCTGCGCCAGCGCGAGCCGACCGTCTCGGCCGCATCCCTGATGTCCGTCATGCCGACGCCTTCCCGGCGCGGGCGGCACGCCGCCGCTCACGATACCCCTCGACCAGGTTGTAGACGACGGGCAGGACCACGAGGGTCAGCACCGTCGAGGACACCAGGCCGCCGATCACGACGATCGCCAGCGGCTGCGAGATGAAGCCGCCGTGGCCCGTGATCCCCAGCGCCATCGGCAGCAGGGCGAAGATCGTCGCGAGGGCGGTCATCAGGATGGGCCGGAGCCGCCGCTCGGTGCCGTGCAGCAGCGCCTCCCGCACCGGCATCCCGCGGTCCCGGTACTGGTTCACCAGGTCCACGAGCACGATCGCGTTCGTGACGACGATGCCGATCAGCATCAGCACGCCGATCAGGGACGGCACGCCCAGCGGCACGCCGGTGATCACCTGCAGGAGGATCGCGCCGGTCGCCGCGAACGGCACGGACACGAGCAGGAGCAGCGGCTGCAGGAGCGAGCGGAACGTCGCCACCATCACGACGTAGACGATCAGGATCGCGACGAGCAGTGCGATGCCCAGCTGCGAGAACGCGTCGGCCTGGTCGGCGGTCACTCCGCCGAGGGAGGCGTCGACACCGGCCGGAAGCGCCGTCGCGTCGATCGCGTTCTGCACGGCGACGTTGGCCGAGGCGAGGTCGTCGCTCTCCGGGGTGACGGTGATGGTCGCGGTGCGCTGGCCACGCTCGGTGGTGATGCTCGCCGGACCGTCCGTCTGCTCGACCGCCGCGAGGGTGGAGAGCGCGACGGTGCCGGTGAGGGTCGGCACCTCGAGGTTCCGCAGCTCGTCCACGGTGGCCGGCGGCTGCCCGTCGGCCAGGTAGATCGAGAGGGTGCGGTCGTCGATCACGACGCTGCCGACCTGGCTGGGCTGGAGCGCCTGGCTGACGATCGTGCCCACGGCGACCTCGCTGAGACCCGCCCGGGCCGCGGCGTCGCGGTCGACCCGCACCGCGATGTAGGGCAGCGAGGAGGAGAGGTTGCTCTCGGCCTGGCTGATCCCGTCGGTCCCGCGCAGGGCCTCGAGGAGCTGGTCGCTCGCGCTCTGGAGGTCGCTCTGCGAGGCGGTCGAGAGGTCGACCTCGATGTCCGAGGAGGCGCCGAAGCCGGAGGAGGCGGCGACGCTGATGTCCTCGGCCGAGGCGACGCCCGACAGCGCGTCGCGGACGTCCGCCTGCACGGCCTCCTGGTCGGCCGACTCGTCGGTGGTGACGGAGTAGCGGATCGAGGTGCCGCCGCCGCCTCCCCCGCCGAACGCGCTCTGCAGGCCGCCGGAGGAGCCGACGGTGAGCTGGACGGTCTCGACGCCGTCGACGCCGAGGATCGCCGTGCTCGCCTGCTGCGCCGTCGCGTCCTGCGCATCGAGGCTCTGGCCGACGGGGACCGTCTGGGTGACGGTGAAGGTGTCCTGCCCGCTGGAGCCGAGGAAGTTCGTCTTCATCAGCGGGTACAGCGCACCGGTCCCGACGAGCACGAGCAGCGCGAGGAGGACGGTGACGACCGAGTGCTTCAGCGTCCAGTGGATGATCGGGCCGTACACCGACTGCAGCCCGCGCGCCCGCCGGGGAGCGGCGTGGGCGCCGTGGTGCGGGGCCTCCTCGACCGGCGCAGCGGTGTCGGCCGGGACGCCCGAGGCGGGTGCCCCTCCGGCCGCCGCGCGCTCCTCCGCGAGCGCCGCCTGCGCGGCCTGGCGCACCGCCGGCCGCTTCGAGGGGCGGAGGAACCAGTAGGCCAGCACCGGCACGATCGTCAGCGCCACCACGAGGGAGGCGAGCAGGGCGATCGACACGGTCAGCGCGAAGGGCCGGAACAGCTCGCCCGTGGTGCCGCCGACGAACGAGATCGGCAGGAACACCGCGACCGTGGTGATCGTGGAGGCGGTGATCGCGCCGGCGACCTCGCGGACGGCGACCGCGATGGTCCGGGCCCGGTCCTCACCCGCGTCGAGGTGCCGCTTGATGTTCTCGATCACGACGATGGAGTCGTCGACCACACGGCCGATCGCGATGGTGAGCGCGCCGAGGGTGAGGATGTTGAGGGTGTAGCCGGCCGTCTGCAGGCCGATGAAGGTGATCAGCACCGAGGTCGGGATCGAGATGGCCGTGACCAGGGTCGAGCGCACCGAGAGCAGGAACAGCAGGATCACCAGCACGGCGAAGACGAGGCCGAGCGCCCCCTCCTGCGCGAGCGACGCGATCGACTCCTGGATGTAGGGCGCCTGGTCGAAGACCGGGGTGAAGGCGGCGTTGTCGCCGATCGACTCCTCGAGGTCCGGGAGCAGCGCGGCCACGCCGGTCGACACGTCGACGGTGTTCGCTGCGGGGAGCTTGGTGATCGAGAGGGTCAGGGCGGGCTGGCCGTTGACGCGCGAGATCGAGGTGACGGGGGCGTCGGTGACGGCGACCGTCGCGACGGAGCCGAGGGTGGTGACCGTCGGCTCCGCGGTCACGGCCGCGCCTCCCGCCGCTGCTCCGGCGTCGGAGCCGCCGGCGGAAGCCCCGGCACCCGCGGAGGCACCCGCGCCCGCTGACGCACCGGCGCCGCCCGCACCCGCGGAGGCACCTGCGGACGGCAGCAGCGGCAGCGCCGCGATCGCGTCGGTCGAGTCGAGCTTGACGCCCGACTGCACCGAGAAGGTCGAGCCGTCCTGGGTGATCTGTCCGCCCGCGACGAGCACGCCGTTCTGCTGGAGGGCCGAGCGGATGTCGCCGGTCGAGAGGCCGGCCGCGGCGAGCGCCGCGTCGTCCGGGGTGATCGTGACGCGCTGGGCGGTCTCGCCGACGAGCGCCGCCTCGCGCACGCCCTCGACCTTCTCCAGGTCCGGGATGACCGTGGTGCGCAGGCGCTCGGCCAGCGCGTCCGCGTCGCCGTCGCTCGACACGGCGAGCTGCAGCACCGGCAGGTCGTCGAGGGAGCCGGTGACCACCTGCGGGTCGACGCCGTCCGGGAGCGTGCTCTTGATCCGGTTGATCGCCTGCAGGATCTTCTGCTCGGCGGTGGCGAGGTCGGTGCCGTAGGTGAAGGACGCCGAGATGAGGGAGGAGTCCGTGGAGGACGTCGCGCTGGTCGTCTCGAGCCCCGGCACCCCCTGGATGGCGGTCTCGATCGGCGTCGAGACGTCGTCGTTGACCACCTCCGGAGCGGCGCCCGGATAGGACGTGACGACGGCGAGCTGCGGGAAGGAGATCGACGGCGCGAGCTCCTGCTTGAGCCCGGTCAGGGCGACTCCGCCGAAGACGGCGATGACGACGGTGACGAGCGCGATGAGCGCCCGGTTCTTCATGCTGAGGACCGCGAGGAGATGCACCCTCCGAGTCTTCCATCAGCCGACTGAGTGTTGGGAGGGACGCGGCGTTCCGGGGCGCGCGACGGGGCGACCCGCGCCACCGGCCGGCCCCGGACGCCCTCAGCCCAGGCGGACCTCCGCCGTCGACGACCCGACAGGGAGGCCCACTGCAGCGCCCGCCCCCGCGCTCGAGAGCGCGAAGTCCCCGGCGAAGGCCCGGACTCCGACGCGCCCCTCGGCGTCCGTCCGGAGCACCGTCGGCTCGAGCCACCAGTCCCCGCGGATCCGCGAGCGCAGCGCCTCGTAGGCCGGCTTCGGGCTCCCGTCGCGGCGGAGGAACCCGCCCGGCGCTCCGAGCCAGGCTCCGGCGTCGTCGAAGCCCCAGTAGGTGATCGCCTCGACCGCCGGATGCGCGACCAGCGTCTCGTAGTGCCGCACCATCTCGTCCGCCTGCCGTGCCTCCCCCTCCGCAGTGGTCGGCCAGTCCTCGACCACGTGGTCGTTGAGGTCCTCGATCTCGGCGGGCATCAGCTCGCCCGAGACGAGGGTGGTCTCGGTCCAGTGCAGCGGCAGACCGAAGCGCGCGAACCTGTCGCAGATCGCCGTGATCTGCTCCTCCCCGCGGAACCCCTGGTGCATGTGCGACTGCAGGCCGATCGCATCGGGCCGGATCCCGGCCTCGAGCACGTCCTCGATCAGCCGCTCGTACTCGGGCCCGAGGTCGAAGTCGTTCAGCACGAGCACCGGTCCGGTGCCGAGGCTGCGCGCCTCCGAGAAGGCCAGCTCGACCATGCCGACGCGGCCCTTCTCGCGGGCGAGGCGGGTGACGGCGTTCGTCACGCCGTCCGGCTCGTTCGCGAAGCGCGGCATGATGACGACCTCGTTGATCGCGTCCCAGGTGTCGATCAGCTCGGCGAAGGCGCCCACCTCCCGGCGGATGCGCGCGCGGAGGAGCTGCTCGGCCTCGTCCAGCGGCAGCGCGTCGAGCCACTCCGGCTTCACGTAGTGCCAGACGAGCGGGTGCCCCTTCAGGCGGACGCCGTCCGCGGCGAGCGCGCGCGCCTCGGCGAGCACCTCCTCCGTCGCGGTGCGGCCGCGCTCCGGCTCGAAGCGGCCCCAGTAGACGGGGAGGGTCGCCGTGTCGAACAGGTCGAGCCAGAGCCGGCGCTCCTCGGCGCGGGCGGGGTCGGTGCTCGGAGGAGTGCAGCCGAAGGCGAAGGCGTGGCGGCGCTGCTGGACCGTCACGTCGGCGTGGGCGAGCGGAGCGCCGTCGGCACCGAGGACGGTGACGAGGGCGTCGGCGAGACGCGGGCTGAAGTCGGTCATGCGGGGCCTCTCAGGCGGGGTGGCGCTCGTCGAGCGCCGTGTACTCGGATCGGGTGAGCGGGAGGACCGCT
Source organism: Rathayibacter sp. AY1F4 (assembly GCF_002931775.1). NCBI lineage: Bacteria > Bacillati > Actinomycetota > Actinomycetes > Micrococcales > Microbacteriaceae > Rathayibacter > Rathayibacter sp. AY1F4. The sequence goes on from NZ_PSVE01000018.1 coordinate 74,096, forward strand.
CCGTGCTTGGTGTCCTCGGGTAGGTCGAACTCCTCCGCGAGCTCCCAGCGGCCCGAGGCCGGGTCGGTGCTCGTGTAGGCGCGGTAGCCGTAGGGGCGGAGGGCGTACTGGTCGACCCAGAGCGACCAGCGCTCCTCGCGGTGGTGCCGGAAGACCAGCGGCCCCTCGATGCTCGGGCCGAGCTCCTGCCCGATCCCCCGGGCGACGGTGGTGAAGTCGTCCGCGAGGAGGGAGGAGCCGACCTGCTGGAACACCTGCATCGTGTCGGGGGCGTCGTCGTGCTGCTTGGCGAAGCGGTGGACGGCCGTGCCCTCGATCAGCAGCGTCATGTCGATCACTCCGCCGGGCAGCCGGAGGTAGGTCTCGGGCTCGGCGAACGTGCGGAAGTCGCGCGTGCGGGAGATCAGGATGCGGCTGTCGCCCGTCTCGCCGGTGGCGGGGTCGCCGTCCTCGGCCAGGCCTGAGGACCAGTGCACGAGGAAGTCGCCCGAGACCGGGTCGTAGACCGACTCCGGCGCCCAGGCCATGCCCGCGCCCTCGGGAGCGACGGCGACCGCGCGCGGCTCGGACCACTCGAGGAGGTCCGGGGAGTCCCAGACCACGAGGTCGCGGCTCCCCCGGTGCCGGTAGAGGTCCCAGTCCGGGCCCTCGGGCCGCCAGACGCAGAGGTCGGTGGCGACGAGGTGGAAGCCCCGCGGCCCGCGGACGATGTGGGGGTCGCGGACGCCGCCCGTGCCGCCGGTCCACTCCAGCACCGGCCCGAGCGCGCGCCAGCTCAGCGGATCGTCGCCCCGGCTGAGCGAGAGGAAGATCTTCTCGCTGTGGCCGGTCCGGTCCTCCACGAAGTGGACCAGCAGGTAGCCGTACCCGTCGCTCATGAGAGAACGATCTCACACGCCCGGCGGGCACTCCACCTCAGACCACGTCGGCGAGGTACCCCGGGTCGGCCGCCGGGTGCCGGGCGACCTGCGCCCACGCCGTCGCGAGCGCCTCCACGGCCCGGTCGGTCGCCTCGGGCGAGTAGCCGATCGGGATGCGGAGGAAGCGCTCGAAGGCGCCGTCGATCCCGAAGCGCGGGCCCGCGGTGATCAGCAGGCCCGCCGTCCGGGCGGCGAGCGCCAGCTGCGAGCTCGCCGGCCGGCCCAGGCCCACCCAGGTGGAGAGGCCGCCCGAGACCCGCGGCACGCTCCACTCCGGGATCGCGCGCGCCAGGGCCGCCTCGAGGTGGTCGCGGCCGGCGCGCAGCTGCGAGCGCCGCAGCTCCAGCACGCCGTCCATCCGGCCGAGCATGTCCGCGACCAGGAGCTGCTCCAGGATCGGCGTGCCGAGGTCGCTCGCCGAGCGCGCCAGCGCCAGCTTGCGGATCACCGCCCGCTCGGCGCGGATCCAGCCGATCCGGATGCCGCCCCACAGCGTCTTGCCGACGGAGCCGATCGAGAGCACCGTCCCCTCGGGCCCGTAGGCGGCGAACGGCAGCGGCGACATCCGCCGGTCGATGTCGAGCTCGGCCGTCGTCTCGTCGGCGATGATCAGGGTCCCCTGCCGGGCCGCGGCGGCGATCGCCCGCTCCCGCAGCTCGGGGGCCATGGAGCGGCCGGTCGGGTTGTGGAAGTCGGGCATCAGGTAGGCCAGGCTCGGGCTCGTGCCGCGCAGCGCGGCGATCAGGCCCTCTCCGTCCCAGCCGTCCGCCCCGTCGACGTTCACCGGCACGAGCCGCGCGCCGGCCAGCCGGAGGGCCTCGTAGGCGTGCGGGTAGGTCGGGGCCTCGATCAGCGCCCGGTCGCCCCGCGCGAGCAGGGTGCGGGCGACGAGCGCGATCGCGTGCTGCGCGCCGATGGTCACCATGATCTGGCCGGGCTCGGTGCGCAGACCCCGCGCGGTGTAGCGCTCGGCGATCGCGCGGCGCAGCACCGGCAGGCCGACGGTGTCGTAGGAGCCGGAGTCGAAGTGCTCGGGGGCCGCCTGCGCCGCGCGGGTGTAAGCCTCGGCCAGCTCCGGGACGGCGGGCAGGGCCGCCTTGGTGAAGTCGAGGAAGTCCGGCGCGAGCGAGGGCACCGCGTGCACGGCCGCTCCCGGCAGGCGGGTGACGCTGCCGGAGCCGCGCACGCTGACGAGGTAGCCGCTGTCGCGCAGCTCGCGGTACGCGGCGGCCACGGTCGTGCGGCTGACGCCGAGGCGGGCCGAGAGCTCGCGCTCGGCGGGCAGGCGGCTGCCCGCGGGGATGCGGCCGTCGATCCCGAGGAGGCGGATCCGGTCGGCCAGAGCGAGGTAGGCGGGCCGGGTGCCGCGCTGCTCGCGCCAGTCGCCGAGGAGGGTCTGCAGGGCGCGCGCGCCGAAGTGGACATCAGCCATGCGTCCAAGGTAGCCGGATTGGACCGCGCGAAGAAGGCCAATGTCGCGCTGTGATGAGTCCATGACCCTCACCGCTCCCGTCGCCGCCGCCGCTCCCCCGGCTGGCCAGTGGCGCCTCCGACCCGTGCCGCGCCTGCTGGTGGGCCTGATCCTCTACGGATTCGCCGACGCGATGATGATCCGCGCGGCGATCGGCGTGGACCCGTGGACCGTCTTCGCCCAGGGGGTCGCGCACCAGACCGGGCTCGGGATCGGACTGCTCACGAACGTGATCGGCCTGCTCGTCCTGCTGCTGTGGATCCCCCTCCGACAGCGGCCCGGTCTCGGCACCGTGCTGAACGTGCTCGTGGTCGGCACGATGATCGATGTCGGGCTGCGCGTGCTGGCGACGCCGGAGGAGTGGTGGGCCCGCGGCCTGCTCTTCGCCGGAGGCCTCGTGCTTCTGGCGGTCGCGAGCGGGATCTACATCGGCGCCCACCTCGGTCCGGGGCCCCGCGACGGACTGATGCTGGGCCTGCACACCCGCACGGGCCTGCCGATCTGGGTGGCGCGCTCGGGCGTCGAGCTCACGGTGCTGCTCATCGGCTGGGCCCTCGGCGGCGACGCCGGCCTCGGCACCCTCCTCTTCGCGGTGCTGATCGGGCCGCTCTGCTCGGTGACCCTGCCTCTGCTCGGGGTGCGGAGGCACTGACCCGCGTACGACGGAGGCCCCGCCTCCCGGACCGGTTCCGGGAGGCGGGGCCGTCGCGATCGGATCGGCTAGCGCTTGGCCGCGATCTCCGCACGCATCCGCGACGCCTCATCGGAGTCCTGGATCGAGGCGATCCCCTCGGTGATCGAGGTGCCCGACGCGGGGGCCTCGTGCTCGTCCGCTCCGAGCGTGGTCTCGTCGAAGGGCGAGCGCCCGCCGAGGACCTCGCGGACCTGCACCATGTCGATCTGCTTGGTCCAGGTGCCCACGAGAAGGGTGGCGACCGCGTTGCCGGTGAAGTTGGTGACCGCGCGGGCCTCGGACATGAAGCGGTCGATGCCGACGATCACGCCGACGCCGTTGACCAGGTCGGGGCGGAAGGACTGGAGGCCGCCGGCCAGCGTGGCCAGGCCCGCTCCGGTGACGCCCGCGGCGCCCTTCGAGGCGATCATCATGAAGAGGAGGAGGCCGATCTGCTCCGGGATCGACATCGGCGCTCCGGTGGCCGAGGCGATGAACAGCGACGCCATCGTGAGGTAGATCGCCGTGCCGTCGAGGTTGAAGGAGTAGCCGGTGGGCACGGTGATGCCGACGACGGGCTTGGAGACGCCGAGGTGCTCCATCTTCGCGATCAGGCGGGGCAGCGCCGCCTCCGAGGAGGAGGTGCCGACGATCAGCAGGTACTCGCGGGCCAGGTACTTCATCAGCGAGAAGATGCTGACGCCGGTCACCAGGCGCAGCAGCAGGCCGAGGACGACGACCACGAAGATCGCGCAGGTGATGTAGAAGCCGATCATCAGGGTGGCGAGAGCGACGACCGCTCCCCAGCCGGTCTTGCCGACGACCGCGGCGATGGCGCCGAACGCGCCGATCGGGGCGACCCAGAGCACCATCGAGAGGATGCGGAAGACCAGGACCTGGAGCTGCTTGATCGCTCCGAGGATCGGCTGGCCCTTGGCGCCCATCTTCTGCAGCGCGAAGCCGACGAGCAGCGCGACGAAGAGGGTCTGCAGGATGCTGCCGTCCACGAGCGAGGAGAACAGCGAGACGGGGATGATCCCGAGGACGAAGTCGCTGGTGCTCTCGGCCTTGAGGTCGCTGGTGTCGTAGGTGGCGCTCGAGATGTCGAGGCCCTCGCCCGGGTGCAGGATGTTGCCGACGACGAGGCCGATCGCCAGGGCGAAGGTCGACATCACGATGAAGTAGCCCAGCGCGAGTCCGCCGACCTTGCCGACCGTGGCGGCCTTCGCGATGGAGCCGATGCCGATGACGATGGTGCAGAAGATGATCGGCGCGATCATCATCTTGATCAGTCCGACGAAGGCCTTGCCGACCGGCTCGAGCGTCGCCGCGAAGGCGGGAGCGACGAGTCCGACCACGACGCCGGCGACCACGGCGATGATGACGGCGATGTAGAGCCAGTGGTTCCGGTCGATGCGCCGCCGGGTCTTCGGAGGGGTGACCGCGGGGATCAACCGGTCGGACGGCGTCTGAGGCGTCTTCGCCATGGGGGTGTCCTTCTCTTCGTCGAGGTGAGGGGGTAGGACGATGGTGGCCCCGCCTCCGGAGCCCGGCACGGTTGCGTTCATACTGTTCACGGCGGGGCGCCCCGAGCGCTCGCTCACGAGGGAGTGGCATGGTCAGGACGCCGAGCGCACGCGGACCGCGCGGCAGCATCGCCGCGCGCCTGTTCGCCGTGCAGCTGCTGAGCATCCTGCTGATCGCCGCGGCGGCCGTCGCGGTGCTGGCCCTCGACGCGCGGAGCCGAGCGGGCGACGAGGCCGCCCAGCGGAGCCTCGTCGTGGCGCGGACGGTGGCCGACAATCCGTTCGTCCTCGAGTCGACGGCCGGCGCGGATCCCTCCGCGAGCCTGCAGCCGTACGCCGAGGAGGTCATGCGGGACACCGGCGTCGACTTCCTCACGATCATGGCCCCCGACCGCACCCGGGACACCCACCGCGACCGCGACCGGATCGGCCTGCCGTTCCAGGGCACGATCGAGCCCGCGCTGGAGGGACGGACCTTCACCGAGACCTACGCCGGCACGCTCGGGCCCTCCGTCCGCGCCGTCGCGCCGATCGAGGACGCCGACGGCGCGGTCGTCGCGCTCGTGTCGGCGGGCGTCACGCTCTCGGCCGTGGACGCCTCCTTCGCCGCCCGCGTGCAGGTCGTCGCGTGGGGCGCGCTCGGGGCGGTCGCGCTCGGCGCGCTCGGCTCGTGGCTCCTCGCCCGCTACCTGCGCCGCGTCACGGGCGGGCGGGGCCCGGAGCAGATGAGCCAGGTCTTCGCCTACTACGAGTCCGTCCTGCACTCGGTGCGGGAGGGGCTGCTGCTGGTCGACGACCGCGGCCGACTGGTGCTCGCGAACGACCACGCGCTGGAGCTGCTCGGGCTCGAGGGCGTGCGGACGCCGGTGCCGGTCGCCGAGCTCGACCTCCCCGTCGCCCTGCGCGAGCTGCTGCAGGACGACGAGCCCGTCTCGGACCGCCTGGTCGTGGCCCGGGAGCGGATCCTCGTGGTGAACGAGCGGCCCGCCGCCTCCCCCGGCGCCCGCCCCCTGGGCACGGTCGTCACGCTCCGCGACCGCACCGAGCTGCAGCGGGTGAGCGGCGAGCTGGAGTCACTGCGCACCCTCTCGGACGCGCTGCGCTCGCAGACCCACGAGTTCTCGAACCGCCTGCACACCATCGCGTCGCTGATCGAGCTCGGCCGGCCCGACGAGGCGCTCGCGTTCGCCGCCGGCGAGCTGAACCTCAGCCAGCGCCTGGCCGACCGGGTCCTCGGCTCCGTGCAGGAGCCGGTGATCGCCGCACTGCTGCTGGGCAAGGCCGCACAGGCCCGCGAGCGCGGCGTCGAGCTGCACTTCGAGACGCACCTCGAGCCCGGCACGCAGGGGCTGGAGCCCGGGGACCTCGTGACGGTGCTGGGCAATCTGATCGACAACGCCCTCGACGCGGCCGCCTCCTCCGCTCCGGACCGCGAGCCGTGGGTGGAGGTCTACCTCGGCCTCGCGGAGGGCGAGCTGGTGGTGCAGGTGTCGGACAGCGGCCCCGGAGTCGCCGGCACCGCCGACGTCTTCGCGCGCGGCTACTCGACGAAGGAGTCGGACGGCTTCGGCCGCGGCATCGGCCTGGCGCTGGTGCAGCAGGTGGTGGAGCGGCTCGGCGGCTCGGTCGAGGTCTCGCGCCACGTCGGCGCGGTGTTCACGGTGCAGCTGCCGCTGCCCGCGCGGGTGGCGTCGTGATCCGGGTGCTCGTCGTCGAGGACGAGCCGCTGACCGCGAGCGCCCACGCCGACTACGTCCGACGGGTCGACGGCTTCGAGGTGGCCGCGGTCGCCGGCAGCGGGGCGGAGGCGATCCGGGCCCTGCGCGCGGACCCGGGCATCGGGCTGATCCTGCTCGACATGAACCTGCCGGACATGGGCGGCCTCGACCTCTGTCGGGCCGTCCGGGCGGCGGGCCTGGACGTCGACGTCATCGCGATCACCGCCGTCCGCGACGCCGCGAACGTGCGCGCCTCCGTCGCCGCCGGCATCGTGCAGTACCTGATCAAGCCGTTCGTCTTCAGCGCGTTCGCCGCCAAGCTCGCCAGCTACCGGTCGTACCGGGAGCGGATGCACGGCGCCGACGTCGCCAGCCAGCACGAGGTGGACGGGGCCTTCGCGGCGCTCCGCACCTCCAACGCCCCGGGTCTGGCCAAGGGGCTCTCGGCCCAGACCCTCGAGGCCGTCACCGCACTGCTGGGCCCCGTCGGCCTCTCGGCGGCCGAGCTCGCCACCCGCCTCGACATCTCGCGGGTGACGGCCCGCCGCTACCTCGAGCACCTCGCCGACTCCGGAGTGGCGGACCGCGCGCCCCGCTACGGCTCCCCCGGCCGCCCGGAGCTGGAGTACCGCCGCCGCTGAGCGCGCGTCAGGCGGCCCGCAGTGCAGCGGCGATCTCCTCCTCGATCAGGTCGTGGTTGATCGCCGCGCCCACGCGCAGCCCGTCGGCGGACGAGGCGACGACCTGCGCCATCGGCTCGACCAGCGAGCCCGCGGCGAAGACCCCGGCGACGCCGGTCCGGCCCATCGGATCGACGGCGAGGTGCCGCGCGACTCCCGACGGGTGGTCGGCGAGCTCGAGGCCGAGCCCCTCGGGGAGCCGCCCCTCGACCCGCGGGCCGATGACGAGCGCGTCGAGCTCGTGCCGCCGACCGTCGATCACCGCGCCGACCAGGCGGTCGTCCTCGACGAGGACCTTCTCGACGCGGCCCGGCACGAGAGCGATCCCGCGGGCGGCCAGCGCCGCCGCCTCGTCGCCGGCGGGCGTGGGTGCGCCGTGGAGCAGGATCGACGACCGGTCGCTGAGCTGACGGAACATCTGCGCCTGGTGCCCGGCGAACGAGCTGCCGAGCACGCCGATCCGCCGGCCGCGCACCTCGAAGCCGTGACAGTAGGGGCAGTGCAGGACGTCCCGTCCCCAGCGGGCGCCGAGCCCGGGGATCTCCGGCAGCAGGTCGCGGACGCCGGTCGCGAGCAGGAGGCGGCGCGCGCGGAGGACCGTGCCGTCGGCGAGGGTCGCGGTCACGCCCTCGGGTCCCGCGGACGCGCGGACCGCCTCGCCCTCGACCACCCGGGCCCCGTAGCCCTCGGCCTCGGCGCGCGCCAGGCGCACCAGCTCCGTGGGCGGGACGCCGTCGCGGGTCAGCACGTTGTGGGCACCGGGCGAGGGTGCGTTGCGCGGGGGTCCGCCGTCGACGACGAGGACGTCGCGGAGACTGCGGCCGAGGGCGGTGGCGGCGGCGAGGCCGGCGAAGGAGGCGCCGAGGATCAGGACGTCGGCGGGGGCGGGGACGGACGGGCCGGTGGGGGCGTCGGTGGAGGTCATGGGTCGATGCTCCGCCGCCCCGGGGCGGCGGAGCATCGACCCATGACCTCCACCGA
>NZ_PSVE01000019.1:0-74250 GCF_002931775.1 Rathayibacter sp. AY1F4
GGCGACGCTCGCGCCGACGAAGACGATCGTGTTGCCGGTGGCCTTCACGAATCCCGGGTCTCCCAGGACCTCCGCGCGCACCGCGGCAGCTCGGCGCCAAGCTCGGCGTCTGGGTCCTCCTGCTGATCGGCGCCGCCTTCGCGGGCCTGCCGATCATCTGGATGGCCGCCAGCTCGTTCAAGTCGAACACCGAGATCTTCGAGTACCCGCCGCGGCTGATCACCGACACGTTCTCGTTCGATGCGTACTCGGGCATCCTCGGCGACCCGACCAAGGTGCGCTTCTTCATCAACAGCTACGTCGTGGCGATCGCCGTGGTCGTGCTGACGCTCGTGGTCGCGATCCTCGCCTCCTACGCGTTCAGCCGCTACGAGTTCCGCTTCAAGCGCCCGATCAACGTGATCATCGTCAGCGTCCAGGCGGTCCCGCCGATCACGCTGCTGATCCCGTTCTTCGGCCTGATGGTGGTGCTGCGCCTCTACAACACCTACCAGGGCCTGATCCTCACCTACCTGGTCTTCACCCTGCCGTACGCGATCATCATGCTGACCGGCTACTTCAACACCCTCCCCCGGGACCTCGACGAGGCGGCGCGGATGGACGGGGCCGGCCCGATGACCGTGCTGTGGCGGATCCTGGTGCCCATCGCGATCCCGGGCATCGTCTCGGTCGGCGTCTACACGTTCATGATCGCGTGGAACGAGTACCTGTTCGCGCTGACCCTCACGCGCACCGACGACATGCGCACCGTCCCCATCGGCATCCAGCTGCTGATGGGCCAGAACTCCTACGAGTGGAACGAGATGATGGCGATGAGCATCCTCGGATGCATCCCCGTCCTCCTCCTCTTCCTCTTCTTCCAGCGGTACTTCATCGGCGGCATGACCGCCGGGGCCGTCAAGAGCTGAGGCGCGCGACCGCGCGCCCGGAACCACCACAGAGAAGGACGATCACAGAATGCTTGTATCCGGAAAAGACCTCCTGGACGTCGCGAACGCCAACGGCTTCGCGGTCCCGGCCTTCAACGTCAGCGACTACGCGATGATGAACGGGCTGTTCGAGATCAGCGAGGAGAAGCAGTCCCCGCTCCTGATCGCCATCCACCCCGACGAGCTGAGCCACACCGGCGTCGACATCCTGCACGCGATCATCGCCCGCGCCCACCGCTCGAGCGTCCCCGTCACCATCCACCTCGACCACGGCGCGACCTACGAGCAGGTGCTGCTGGCGATCAAGTCCGGCTTCACCTCCGTGATGATCGACGGCTCGATGCTCCCCTACGACGAGAACGTCGCCGTCACCAAGCGCGTCGTCGACACCGCCCACGCGGTCGGCGTCTCGGTCGAGGGCGAGCTCGGCACGATCGGGAAGACCGACGACGAGGCCGAGGACGGAGCGGCGAGCATCATCTACACGGAGCCCGACGAGGCCGTCGACTTCGTCTCGTCGACCGGCGTGGACAGCCTCGCGATCGCGATCGGCACGAGCCACGGCCTCTACCCCGCCTCGATGAAGCCGGCGCTCAAGCTCGACCTGCTCGCCGAGATCAAGAAGCGCGTAGCCGTCCCCCTCGTCCTCCACGGCGGCTCGAACAACCCCGACGCCGAGATCGCGGAATCGGTGAAGCGCGGAGTGAACAAGATCAACATCTCGAGCGACATCAAGGCGGCGTACCACAACCGCATGCGCGAGGTGCTGGCCGACCCGTCCGTCCGCGAGCCGAACACCATCCAGCCGCCGTCCATCGCGGCGATGAAGGAGACGGCCGCGCAGAAGATCGACCTGTTCGGCTCCGCCGGCAAGGCCTCGCTCTACTAGGCGCGGGAGACGTGGTGAACGCGAGGATCGTGCTCGGACTGGGCGGGACCGTCGACTACGAGATCGACTGGGACGACGCGGTCGTCCAGGCCCTCGTCGACGACTACCGGATCGCCCCGGACGAGCTCACGACGACGGCGCCGGTCGACACCGAGCGCGATCTCGTCGTCGCCCTCCTCGCGTTCCTCGCCGTCGGCGCGGGAGGGGAGAGATTCGCCTCCTCCTCCTGCGTCGTCGAGGAGTTCGCGCAGCGCTTCCCCCGCAGGATCACCCTCGGCGGGACGGGCGTCCGGGCCGGCTACGCACTCGCGGTGCACGGTCTCGTCGCGACCCAGCACCTGGTGAGCATCGACGACCACGTGCGCCGGCTGCTCCCCGTCGGCAACGACTACGTGCTCAGCGCGACGGCCGACAGCACCGACCCGCACCTGATCGTGCAGTTCCCCCGCGGCGCGCGGGTGCGGGTCGGCGATGCGGAGCTCGTCGCTCCGCACCCCAACCGGGTCATCGTCTCGAACGACCCGCCCAACCGCGAGCTGCTGCTGGCGGAGGAGCTCGGCACGGTCCTCGCGGACGCCCGCATCGTCCTCGTGTCCGGCTTCAACTCGATCCAGGACGAGGCGGTCCTCGACGACCGGCTCGCCACACTCCGCCGGCACCTCGACGCGCTGCCCCGCGGCGCGGTCGTGATCTACGAGGACGCGGGCTTCCACCTCCCCGAGCTCCAGGCACGAGCGCGGGCGGCACTGCTCGATCGGGTCGACGTCCTCAGCATGAACGAGGACGAGCTCCAGGCGATGCTCGGTCGGCCGATCGACCTGCTCGACACCGTCGCGGTCGTCACCGCGCTCCGCGACGCCGCCGCGCAGCTCCCGGGACCGGTGCTGATCGTGCACACCCGGCACTGGTCGGCGGCCGTCGGCGGCCGGGCGCATCGGTACCGGGGGGCTCTGCGGGGCGCCGTCACGATGGCCAGTGCCCGCTACCTCCTCGGGGACGGCTTCACCGCCGCCGACTACGACCGCGTCGGCGGACTCCCTCCCCAGCCCGGCTCGCAAGCGGTGTGCGCAGCGGTGGAGTCGACGCTCGAGGCCTGCTGCGTCCCCGGGCTCGTCCTCGAGACGGACCGGCCGACGACGATCGGCCTCGGCGACACCTTCGCCGGCGGCTTCGTCTCGGCCCTCGCGCGCGGCGAGTCCTGACGGCAGGCGAGGCCGGGCTCCGAGCCTCCGCAGGAACGCCGACGGCCCCGGACCCCGCTGCTGCGGGACCGGGGCCGAGGGCGTCGTCCGGGGAGGACTCAGCGGCGCTTGGACTGCGCGCGTCGCTCCTCGCGGTTGGCGGGGGCGTCCGAGCCGCCCGGCTTCTGGCCGAAGGCGCCGGTCGTCGGAGTCTCCTCCGCCTCGCCCTCGGGGAGCGCCCTGCGGGCCTCCTCGGCGCGGGCCTTCGCGGTGGCCGCCTGCTGCACCTGTCCGCGCTGGTCGCGGACCTCGACGCCGCCGGTGTCGCTCGGGGCCGAGTAGCTGAGCTTCTCGGCCGGAGCGACCGGCTGAGCGAGGCCCTTGGCCGCGACTCCGGCGACCTCGCCCTGCTTCTGGGTCACCTCGACCTCGAGGTTGAAGAGGAAGCCGACGGTCTCCTCGCGGATCTGCCCCATCATCTGCTGGAACAGGGCGAAGCCCTCGCGCTGGTACTCGACCAGCGGATCACGCTGGGCCATCGCGCGCAGGCCGATGCCGTCCTTGAGGTAGTCCATCTCGTAGAGGTGGTCGCGCCAGCGGCGGTCGATCACCGAGAGCACGACGCGGCGCTCGAGCTCGCGCATGGCGGGAGAGCCCAGCTGCTCCTCGCGGTGCTGGTAGGCGAGCTGCGCGTCCGAGAGGATCTCGCGGCGCATGAACTCCTTGTTGATGCGGCCGCGGCTGCCCGCCTCCTGCACCACCTCGTCGATGGTGAGGCTGATCGGGTACAGCGTCTTCAGCTCGGTCCAGAGGGCGTCGAAGTCCCAGTCGTCGCCGTTGCCGTCGCCGGTGTGCACCTCGAGGATCTCGTCGATCACGTCGACGAGGAACTTCTGGGTGCGCTCGTGCAGGTCGTCGCCCTCGAGGATGTGGCGGCGGTCCGAGTAGATCGCCTCGCGCTGGCGGTTGAGGACGTCGTCGTACTTGAGGACGTTCTTGCGGATCTCGGCGTTGCGGGCCTCGACCTGCGACTGGGCGCTGCGGATGGCGCGCGAGACGACCTTCGACTCGATGGCGATGTCGTCCGGGACGTTGCCCCGGCCCATGAGCGCCTCGGCGGCGCCGGAGTTGAACAGGCGCATGAGGTCGTCGGTGAGCGAGAGGTAGAAGCGGCTCTCCCCCGGGTCGCCCTGGCGGCCCGAGCGTCCGCGGAGCTGGTTGTCGATGCGGCGCGACTCGTGGCGCTCGGTGCCGAGCACGTAGAGGCCGCCGGCGGCCTGGACCTTCTCGGCCTCCTCGCCCACCTTCTCCTTGACGGCGGCGAAGACCTCGTCCCACGCGGCCTCGTACTCCTCCGGGGTCTCGGAGGGGTTCAGGCCCTTGGCCGTCATCTCGGAGACCGCGAGGAACTCGGCGTTGCCGCCGAGCATGATGTCGGTGCCTCGACCGGCCATGTTGGTCGCGACGGTGACGGCGCCGAGGCGGCCGGCCTGGGCGACGATGGCCGCCTCCCGCGCGTGGTTCTTGGCGTTCAGGACCTCGTGGCGCACGCCCTTCTTGGCGAGCAGGCGCGAGAGGTACTCGCTCTTCTCGACGCTGGTCGTGCCGACGAGGACCGGCTGCCCGGCCGCGTGGCGCTCCGCGATGTCCTCGACGACCTGGGCGAACTTGACCTGCTCGTTCTTGTAGACGAGGTCGGCGTTGTCGATCCGCTGCATCTTGCGGTTCGTCGGGATCGGTACGACGCCGAGCTTGTAGGTCGACATGAACTCGGCGGCCTCGGTCTCGGCCGTTCCGGTCATGCCGGAGAGCTTCGCGTAGAGGCGGAAGTAGTTCTGGAGCGTGACGGTCGCCAGGGTCTGGTTCTCGGCCTTGACCTGCACGCCCTCCTTCGCCTCGATGGCCTGGTGGATGCCCTCGTTGTAGCGGCGTCCGGCCAGGATGCGCCCGGTGTGCTCGTCGACGATCAGGACCTCGCCGTTCAGCACGACATAGTCCTTGTCCTTCTTGAACAGCGCGCGCGCCTTGATGGCGTTGTTGAGGAACGAGATCAGCGGGGTGTTCGCCGACTCGTAGAGGTTGTCGATGCCGAGGTAGTCCTCGACCTTCTCGATGCCGGGCTCGAGGACGCCGACGGTGCGCTTCTTCTCGTCGACCTCGAAGTCCTCCCCCTCGTCGAGGCGCTTGGCGAGGTTGGCGAACTCCGCGAACCAGCGGTTCGCCTCGCCCGAGGCCGGCCCGGAGATGATCAGCGGGGTGCGGGCCTCGTCGATGAGGATCGAGTCGACCTCGTCGACGATGGCGTAGAAGTGGCCGCGCTGGACCATGTCCTGCGCCTGCCACGCCATGTTGTCGCGGAGGTAGTCGAAGCCGAACTCGTTGTTCGTGCCGTAGGTGATGTCGGCCGAGTACTGCTCGCGGCGCTGCTCCGGGGTCTGGCCCGAGAGGATCACTCCGGTCGTCATGCCGAGGGCGCGGAACACGCGCCCCATCAGCTCGGACTGGTACGACGCGAGGAAGTCGTTGACCGTGACGATGTGCACGCCGCGGCTGGCGATCGCGTTGAGGTAGGCCGGGAGGGTCGCGACGAGCGTCTTGCCCTCTCCGGTCTTCATCTCGGCGATGTTGCCCAGGTGCAGGGCGGCACCGCCCATGAGCTGCACGTCGAAGTGGCGGAGGCCGAGCGTCCGGCGCGAGGCCTCGCGGACGGCGGCGAACGCCTCCGGCAGCAGGTCGTCGAGGGACTCGCCGTTCGAGTAGCGCTCGCGCAGCTCGACGGTCTCGTTCTTCAGCTCCTCGTCGCTGAGGTGCGTGAAGTCCTCTTCGAGGGCGTTGACGGCCTTCGCGTAGTTCTCGAGGCGGCGGATGACCCGCCCCTCCCCGACGCGAAGGACCTTTTCGAGGACAGAGGCCACGGGGTACTCCAAAAAAGTAGAAGACAGGAGTCGCGCGCCGGAGCGCGGACCGCGACCAGCCTAGCCGGGGCGGGCGGCGAGCGGTCGGGGCGACGCGTCCGCCCTGGGCGGACTCCCTGCCTGGGCACGGGGAGGGCCCCGGAGCGGATGCTCCGGGGCCCGGGGTCGGATCTCAGCCGGCGGCCTGCTCGGCGAGCTCGTCGGCCTCGTCGCCGAGGCCGATCACGCCGTAGTCCCAGCCCTTGCGGCGGTAGACCACGCTCGGGCGGTTCGTGTCGGAGTCGATGAAGAGGTAGAAGTCGTGTCCGACCAGCTCCATGTAGTCGACGGCGTCGTCGACGGTCATCGAGACGGAGGCGAAGACCTTCTTGCGGATGACGACGGGGCAGTACGGCTCCTCGACCTCGTCCTCGACCGGCTCCGGCGCCACCTGCACGGGGATGACGCCTGTGCTCAGCTGCTCCAGCACCGCCGCGTCGGCCGGCTGGATGGCGACGACGCTGAAGTCGTCGGCGGCCGCGTCGCGGAGCGAGGTCGGCCGATGCTGGCCCCGATGGACCTTCTTCCGGTCCTTGGCGCGTCTCACCCGTTCGAGCAGCCGGCCGATGGCGACGTCGAACGCCGCGTACTTGTCGGCTCCGCTCGCCTCGGCCCGGACCACGGGCCCCTTGCCGATCAGCGTCAGCTCCACGCGGTCGCCGCCGGCCGAGCCCTTGCCCTCGGCGTGCCTGCTCGCCTTGATCTCGAGTGCGAGAGCACGATCGGCGAGGTGCGCCACCTTGTCCGACTTCTCCGTCGCGTACGCGCGGAAGCGATCGGTGATGTCGATGTTGCGTCCTGTGATGTCGATGTCCATGACAACCTCCCAGTCGAGTACGGCGTGCCGCCTTTCTCCGGGGCGGACCGTTCACGCCGTGCCCCCACCGTAGACCCCGGCCACCGGATCGTCACCGGGAGTTCGTCCGGATTCTGCTGCTACGTTCCCTCCTCGTTGCGCGGTGCCGACCAGGGCCGCCGCGGCCCGGACCGTCCCGCCGGCCGCACGCACGGCGCGCCGGAGCTCGAGCAGGGTCGCGCCGGAGGTGACCACGTCGTCGACGAGGACCACCGGCGGCCACGACGAGAGCGGACGGCGGGCGCGGAACGCCCCGTCGAGGTTGCCGCGCCGCTCGACGCGGCCGAGCCCGACCTGGTCGCGGACCATCCGCGACCGCCGGAGAGGACGCGCCGCCCGCCCTCCCGCCGCGGCGACCAGCTGCGCGACGGGATCGGCACCCCGCCGCACGCGGCCGAGCCAGGAGCCGGGCGGGACGACCAGGATCGCGGGGCTGCCGGCGAGCGCCGCGCCGAGAGCGGGACGCAGCAGCGCGCCGAGCGGGGCGAGGCTGGCCGTGCGGCCCTCCTCCTTCAGCGCGACGACGAGGCGGCGCACCGTGCCCTCGTACGGGGCACCGGTGACGACGAGGAGCGGATCGTCCGGCGGTCCCACGACGCGGGTCAGCAGGCAGGCCGAGGCGGCCGCGTCGGCCGAGCAGTCCGGACAGGGCGCCCGGCTCGTCGGCTCTCCGCAGGCGGGGCACTCCAGCGGGAGGAGGACGGCGAGGGCGTCGAGCAGGTGATCGGAGAGCATGCCTTCCACGCTCGCCGTCCGGGCCTCGGCGCGGAGGGCTGATACGTCGGATCGGGACGATCCGCCCGCCCGACGCGCCTGGGGAGGAGCATCCGGAGCGCTCCGTCGTCGACAGGGCTCGTCGCCGCCGACAGGACCGGTCAGGACCCCATGCCGGTCTGCGTCGCGAGCAGCCGGATGTCCGTCGCGGTCGTCTGCCAGGCCGAGCCCCGCTGCTGCCGGAGCTCCCCGCCCTCGGCGAGGATGCGGACCTGGGTCGAGGTGTTGCCCGCGGCGATCTGGACCGTGCCCGTTGTCGTGCCGAGCGCCGTGGCGCCTCCGCCGAGCAGGTTCATCGTGACGGCGTCCTCCCCCGTCGAGCCGCGCACGACCGACACCACGTCGAGCTCGTCCGTCCAGGCCGCGGCGACCGCGGTCCCCAGGGTCGAGCGGAGGACGACCGGCTCGCCGACCGCCACCGGGTCGCCGTCCCGTGAGCGGGTGATGCCGGCCACCAGCACCGTCGCCTGCTGCCCGTCCTGGGCGAGCGCCAGCATCCGGGTGCCGTCGCGCGACACGGCGATCGAGGCGAGCGACTCGACCTCGCTCCAGGCCGTCGCGACCTGCATCGAGCGCGAGCCGTCCGCGGAGTACGCCACCAGCTGCCCGGGCGAGGCCGACGGCACGGACCACACGTACCCGAGCGGATCGATCGTCGGCGCGACGAGGCCCGACCGCGCGTCGAGGAGGACGTCGGCGCCGTCGGGCTCCACGAGGCTCACACCCGCGGCGGTGAGCACGGCGGCCGATGCGTCCGAGTCGGCCCCGCGCTGCTCGCCGAGGACCGCGGCCCGCGGCTGCAGCGCCTCGATCCGATCCGAGATCCCGAGGCCGGCCAGCCCGGAGGAGCCGAGGAATCCGAAAGCATCGTCGGTCAGCACGAGCGGCCGGGTGTCGACGCGGGGCGAGGTCGGCAGCCCGGTGACCTCGGAGGGGACGTCGATCGGGTTCTGCTCGACGGAGAGCGCGACTCCGGTGACGTTCGAGACGTTCGCGAGGCTCCGGTTCAGCTGCAGGGCCATCAGCCGCCACTGCGCCGGATCGGCCTCGAGAGCGGCCGGGTTCAGGTCCACCACGGCGCGCTGCGACTCGACCGGGACGGTCTCGGCCGCCAGGGTCGTGCCGGTCGGGAAGGCCGACACGACGGCGGCGGAGTCCCGCAGCCACGGCGTGGGGCCGCGCAGCAGCTCGGTGACGATCGTGGTGCTGGTGGAGCTGTCGGCGCGCGAGGCGAACCAGCGCAGGTCCGGCACCAGGTACTGGTATCCGGGGTCGAAGAAGTAGAGCGCGTGCGTCGAGAAGACCTGCTCGAAGGTGGTGCGATCGATCACCACGCCGCTCGGCGGCGCGCTGATGCGCCACTCGCCGTTCTCCTGGACGAAGCCGTAGTCGAGGGTCAGGCCGGCCGTGGTGGCGACGTCGGTGTAGACGCCGGTCGCGTCGACCTCGGCGACGGGCGTGATCGTCAGCGAGAGCGTGGATCCCGACTGCGGCGAGGCGGAGCGCTGGCCCTCGTCGACCGTCACGTGCTCGCCCGGCGTCCAGTCGGCTCCGGTGGAGAGGAACTCGCGGGCGATCTTGTAGTTGTTCTGCGGGCTCGACGCGGCGTCGATGAAGCCGGTCAGGATGTCGCGCTGCGACGCACCGACGGCGGGTCCCGACGGGAGGAAGTCGTACTGGAGGTCCTGCGGCGCGGTGTCTGGCCGTCCGACTCCGACGTCGCCGTCCCGCGGGATGCCGGCGCACCCGGCCAGCCCGAGCGCGAGCAGCGCGGCGGCCGCGGCGGCGCGGACGACGCCGCGCCTCACGGGAGCACCCCCGCGGCCCTGACCGGAGGAGCCTGCAGCGGCGGGAGGACGATCGGGCCGCTGTAGGCCTGCTCGCCCGCGTCGACCGGGGGAAGCGGGAGCGGCGAGGCCTCGATCCGCTCGCCGCGGTGCCGGGGCACGGTCAGGCGGAAGCAGGCGCCGCGGTCGGGCACGGACCAGACCTGCAGCCAGCCGTGGTGCAGTGCGGTGTCCTCCTGCGCGATGGAGAGGCCGAGGCCGGTGCCGCCGAGCGTGCGGCGGCGGGACGGATCGGCGCGCCAGAAGCGGTCGAAGACGCGCACCACCTCCTCGCTGCTCATGCCGTGCCCGTAGTCGCGCACGGCGAGGGCGACCGCGCTGGCGTTGCTGTCGACGGTGACGACGACCTCGCGGCCGTCGCCGTGCTCGATCGCGTTGCCCAGCAGGTTGCGGACGATCCGGCGGATGCGGCGCGGATCGAGGTCGGCGTCGAAGTAGCCGCCCGGGGCGGAGAGAGTGAGCCGGGAGCCGTTCGCCTCCGCGATCCCCCGCATCGCCTCGATCTCGTCGCCGGCCAGCTTCACCAGGTTGACCGGCTCGAGCTCGAGCTCGGCCGATCCCGCGTCGTGGCGGGAGATCTCGAGCAGGTCGGCGAGGAGGCTCTCGAAGCGGTCGATCTGGCTGTGCAGCAGCTCGACCGTGCGCTCGGCGACCGGGGCGAAGTCCTCGCGCTGGTCGTAGAGCACGTCCCCGGCCAGCTTCATCGTCGTCAGCGGCGTCCGGAGCTCGTGCGAGACGTCCGAGACGAAGCGCTGCTGGACCTGGCTGAGCGTCGCGAGCTCGCTGATCCGGTCCTGCAGACTGTCGGCCATGCCGTTGAAGGACCGGGCGAGGGTCGCGATCACGTCCTGGCCCCGCTCGGGGATCCGCACGTCGAAGTCGCCGGCGGCGAGGCGCTGGCTCGTCTCGGCCGCGACCCGGACCGGGGCGACGACGATCCGCACGACGACCCAGCTGACCGCTCCGATCAGCAGGATGAGCAGGATCCCCGCCACGTTGAGCACCTGCTGCACGAACTGGAGCGTCCGCTCCGCGTCCGCGAGGGAGTAGCCGATGTACAGCTCGTAGCGCCCGGCCGAGCTCGGCAGCTCGAGGGTCGAGCCGACGAGGATGCCGGGCTGCTGCTGACCGGAGGCGTCGAGCGTCACCGACTGCCAGTACTGCCCGTCGGAGCCCGCCTGCACCCGCTCGCGCAGCGCGTCGCTGATCACGCCGTTCTGCAGCTCGCGGTTGTAGATGTCCTGGGGCGCCAGCGAGGACGCCTCCTGGTCGGGCGAGCGCACGACGGCGATCAGCGCGGAGGAGGAGGCGTCCCGGACGGCGGTGCGCACCGAGCTCATCACCTCCTCCATGTCCTGGCGGGTGGAGACGGTGGCGGCGTCGAGGTATCCCTGCGCGGCCCGGGTCGCGCGCGACGTGTCGCCCGTGACCTGCGTCAGCCGCGACTGGAACAGGTTGTCGCTGATGCTGTACGAGAGGTAGACGCCGGTCGAGCCGATGGCGATGCCGCTGAGCAGGACCGTGATCGCGACCGCGCGGAACTGCAGCGACGTGCGCCACACCCCGAGCACGCGGCGGGGCCACCGGCGCACGTCGGGAGCGGCGAGGCGGGGCACGGTCAGCCCGGGAGGACGGCGCCGGCGCGGTAGCCGACGCCGCGCACGGTCATCACGATGCGGGGGTCGTCCGGGTCCTTCTCGACCTTGGCGCGCAGGCGCTGGACGTGCACGTTCACGAGGCGGGTGTCGGCCTTGTAGTGGTAGCCCCAGACCTGCTCGAGCAGCATCTCGCGGGTGAAGACCTGCTGGGGCTTGGAGGCGAGGGCGAGGAGGAGGTCGAACTCGAGCGGGGTCAGGCCGATGCGCGTCTCGCCGCGGCGGACCTCGTGGCCGGCGACGTCGAGGCTCAGGTCACCGACCTGCAGCACCGCGTTCGCGGCGGCGGTGGCGGGACGCAGGCGCGTCCTGATCCGCGCGACGAGCTCCTTGGGGTCGAACGGCTTGACCATGTAGTCGTCGGCGCCGGACTCGAGGCCCTGCACGACGTCGGAGGTGTCGGACTTGGCCGTCAGCATGATGACGGGGACGCCGGACTCGGCGCGGATCGCGCGGCACACCTCGATCCCGTCGATCCCGGGCAGCATCAGGTCGAGCAGGACCAGGTCCGGCCGGGCCCGCCGGAAGGCCTCGAGGGCGCCGGAGCCGTCCGCGCAGAAGGAGACGTCGTACCCGTCGGCGCGCAGGACGATGCCGATCATCTCGGCCAG
Source organism: Rathayibacter sp. AY1F4 (assembly GCF_002931775.1). Classification (NCBI taxonomy): domain Bacteria; kingdom Bacillati; phylum Actinomycetota; class Actinomycetes; order Micrococcales; family Microbacteriaceae; genus Rathayibacter; species Rathayibacter sp. AY1F4. Next base: position 11,697 of record NZ_PSVE01000019.1, read on the forward strand.
GGCGGCGTCGTCGTCGACCACCAGAATGCGCGCGCTCATCGGTCTGCTCTTCCTCGTCTCGGGTCGCGCCCGCCCACGGCGCGCACGGTGACCCGACCCAGGCTAACCGACGCACCTCCCCGCGGGCGGGGAGCGGGCTCGGCGGCCGAAGGGGTCCGCTCGGGGGAGGACCCCGCCCGCACGCCTGTGACAGCATGGAGGGGATGACCGACGCAGCTCAGTGGCCCCCGCCCGCAGGGCGTCCGGACGACGCGGCCGTCCCGGCGCAGGACGGCGACCGTCGCAGGCCGCTGCCCGCTCCCGTCGCCCCGGCCTGGTCGCCCGCGCCGCCGAGCTCAGGTCCCGTACCACCCGCTCCCGCCGGGGGCTCCTGGTCGCCCGCCGGCGCCGGCCCCTGGTCGCCCGGACGCCCAGCGCCCGGCTGGACTCCCCCGCCCAAGCCCGGTCTCGTGCCGCTGCGCCCGCTCGGCTTCGGCACCCTGCTCGGCGCCCCGTTCCAGGTCCTCCGCCGCAGCCCCCGCACGACCCTGGGCGTCGCCCTGCTGGTGCAGGGCCTCGGGTCGGTGCTCGCCCTGGCGGTCTACGGCCTGATCGCGGTGCTCGCCGTCGGGCGCATCGCGCAGGCGGAGTCCGCCGACCGCGACGCCGTCGGCGCGGGCTCCCTCGCGGTCGTGGTCCTGGCCGCCCTCATCCCCCTCGCCGTCTCGCTCGCCAGCGGTGCCCTCGTGCAGGGCGTGGTCGTGCTCGAGGTCACCCGCGGCGTCCTCGGCGAGCGGGCGACCTTCCGACAGCTGCTCGCCCGGCTGCGGGGCCGCTTCTGGGCGCTGATCGGCTGGACGGTCCTGCTGGGCGTCGGCTACCTCCTCCTGGTGCTCCTCGCCGTGGCGCTCGCCGTGCCGCTGTTCGTCATCGGAGCGATGGACGGGACGTCGAGCGCGATCGTCGGCGGGATCCTGGTGCTCGTCGGCTCCGGCCTGGTCGCCCTCGCGCTGGGGGTCTGGCTGTCGACGAAGCTCGCCCTGGTTCCGAGCCTGATCGTCGTCGAGCGGCTGCCGCTGCGCCGTGCGGTGGCGCGCTCCTGGCGGCTGGTGGCGGGCGGCTTCTGGCGCACCTTCGGCGCGCTCGCGCTGATGACCGTGATCATCCAGGTCGCCGGCCAGATCGTGGCCACGCCGTTCAGCCTGCTCATCCCGATCGCCGGCGCCCTGATCGCCCCGACCGACCCTGACGCGCAGCTCGTCACCTCGCTCGTGGTGACGATCGCCTCCGTCGCCGTGGGCTTCGTGATCGGCGCCGTCGGCACCGTGCTCCAGTCGGCCGTGACGGGCCTCGTCTACCTCGACCGACGGATGCGCCGCGAGGGCTTCGACCTGGTGCTGATGCGCCACGTCGAGGAGCGCGCGGCGGGCCGCCCCTCCCCCGATCCCTTCCCCGTGCCGGAGCGCCCGTGATCCTCGCCGCGGCCCCTCTCGAGCCCGACGCGGAGCAGGCGCGCCGACTCCTCCTCGAGGAGCTCGCCGACCCGCGCTACCGGGCGGCCGAGCCGACCCTCTTCGACCGGGTGGTGCAGGCGGTGCGCGACTGGTTCGCCTCCCTCACGCTGCAGGGCGACGGCCCGCCGGTGCCGATCGCCGCCGTGATCGGCGTGCTCGTGCTGGTGGCGCTCGTGGTGGCCGCGCTCGTCATCGCCGGACGGCCCCGCGCCGGTCGCCGCAGCACCGTCACGGGAGCGGTGCTCGCCGACGACGACACCCGCTCGGCCGCGATCCTCCGCTCGCTCGCCGAGGCCGCGGCCGCCCGCGGGGATTGGGACGAAGCGCTCGTCGAGCGCTTCCGCGCCCTGGTGCGCTCCCTCGACGAGCGGACCGTCCTGCGGGTCTCGCCCGGCACGACCGCGCTCGGCCTGGCGTCGCGCGCCTCCGCGGCCTTCCCCTCCTCCGCCGCCGCGCTGCGCCGCACGGCCGACGACTTCGACCGCGTGCGCTACCTCGGGCAGCCCTGCGGCCCGGCCGAGTACGAGAGGGTCGCGGCTCTGGACCGCGAGCTCGGCGCGGCCTCGCCGGTCCTGGACGCCCTGGCGGCGCCCCGGTGAGCGCCGACACGGTCTCCAGCCCGACCCTCGGCGCACTGCTGCGCCGCGGACGGGTGTGGGTGCTCCTCCTCGTGATCGTCGCGGTCGGCACTCTGCTGCTCACCGTCGCGACCGGGACCCGGGTGGCCGCCCCGGACCTCGACGTCGACAGCGCGACCCCGGACGGCGCCCGCGCGCTCGCCCAGGTGCTGCGCGATCAGGGCGTCGAGGTCGTCCGCGCCGACGACCTGGACTCCGCTCTCGCCGCCTCCTCCCCCGAGGCGACACTGCTCGTCGACGACCCGGACGTGGCCCTCGACGAGGCCCAGTACCGCCGGCTCGCCCGCGCCTCGGCCTCGCTCGTCCTGGTGACCCCGGGAGGAGCCGCGCTCGACGCCCTGCTGCCGGATGTCCGCTTCGCCGGCTCCCCGGCCGGCGACGGCCCCTTCCGCGCCGAGTGCCCGCTCCCGGCGGCCGAGCGCGCCGGGACGCTCCCCGCCGGAGGGAGCACGTACCGGATCCTCGACGACGGCGACGCCGTCGGCTGCTTCCCCTCGGGCGACGACGGCTTCCTGCTCGTGAGCACCGTGTTCCCGCAGGGCGCCGAGGTCACCGCGATCGGCGACGCCGACCTCCTCCGCAACGGCACCGTCGGCCAGGACGGCCGCGCCGCTCTCGCGCTCGGACTGCTCGGCGGTGAGGACCGGCTGGTCTGGTACCGCGCCGGAGCCGCCGACTCGGCGAGCACCACCCCTGCACCCGCCGACCTCGCGCCCGGCTGGGTGACCCCGGCTCTCCTGCTGCTGGTGGCCGTGTTCGTCGCCTCCGCCGTCTGGCGCGGCCGCCGGCTCGGCCCGCTCGCGGTCGAGCCGCTGCCGGTCGTCGTGCATGCGAGCGAGACGGCCCGCGGCCGCGCGCGGCTCTACGCGCGCGGAGCCCTGCGGCCCCGCGCCCTCGACGCACTGCGCATCGGCACCCTCCGGCGGACGGCCGCGCTCCTGGGACTCGCTCCGGCGACCGGGGTCGACGAGATCGTCGCCGTCGCCGCCGAGCGCCTCGGCCGCGATCAGGCCGCGCTGCGCCGTCTGCTCGTCGACGACCTGCCGGGCGACGACGCCGCCCTCGTCGCCGCCTCCGACGACCTCCTCCGCTTCGAGAGCGCGCTTCGCGCCGCCCTCTCCCCGACGACCGCCCGACGACCGGAAGGCCCCTCCCGATGAGCGACACCACCCCCTCCGCCCGCGACGGAGCGCCGGTCTCCGACGACGACCTGCGCGCCGAGCTCGACCGGGTCCGCTCCGAGGTCGGCCGCGCGGTCGTCGGCCAGGACGGCGCCGTCTCCGGGCTCCTGATCGCCCTGCTCGCGGGCGGGCACGTCCTGCTCGAGGGCGTCCCCGGAGTCGCGAAGACGCTCCTCGTGCGCGCCCTGTCCGTCTCGCTCGGCCTCGACACCCGCCGGGTGCAGTTCACGCCGGACCTGATGCCCGGCGACATCACCGGCTCCCTCGTCTACGACGCCTCCACCTCCGGCTTCGCCTTCCGGGAGGGCCCGGTCTTCACGAACCTCCTGCTCGCGGACGAGATCAACCGCACGCCGCCGAAGACCCAGGCCGCGCTCCTCGAGGCGATGGAGGAGCGCCAGGTCAGCGTCGACGGGCGCACCCTGCCTCTGCCGGACCCGTTCCTCGTCGCCGCCACCCAGAACCCGGTGGAGTACGAGGGGACCTACGTGCTCCCGGAGGCCCAGCTGGACCGGTTCCTGCTCAAGCTCGTGCTCGACATCCCGCCGCGCGACGTCGAGGTGGAGGTGCTCTCGCGCCACGCCGCGGGCTTCGACCCGCGCGATCTCGACGCCGCGGGCGTGCGACCCGTGCTCGACGCCGCCCGTCTGCGCGCCGCCCAGGCCTCGGCCCGGCGCGTCGGAGCCGGCCCCGACGTCCTCGGCTACATCGTCGACCTCGCCCGCGCCACCCGCGAGAGCCCGAGCGTCAAGCTCGGCACCAGCCCCCGCGGCTCGACCGCCCTGCTCGCGGCGTCCCGCGCCTGGGCCTGGCTCAACGGCTACGGCTCGATCACCCCCGACCACGTGCAGGCGATGGTCCTGCCCGTGCTGCGCCACCGCATCCAGCTGGAGCCGGAGGCGGAGCTCGAGGGCGTCCGCACCGAGGCCGTCCTGGGCGGGATCCTGCAGCAGGTCCGCGTCCCGGTCTGAGCCGTGCACCTCACCGGACGCAGCGTCCTCGTCCTCCTCGTCGGCCTGCTGCCGGTCGTCCTCCTGGGCGGCCGCCTCGAGGTCGCCTTCGCCGTGCTCGGCCTCTGGCTCCTGGCCTGGGCGGTCCTCGTCGGGATCGACGTCGCGGTCGCGGGCTCGCCCCGGGCCGTCGTGCTCGAGCGGCGGGTGCCGGACCGGGTGCGGCTCGGCGAGCGGGCCGAGGCGACCCTCCTGGTCACGAGCACCGGCCGCAGGAGGATCACGGGGGTCCTCCGCGACGCCTGGGAACCCTCGGCCGGCGCCCTCGAGACCCGGTCGTCCCTGCGTCTGCCGCCGGGCGAGCGCCGCGCGGTGACCACGGTCCTGGAGCCGCTCCGCCGCGGCGAGCGCCGGGCACTCCACGTCACCATCCGCTCCCGCGGGCCGCTCGGGCTGGCCGGCCGCCAGGCGACGCGGGCCGCGCCGGCCGTCGTCCGGGTGCTGCCCGCCTTCCGCTCCCGCCGCCACCTGCCCTCGCGCCTGGCGCGGCTGCGCGAGCTGGAGGGGCGGACCAGCGTGATGATCCGCGGCCAGGGGACCGAGTTCGACAGCCTGCGCGAGTACGTCCGCGGCGACGACGTCCGCTCGCTCGACTGGCGGGCGACCGCGCGGCGCCGGGAGCCGGTCGTCCGCACCTGGCGCCCGGAGCGCGACCGGCGCGTGATCGTCGTGCTCGACACGGGCCGCACGTCCGCCGCCCGGATCGAGGACGAGCCGCGCCTGGACACGGCGATCGAGGCGTCACTCCTCCTGGCGGCCCTCGCGGCCTCGGCCGGCGACCGGGTCGACGTCCTCGCGTTCGACCGCACCCGGCGAGCCCGCGTGCACGGCGCCACCGGCACGGAGGTGCTGACCCGCGTCGTGGACGCCCTCGCCCCCGTGCAGCCCCAGCTCATCGAGACCGACTGGGCGGCGGTCCCCGCGCAGGTGCGCACCCTGGCCTCCCAGCGCTCGCTGGTGGTCCTCCTCACCGCGCTCGACTCGGTCGGCTCGGCGGAGGGGCTCCTCGCGGTGCTCCCGCAGCTCACCCGCGTGCACACGGTCGTGGTCGCCTGCGCGCTCGACCCCGAGCTGCAGCGGATGGCGGAGGACCGGAGCGACCGGGCCGCGGTCTACTCCGCCGCCGCCGCGGAGCGCTCGCTCGCGGACGTCGACCGGCTCTCGGCCGCCGTCCGCCGTCTCGGCGGGGACGTCGTGCTCGGCAGCCCCTCCGCGCTCCCGCCGGCGCTCGCGGACCGCTACCTCGCGCTCAAGGCGGCCGGACGGCTCTGACCTGCGAGAGGGGGCGTCGTCGGTCCCGGGAGCGCTGATCGACGGCCCCGCTCCGACGGCTGCGCTCGTCCGGCGCGGCTCAGCCGGCCGCGATGCTCCGCGACCCGGCCTCGAACCGGTCGAGGTCGCCCGTCTCCCCCGCCCGCACCGCGCGCCCGCCGACGACGATCATGTAGAAGAGGAACGCGCCGAGGGCGAGCGCCCCGATCCCGATCTTGAGCCACCAGGGCCAGGGCGCCGGAGTGACGAACCCCTCGATCACGCCCGAGACGAGCAGCACGAAGACCAGGCCGATCGCCACCGTGAACAGGCTCCGCGCGTCCTCGGCGAGCGCCTGGCCGCGGGTGCGCGCGCCGGGAGCGATCCAGGCCCAGAAGATCCGCAGGCCCGCGGCCGCGGCGACGAACACGGCCGTCAGCTCGAGCTGGCCGTGCGGCGCGATGTAGAGGAAGAACGTGTCGCCCTCCCCCACGTGGAACATCACCGCGATCGACGTGCCGAGGTTCTGCGCGTTCTGCAGCAGGATGTACGGCACGTAGACGCCGACGATCCCGAAGGCCACGCACTGCGCCGCGATCCACGCGTTGTTGGTCCAGACCTGCCCGGCGAACGAGGCGGCGGGGTTCTCGGAGTAGTAGTCGATGAAGTCGCCCCGGGCGAAGCGCCGCAGCTCCTCGTCGTCGCCCAGCGCGGCGAGCAGGCGCGGGTCGCCCAGGATCCAGAGCGCGTAGAGCGTCGCCACCACCGCGGTCGCGAGGGCGACGGCGAGCGTCAGCCAGCGCAGCCGGTGCAGAGCGGCCGGGAGCGAGAGGACGACGAAGCGGGAGACCGCGGCGAGCGGCTCGTCTCGCGTGCCGGTCAAGCGTCCCCGAGCCCGCGAGAGGGAGACGGCGAGCCGCGTGCCGACGGCCGTCGATCCGGCGGTGGAGGAGATCGTGGCGAGGTCGGCCGAGGCCGCCTGGTAGCGCTCGATCAGCTCGTCCGCCTCGGCTCCGGTCAGGCGGCGCCTGCGCGAGAGCTCGTCGAGGCGGGTCCACTGCGCAGCGCGCGCGGCCGAGAGAGCGTCGATGTCCATCTCCTGACAGGATAGCCAGGCACGCCGCCGAGGCCGAGCATCCGGGAGGAGCACCGTGGAGGAGCAGCGCACCGAGTTCGACGACGCCGACCTGGTCACCGGCGAGGCGATCGCGCTCGAGGTGCCCGTCACCTCCTTCGTGCTCCGTGCGGTCGGCGCGATCATCGACCTGATCGCGGAGCTCCTGCTCGCGCTGGGCCTGTTCCTCCTGGTCTCCTCCCTCTCCGGGGACGGCGGCCTGGACCCCGCTGCCTCGGCCGCCGTGGCGATCGCGGCCCTCGTCATCGCCGTGGTGATCGTGCCGGTCACCGTCGAGACCGCCAGTCGCGGGCGCTCGCTCGGGAAGCTCACCGTCGGCGCTCGCGTCGTCCGCGACGACGGCGGTTCCATCGGTTTCCGGCACGCCCTCGTGCGCGGCCTCACCGGCGTCCTCGAGATCCTGATGACCTTCGGCGGGCTCGCCGCGGTCGTCGGCCTCCTCTCGCGCCGATCGCGCCGTCTCGGCGACGTCCTCGCCGGCACGCACAGCCAGCTCGAGCGCGTCCCCCGCGCGGAGCCGCTGGTCGTCGAGATCCCGGAGCCGCTGCGGGGCTGGGCCGTCACGGCGGACACCGCGCGCCTCCCCGACGCACTGGCGCGCCGACTGGCGCAGTTCCTCCGTCAGCGCCACGGCATGACGGAGCCCTCGCGCTCGCAGCTCGCCGCCGCGCTGGCCGACGAGACCGCGGTCCACGTCTCCCCGCTGCCCGCCGCGCCCGCGGAGGACTTCCTCCTCGCCGTGGCGGCCCTCCGCCGGGCGCGGGAGGAGCGCGCCCTTCTCCTGTCCGACCAGCGCCTCGAGCGGCTGGCCCCCGTGCTCTCGAGCACACCGCGCGGCTTCCCCGAGCGGTCCTGACGCGCGCGGCAGCGGCCTAGGCGGGTCCCGCGCCGTAGCGGACGGTCTCCCAGCCGCGCGGGACGAGGAGCCGCCGGTCGTGCTCGACGCAGAGGTCGTAGCCGTGCGGATCCGGCGCAGGACTCAGCGGCCCGACCGCCACCAGCGAGTCGCGGTAGTCGTAGGTCAGCGTGACGACGGCCTGCGCGCGGCAGCCCGTCCGCGAGCAGTGCCGTCCGGTCATCGCCGCCCACAGTAGCAATAGGCTGGAGCCATGCCCCGTGCTCGTCGTTCCGCCGCTCGCCCGACGAGCGGGTCGCGCGGAGGCTCCCGCGACCGGCACGGCCGCGGCGCACGAGGGCCGATCACCGGTCCGCACCTCCCCCTGCTGCAGACCCGCTCCGACTTCTTCGAGGCGACGATCGGCTCGGCCTTCGACTACCTGCGCGGCACCTGGCCGGAGGAGCTCGCCGGCATCCGCGTCGACGTCGCGGCGACTCCCGACGTCGACCCCGACCGGCTGCAGGGCACGGGCATCGCGCGATGGCGCGTCGACCACGCCGCGCGCCGCATCACGCTCTACCGCGTGCCGATCGAGCGCCTGGCGAAGCTGCACCGCCGCGACGAGTGGCACCAGCGCATGCTGATCGAGAGCTACGTGTTCCGCGCCGTCGCGGAGCTGCTCGGCCGCGACCCGTGGGACATCTCCCCGGACCGCTACCGGCACCCCTGAGGCGTCGGCAGCTCTGAGGCGCCGGCAGCGCCGAGGCGCCGCCGCCCCGCGTCTCAGTGCGAGTAGACCGTGATCGGCGAGGAGAGCGGTCCCGGCGGGACGATCGTGTACGAGGCGATCCGCCCGTCGCGCGCGATCGAGACCGAGGCCTGCACCGGCTGGGTGCTGCTGACGACCGCGCCGTCGCCGTCCAGCGGGGTCGCGAGAGCCGCGAACGGGCCGAGCTCGAGCGTGCGGGTGCCGCCCGGGGCCTCGATCTCGACCGAGGCGGTCGAGTCGCTGCCGTTGACCAGGTGCAGTCGCGCGTCGCCCTCGCGCGTGCCGGCGACGCCGAAGGGCGTCGTGGTCGCGGTGCCGGAGGCGAACCAGGCGAAGTCCGTGCCGGCCGAGCCGGTCGAGGTCGTCCGCCCCGCCGCGACAATCGGCTGATCGGCCCGCAGGACGATGCGGTAGGAGCCGTCCGCCAGGCCCGTGAGCGGGACCTCGCCGACGAGGCCGGCGGGGACGACGACCTGGGTGGAGGCGCCCGACCCGCTCGGGTCCTCGTTGGTGACCTCGACCGAGACCGTGCTGTCGGCGTCGCCGGGGGTGAGGATGCGCAGCACGGGGCTGCCCGCGCCGCCGCTGCCGTCGTCGCTCGCGGTCTCGGCCGGAGGCGACGTGACGGTGAAGCCGGCGATCACGGCGAGCGTGTCCGGGCCGGCGGAGGGGCCGGTGGTCTCGACGCCCTCCGGGGTGAGCCCGGAGATGGCGCTGCTCTGCATGCTCGCGGCGACCTCGCCGCCCCGGGCGGTCACGTGCACGACGGGCTGGACGACCCCGGGGGCGAGCCCCGCGAGCGGGAGCGCGCGGACCGCTCCGGCCGGAACGACGATGCCCGTGGCGCCGGTGGCCTGGACGGTGCCGGTCTCGGAGAAGAGCGTGAGGTCGACGGTGGAGGCGACCTCGCTCGGGTTCGCCAGGATCAGCACGGAGGTGCGCCCGACGTCGGTCGAGCCGGCCACGAGCCAGCTGTCGGCCGAGGGCTCGGCGCAGGCGCGGGCGGACAGTCCGGAGAGGGTGTCCGTGCCGATGGCCTGGACGGTGGCTCCACCGGGAGCGGGGTCGGCGCCCGCGGGCACGCTCAGACCCGTGATGCCGGTGCCCGGTGCGGCGACGTCGTCCTCGTCGAGGACCGTGGGGTCCGAGGTGGAGCCCTCGGGCCGGACCGCGGTCGCCGCGCCGTCGAGGGCGCGCAGCTGCTCCGGCTCGCCGGCGTCGATCAGATCGCCGCCGCAGACCAGCGAGCTGTCGGCCGCGACGGGCGTCACGACGACGCCCTCCGCGGCGCTCGAGACCAGGGGGGACGGGAGGAGCTGGGGCACGACCACGGCGGCCGCGGCGATCACGACTCCGGCCGCGCCCACCGCACCGCGCAGGGCCGTCCGGCGCCGACGGGCGGCCGAGGGTGCGCGATCGGGCGTCGAGGCCGCGGCGCGATCGGCGCGGCGCTCCGCGCGGGAGCGGCGGGCGGAGGACTCGGGCATCTGCTTCTCCTGGTCGGCGGGGTCAGACATCGTCGTTCCCGTCGTCGAACTGGCCGGTGGCCTCGCCCGGCTCGTCGTCGATCCCGGCGACCGCGCCGCTGGAGCGGCCCCGCTCGAGGGAGAGCCCGGTGGGCACCGCCAGCAGGAGGGCGACGACGAAGACGAGGAGGAGGGCGATCGTGTAGGCGATCCCGAAGGGTCCGACCACGCCGGACGGAGCGGCCTCGGTGCGGGTCCCCTCCGTGTCGACGGCCGTCCAGAGGAGCCCGTAGCGGGTGTCGCCGACGGCCGAGAACGCCGCGTTGCCGTCGAGGGAGACGGCCGCCCGCGCGCGCACGGCGGCGGCCGCGTCGCCGACCTGGGTGCCGGCCGGCTCGGTCAGCACGACGAAGCGCACGCCGAGGCTCTCGAGCGCGGAGGGGACGTCGTAGCCCGTCCGCGAGACGAGGTTGCCCGCCAGCTCGTCGATCGCGTCCGTGCTCTCGGCGCCGGTGTTCGCGAGGGTCGACTGCTGGTCGAGGGTCGCGCCCGCTCCGCGCTCCAGTCGGGCGAGGATGCCGCCGTCGGCCTGCGGGACGAGCACGATCGTGCCCACCCGCGGGTCGTTCCGGGCCTCGGCCGCCACGTAGGCGGGGAGCGAGCGGTCCGACGTGGTCGACACCGACGTGCCGGCGCCGGTCGGGAAGGCCACCGCGAGCGGACCGACCAGTGCTGCCGCCGCGGCCGTGACGACGAGCGCCGGCACCACGCGCACCGAGCGCACGGCGGCGAGCGAGAGCGACGCGCCGATAACCAGGCCGAGCCAGTAGAGGCTGAGACCGGTGCCGCTCCAGACGGAGACCGCCTCGGAGCCGGTGGTCGCGACCTGCACGCCCTGGGCGAGCGAGGCGGTCACGAGACCCGCCGCCGCGACGCCGACGCCGCCGAGGGCCGAGAGGTTGTTCGGGAGGAGGAGGGCGGCCAGCGCCGCGACGATCAGCGGCACGACGAGCACGGCCGTGACCAGCGGGGCGGCGGAGGCGCCGATCCCCAGACCGCCGAGGAACGCGAGCCATCCGTCGGGCAGACCGGCCGGGAACCCGGCGAGCAGCGCGACGAGGTCCGACTGCGCGGAGGGCAGCGGGACGCCCGGATCCGCGAGGACGCCGAGCCAGTCGCCCCGCGGTGCGCGGGCGACCACCAGCGGGAAGAGCAGGACGGCCGCGGGGATCGGCAGGCCGAGGAAGCGGCCGATCCGCCGCCCCGAGGTGGCGACGACGACGAGCCAGATCACCAGGAGCGGCACGGCCAGCACCGGCGCGCACGCGACGACGGCCGCAGCCAGGATCGAGGCGCTCGCGGAGGCGGACCAGGAGCGATACGCGCCGAACCCGGCGAAGAAGAGCCAGGGAAGCAGCACGTGCACCAGCAGCGGGGCGGGGCGCCCGTCGGCCTGCGCGGCGAAGAAGGCGGGAGCGAGGATGTAGACGAGGGCTCCGGCGGCGCGGGCGGTCGCGCGCGGGGTGAGCCGCGCGATCATCAGCCAGGCGCCGAGGGCGGCAGCGGGGAGCGCGACGAGATAGAGCAGCACCATCGAGTAGCTGGGCGACCAGAAGGTCAGCGAGCCGAGCACGGCGAGGACGGCGGCGAACGGGTCCGCCGCGCCAATGAATCCCGAGCCGAGGTCGCGCCAGCCGTAGGCCGCGTTGCGCCACAGCTCGCCGACGGTCGGCGAGAGCGTCAGCAGACCGCCGCCGCTGAGCGCGGGAGCAGCGAGGAGCGGCGTGTAGACCACCAGGCCGGCGAGCGCGGCGACGAGGACGACCCACACTCCCCCGCCCTGGAAGAAGTGCAGCGGATGGCGATCCCGCCCGGCCTGCACGCGCACCGCGTCGTGGCGCACCGAGCGCAGCTGCCGCACCACGTCCAGCGGGATGCGCAGCGGCGCGACGGCCTTCCAGCCCACGTTCTTCGACGAGCGGAGAACGGTGCGGGCCCGCAGCACCTTCGTCCCCCCGAAGGCGACGACGAGGGCCGCCAGCAGCTCCCCTCCGACCAGCCCGGGCTGCTTGCGCAGCAGGCGCACGACCGCGCGGCCGATCGCCAGCGGGACGAGCGAGAGCCAGTGCAGGAGGAGGAGCGCGACGGGCGCGTAGGCGAGCCGGCGGTGCAGCTGCGCGGTGCGGTGCTGACGCGCCCGGCGCCGTTCGCCGCTGTCGATGCGGCGGCCGTCGGGGCGCTGCAGCCCGATGCGGGCGGTGGTGACGCGGGCGTCCGGCACGCGGCTGACCCGGTGCCCGGCGAGCCGGGTGCGGATCGAGAAGTCGAGCGCGTCGTCGACGACCGGCAAGCCGGGGTCGAAGCCGCCGAGCTCCTCCCAGAGGGAGTGGCGCACGAGCATGCCGCCGGCGGCGACGGCCAGGACGTCGGGCGTGGAGTCGTGCTGCCCCTGGTCGAGCTCGTCCTCGACCAGGTGGACGGTCGTGCCGTGCTTGGTGATCGACTCGCCGTAGCTGCGGATGTAGCCGGAGCGCGTCCAGTCCATGATCTTGGGGCCGGCGACCGCGACGGAGGGGGCGACCTCGACGGCTCCCAGCAGCGCCGCGAGGGCGCCGGGCTCGGGGGCGGAGTCCTGCGCGAGCAGCCACAGCCACTCGTCCTCTCCGGCCGGCGGCTGCATCACGCGGACAGCGCGGGCCACGGCCTGGCCGAAGGGGAGGTGCTCGGCGACCTGCACGAGCTGCGTCGGACCCCAGGACGCGAGGAGCTCGTCGGTCGTGTCCTTCGAGCCTCCGTCGACGAACACCGTCGCGTCGGGCTGACGGGTCTGCGCCCGCAGGGCCGCGAGGGTTCGTTCCAGATAGGCCGCGCCGTTGCGCGCGACGAGGACGGCGGTGACTCGTGGATACATCGCGGACCACCCTAAGCGATGCCGCCGCGCCGCCCGCCTGCGGCTCGCCGCCCCGTCGGTCGGGTCGCGGCGAGGAGGGGACTAGGCCCGGCGGCGCAGCTTCCGGCGCTCGCGCTCGGAGAGGCCGCCCCAGATGCCGAAGCGCTCGTCGTTCTCGAGCGCGTACTCGAGGCACTGGGCCCGGACCTCGCACGAGGTGCAGATCTTCTTGGCGTCGCGGGTCGAGCCGCCCTTCTCGGGGAAGAAGGCCTCGGGATCGGTCTGCGCGCACAGCGAGTCGACCTGCCAGGAGAGCGCGCCCCCCGGCGCCTCGGTCGCGGTGTCGATCCCGGGTCGGACCCCGGGCACGCCCAGACGGACCGGATCGACGAACCAGTCCTCGGGGACTCCGGAGTGCTGTTCCGGAAGCGTCATGCCGTCTCCTACCCCGCCTGCGAACCGATGATCGGCGGCCGCTCCTCCCGGAGCCGCTGCCTAGGTAATTACAGCGGTGTCATTCGCTCAGGTCAAGTCGCGGACCATAAACCCTCAACCCGCCGTGGAGGGTTCACGACACACCGGCGTGTCGCGAACGTGAGATCCGATCAGGCGGTCGCGGCGCTCCGTGCGCGCCAGGCGCTCTCCACCATCTCGGCGACCGTGTGCCGCATCTCCCAGCCCAGGTCGCGGGCCGCTGTCGCGCCGGAGGCGACGATGCGGGGCGGATCGCCCGGCCGCCGTGGGGCGACCTCGGGCGTGAAGGCGATGCCGGTGCTGTCGGCGATCGCGCGCATGATCTCGCCGACGGAGGCCCCGGATCCGCTGCCCAGGTTGTAGACCGGGTCGATCGGCTCGCCGGCGGCCAGGCGGCGCGCCGCGGCGACGTGCGCGAGCGCCAGATCGGCGACGTGGATGTAGTCGCGGACGCAGGTGCCGTCCGGCGTCGGGTAGTCGTCGCCGTTGATCCGGGGCGTGCGGCCGTCCAGCAGCGCCTCGAAGACGAGGGGGAAGAGGTTGTGGGGGCTGGTGTCGTAGACGTCCGGGTAGCCGGACCCGACGACGTTGAAGTAGCGCAGGGAGGCGTGCCGGACGCCGTGCGCCCGCCCCGCGTCCGCGAGCAGCCACTCGCCGATCAGCTTCGACTCGCCGTAGGGCGATTCCGGGCTCTTGGGGGTGTCCTCGGTGACGATCTCGACGTCGACTGCGCCGTAGACGGCAGCGCTCGAGGAGAAGACGATCGAGGAGACCCCGGCGCGCTCCATCGCCGCCAGCACGCGCATGGTGCCGGTGACGTTCTGCTCGTAGGTGTGCAGGGGGCGCTGCACCGAGACTCCGGCGTACTTGAACCCGGCGACGTGGACGACGCCCTCGATGTCGTGCTCGGCGAGCACGCGGTCGAGCAGGGCCTCGTCGAGGATCGAGCCCTGGTGGAACGGGACGCCCTCGGGCACGAACGACGCGTGCCCCGAGGAGAGGTCGTCGAGGACGACGGGGTCGATGCCCTGCTCCGAGAACGCGCGCACCACGTGCGCTCCGATGTACCCGGCTCCCCCGGTGACCAGCCATGCCATGTGGATCCTCCTCGGTCCGGGCCCGCGACTCCGCGCACCGGAAGACACCCTAGCGGCGGGGATCGGCGGCGCGGATCGGCCGGATGACGCCGGGTGGCGATATCCTGCCGCCGTGCTCCGCTCCGTCGCCCTCCTCGCCCTGCCCGGCCTCGCGCCGTTCGAGTTCGGGGTCGTCTGCGAGGTGTTCGGGATCGACCGCGGCGCCGACGGAGGTCCCGCCCTCGACTTCCGGATCGCCACTCCCTCTCCGGGCCCCGTCCGGACGAGCCTCGGATTCGACCTGCTGATCGCCGATGGTCTCGACGCGGCCCGGGACGCGGACCTGATCGCCGTCCCCGCCCACGGCCGCGGGCCCGCCGACGAGCGGGTGCTCGACCTCCTCCGCGAGGCTCACGAGCGCGGCGCGTGGATCCTCAGCGTCTGCAGCGGGGCCTTCACCCTGGCGCAGGCGGGCCTGCTCGACGGCCGGCGCGCGACCACCCACTGGATGCACGCCGCGGAGCTCGCCCGGCGCTTCCCCTCCGTCACGGTGGACCCCGAGGTGCTCTACGTGCAGGAGGGGCGCATCGTGACGAGCGCGGGCACCGCGGCCGGCATCGACGCGGCGCTGCACGTGGTGCGCGAGGAGCTGGGCGCGACGGCGGCGAGCGTTGTCGCCCGGCGGATGGTCGTGCCCCCGCAGCGCCACGGCGGGCAGGCGCAGTACCTGCGGACCCCCGTTCCCGAGGCGCGCGCGGACTCGCTGGCCGAGGTCACCGAGTGGATGCTGGAGCACCTCGACGAGGACCTCTCGATCGAGGCGCTGGCCCGTCGGGCCCTGATGGCCCCCCGCACCTTCGCGCGCCGCTTCCGGGCCGACCTCGGCACGACTCCGCTCGCCTGGCTCACCCGCCAGCGCCTCCTCCGGGCGCAGGTGCTGCTGGAGGAGACGGAGCTGACCCTCGAGGCGGTCGCCGCGCGGGTCGGCTTCGGCACGGCCGCGGTGATGCGCCACCACTTCACGCGCGTCCTGCGGACCACGCCGGCGGTCTACCGCCGCACATTCGCCGCCTGAGCGGCCGGCACCGGGATCGCTGGAGGGATCAGACCGTCGCGACGAAGAGCCTGCCCCGTCCGGTGACGGCGAGAGCGCCCTCCGACGGGGTCACGAACACGCTGCCGCCGCGCTCGACGCGGACCGAGCCCTCGGCGCCCTCGAGCGAGAACGAGCCCTCGGTCGCGATCGCGATGGCGGGTCCGTGCAGGGCGACGCGGGCCGGCGACTCCGACTCCGGCTCCACGACGGCGAGCACGAAGTCGGGGACGTCCGGACGGTAGACGCGCACGCCCGGCCCGGCCTGCTCGGCCGGGAGGTAGGGCACGGGCAGCGGCGAGAACTCGAGCACGCTCACCAGCTCGGGCACGTCGATGTGCTTGGGCGTGAGGCCCCCGCGCAGCACGTTGTCGGAGGCGGCCATCAGCTCCACGCCCGTGCCCGCGAGGTAGGCGTGGATGTTGCCTGCGGGCAGGTAGAGCACCTCGCCGCGGGCGAGGCGGACGCGGTTGAGCAGGAGCGAGAGCACGATTCCGGGGTCGCCCGGGTAGCTCTCGGCCAGGTCCCGGACCGTGGTCGTCTCGAGGCGGTCGTCGCCCGCGGACGCCGCGACGACCGCGGACACCAGCGCGGCGACCTCGGCACGGTCGCCGTCGGCGAGCAGCCACGACACGGCGCCGCGGAGGACCTCCGAGGGCTCGCCCTCGAGCGTCCGAGCGAACCGCGCGATCGCGGCCGCCTCCTCCGCCGGGGCGCGCCCGGCCAGCTCGGCGAGCAGCGCCCGGGCGTCCGCCGGCTCACGGAAGCCGCAGAGCGCGTCGAAGGTCTCGCTGAGCGCGTAGATCAGCTCGGGCTTGTGGAACGGGTCCTTGTAGTTGCGATCGGCGGCGTTCCGCGGGATGCCGGCCTCCTCCTCCTCGACGAACCGACGCCGGGCCCGCTCGGACGAGGGGTGGGCCTGGAGCGACAGCGGCCCGCCCGCCGCGAGGATCTTGAGCAGGAACGGCAGACGGGGAGCGCCCGAGACCGGATCGACCGACCCCTCCACTCCGGCGAGCGCCGCCTCGGGGTGATCGGCGACCCACTCGGCGAGCGTGCCGGCGCCGACCGAGGCGGGGTCGAGGATGCGCGCGGGCGAGCCCGGGTGCGCGCCGAGCCAGAGCTCGGCCTCGGGGGCGCCGGAGGGCGCGGTGCCGAGGGCCTCCGAGATGCCGGTGAGCGAGCCCCAGGCGTAGTCGCGGGGGGTGTTGCCGATCGGGATGAACACGGGAGCGCTGGCCTTCCGTCCGAGGGGTGGGTCCGAGCCGCTCAGCCGGACGCGCCGGGGCCGCTCCGCTGCGACGCTAGCAGGATCCACAACGCGGGCCCGGGAGGAGGGCCCGCCTGTTGGTGCTCTCCGCCAGCGGACGCGGCACTCGCAGGCGCGCTTCGTACGCTGGGAGTCGCAGCACTGTCGCCGTCGGAGCGGTCGCCGTGCCGCATCCGACGAGCGAGGGAGCACAGAGCATGGACAGCACGACCTTCGAGACCCTGGGGGCCGACTTCTACGGGTTCGAGGCGGCGCTCACGCCCGCCGAGAAGGAGCTGCTGGTCGGCGTCCGCGCGTTCCTCGAGGAGCAGGTGCGGCCGATCGCCGACGAGTACTGGGAGCGCGCGGAGTTCCCGCGGCAGCTGATCCCCGGGATCCACGCCACCGGCGTCATCGGCCTCTCCTGGCCCGAGACCCGCGCGATCGAGAACTCCGCCGTGTTCCGCGGCTGGGTGGCGCTCGAGCTGGGCCGGGTGGACGCGGGCATCGCGACCTACGTCGGCGTGCAGAACGGCCTGGTGATGGGCACGGTCGGCGTCGCCGGCTCCGAGGAGCAGCGCGCCGAGTGGCTGCCGAAGCTCGCCTCGGGCGAGGTCGTCGGCGCCTTCGGCCTCACCGAGCCGCACTCCGGCTCCGACTCCGCCCAGGGCCTGCGCACCACCGCCCGCCGGGACGGCGACGACTGGATCCTCGACGGCGAGAAGCGCTGGATCGGCAACGCGACCTTCAGCGACGTGACCGTGATCTGGGCGAAGGACGCGGAGGACGGCCAGGTGAAGGGCTTCCTCGTCCCCACCTCGACACCGGGCTACCGCGCCACCGCCATCGCGCGCAAGCAGAGCCTGCGGACGGTGCAGAACGCCGACATCATGCTCGAGGGCGTCCGCGTCCCGGAGTCGCTGCGCCTGCAGGGCGCGAACTCGTTCCGCGACACCGCGAAGGTGCTCCGGCTCACCCGCGCCGAGGTCGCCTGGCAGGCCATCGGCGTCGCGATAGGCGCCTACGACGCGGCGCTGCGCTACGCGAAGGAGCGCGTGCAGTTCGGCAAGCCGCTCGTCGGGCACCAGCTGGTGCAGGACCTCCTGGTCAAGAGCATCGGCAACATCACGGCCAGCATCGCCCTGGCGACCCGCGTGTCCGAGATGCTCGACGCCGGCGAGCAGCGCGACGAGCACTCCGCCCTCGCGAAGGCCTACGCGACGGCCCGGATGCGCGAGACCGTCGCCTGGTGCCGCGAGGTGATGGGCGGCAACGGCATCGTCCTCGACTACGGCGTCGCCCGCTTCTTCGCCGACGCGGAGGCCCTCTACTCCTACGAGGGCACCCGCGAGATGAACACGCTGATCGTCGGCCGCTCGATCACCGGCACCGCCGCGTTCGTCTGAGCCTCCCGTCCAAGCCGTCTCCCCCGAGGGGGCGGCCCGGCCGGGGAGCGAGCGGCGGCGCGCCCGGCACGCCGCCGCGCCGCCCCCGCTCCCTAGACTGGTCGCCATGATCCGACGCGCCGCCCCCGCCGCTCCCCGAGCGCTCGCGGTGGCGGTGCTGGCCGTGCTGCTGGCCGGCCAGTCGCTGCGGAACCTCGCCGGATGGTGGGGCTGGGGCGTCGTCGTCGCGGTGCTCCTGGGCGCCTCGATCGCCGTGCTCGTCCGCGCCCGTCCCCGCCTGCGCTGGGCCCGCACGCCGAAGTCGCTGGTCCTCTTCCTCGGGCTCGCGGTGCTCTCGCTGCTGTGGTCCGCCTATCCGGGAGCGAGCGCGATCGGAGTCACGGCGCAGCTCGCGACGACGCTCGGCGGCGTCGTCCTCGCCGTCACGCTGAGCAGCCGGGAACTGCTCACGGCTCTCGGACGGGCCCTGCGCCTCTCGGTCGGCCTGTCGCTCCTGTTCGAGCTCGTGATCGCGGTCGTCGTGCGGCAGCCCGTCCTGCCGTTCGGCGTCGAGCCTCCCGCCGACGGACCGACGCCCGACGCCTTCTACTGGTCGCAGGCCGCCCTCTTCACCGGCGAGCCCGTCCAGGGGATCGTCGGCAACCGCAACCTCCTCGGCTTCCTCGCCCTGCTCGGCCTGACCGTGATCGCGATCGAGCTGGCGGCCCACTCGATCCGGCGCCGCTGGGGAGCGGTCTGGGTCGCCCTGTTCGTCGCGACCCTTCTGCTCACCCGCTCGGCGACCGTCCTGCTCTGCCTCGTCGCCGTCGTCCTCGCGGCCGCGTTCGCGCTCTGGGCTCGCCGGAGGGGCGAGTCCCGCCGCCGTCCCGTCTACCTGACCGCCGCGGGGCTGGCGGTGGCGACCGTCGCCGGAGGCGCCGCGGGCTGGGGCGCCCTCCTCGGCCTGCTCGGCAAGAGCGAGGACGCCACGGGCCGCCTCGACATCTGGGACTCGGTGATCGCGCTCACACTGCAGCGCCCGGTCCTCGGCTGGGGCTGGGTCAGCTACTGGGCTCCCTGGGCCGCCCCGTTCGACACCCTCGCCGAGCGCAAGGGCGTGCTCTACCTGCAGGCCCACGACGCCTGGCTCGACGTCGCCCTCCAGCTGGGAGCGGTCGGCCTCGTCCTCTTCGCGGCGCTCGCCGTCTCGACGCTGTGGCGCTCCTGGTTCCGCGCGGTCGACCGCCCGCGGCGCGACGCGACCTCGACCCTCCCCTACACGGCCGTCAGCCTCGCTCCGCTGCTGATCGTGGTCGCCCTCCTGGCGCAGTCGCTGTTCGAGAGCCGGATCCTGATCGAGGGAGGCTGGCTGCTCCTCGTCCTCTTCGCGGTGCAGACCAAGCGGCCGGCGACCGAGACGCCCGAGGTCCTCGCCGCGACCCCGCTCCCCCTCGCCGACGCCTCCCCGAGGCGATGAGGCCCCGCCGCCCCTCGCTCCCCGCCTCCGTCGCCGACGCGACGGCGTCCCCGCAGTTCGCGGCGGCCCTCGCGCAGACCACTCTCGTCACCGTCCTCTGCGCCCCGGCGGTCCGCGGGCTCCTCGGCTGGCCCGGCTACATCGCCGCCGTCGCCACGCTCACCGCCCTCGCGGCGGTCATGCTCGTCCTGCGGCGCGGGCGGCTCGACTGGGAGGGCCTGCTGCCCACGAGCATCCTGGTGTTCCTCGGCTGGATCGCGCTCAGCGTGCTGTGGAGCGACTACACCTGGGCCACGGTCTCGAGCGTCGTCTACCAGTTCGCCCTGGCGTTCCTGGCGATCGCGATCGGCCTGACGCGCGACATCATCCAGATCATCCGCTCGGTCGGCGACGTGCTGCGGGTCGTGCTGATCGCCTCGCTGGCCGTGGAGGTGCTCTCGGGGGTGCTGATCGACCAGCCGCTGCGCTTCCTCGGCGTGGAGGGCCTGCTCGCGGTCGGCGGGCCGATCCAGGGACTCGTCGGCACGCGCAACCAGCTCGGGCTGGTCTGCCTGCTGGCGATCGTGACGTTCTCGGTGGAGCTGATGACCCGCTCCGTCGCCCGCGGGCCGGCCGTCGCCTCGATCGCCCTCGCCGCGGTCACCCTCCTCTTCACGCGCTCCGCCGTGAGCGCGGGCGTGCTCGCCGTGGCCGTCGTCGTCGCCCTCGCTCTGCGCTGGGTGCGCCACGGCGACGGCACCCACCGCCGTCGGCGGCAGTTCGCGGTGCTCGGCGTCGCCGCCGCGGCCTCCCTCACCGTGTGGCTCCTGCGCTACCGGGTGATCGAGCTGCTGAACGCGGGCAGCGAGTTCGAGTTCCGGCTGCGGCTCTGGCAGCAGGTCTGGCGCTTCACGGACCTCGCTCCGATCGTCGGCTGGGGCTGGGTGGGCTACTGGCGGCCCGACCTCTACCCCTTCACCGCCATCGACTACCTTTCGGGCCGCCCGCACTCGTCGAGCCTCAACGCGCTCTTCGACGTGGCCCTGCAGGTCGGCGCGGTCGGGGTGGTCCTCTTCGTCGTGCTGATCGGCCTCGCGCTCTGGCGCTCCTGGCTGATCGCCTCCGAGCGCAAGGCGGTCGTGCACGTCTGGCCGGTGCTGGTGCTGACCGTGCTGATGGTCACCGCGCTGGCCGAGAGCTCGATCCTGCTCGACGCCGGCTGGCTGCTCGTGGTGCTCTGCGCGATGCGCGCGGCCCAGGGACTGAGCTGGCGCCGGCTCCTGCACCCGCGGGACTGACCGGACTCCTCAGCGCCCGCGCCGCCGCGCCACCTGGCGGAGCACGGCGAGGTGCTCCTCCCGGCAGCGCTCCCAGCTGAAGGACCGGGCACGCTCGACGCCGAGCGGGCCGAGCTCGCCGGTCCGCTCGATCGCCTCGAGGATCCCGTCCGCGATCGAGCGCGGCTCGAACGGATCGACGTAGACCGCGGCGTCCCCGCAGATCTCCGGGAGCGAGCCCGCGTCGGAGGCGGCGACCGGGCATCCCGACGCCATCGCCTCGATGGGCGGGAGGCCGAAGCCCTCGTAGAGGCTCGGGAACGCCAGCACCGCGGCTCGGCGGTAGAGGTCGGCGAGCTCCTCCGGAGTGACGTGGCCGCGCCACTCGACGAAGTCCGGCAGCGGGCCGAGGCGGTCCAGATCCCCTCCGGTCAGCACGAGCCGGAGGGAGTGCCCCTCCTCCCGCAGGAGGCGCACCGCCTCGAACAGGCGGGCGTGGTTCTTGTGCGGCCAGGCGCGCGCCGGGTAGAAGACGAAGTCCTCGCGTGTGCCCAGATTCGCGACGAAGCGCCGGGTGTCCACGCCGAGATGCGACACGTGGATCCGCTCCTCCGGGATGCCCAGCAGCTCGACGATCCGCCCCTTGGTGAAGGCGCTGATGGTGATGACCGCGTCGGCGCGGCGAGCGGTCGCCTCGTAGGCGAGCCGGCGGAAGACGCGCTCGACGCAGGGGAAGAGGTGCGGGAGGTCGCGGTGCTGCAGGTCGAACAGCATCTGCACGTGCCCCTGCCGCCGCGACGGCCACGGGAGCGGGACCGTGAACGGGAAGTAGAGCACCGCGTCCCGGCCCAGGCGCCGGCGCAGGCTCGGCGTGCGCAGGAGCGCCTGGAGCATCCCCACGGCCCGGCGGCGGTGGCCCGCCCCGCTGACGACCCCCTCAGCCACGACCTCGGGCACGCCCTCGCTGAAGCCGCGCGCGTTCTCGGGGACGAGCACCTGCACGGCGGGCCCCTCCTCCCCCGGCCGCGGCGCCAGGAGGCGCGTGAGCGCGCGAGCGTAGGTCTCGCCGCCGCCCATCCCGCCCGGGTCGACGGTGAGCACGGCGAGCGTGACGGGGCGGAGTTCCGGCATGGCGTCCAATCGGTCCGAAGCCCGGCCAGGATACCGGCGGGCCGCACCGCTCCCGGCGCCCGGCCGTGCCCGTGGGTAGTATGTGTCCCGCTGTCATCGACCCCGACGAATTGGACCACCACGTGCCCCGCGCTTTGATCACCGGAATCACCGGCCAGGACGGCCTCTACCTCGCCGAGCTCCTCCTCTCGAAGGGCTACGAGGTCTTCGGGCTCGTCCGCGGGCAGAACAACCCCAAGTACGAGCTGGTCCGCCGCACCGTGCCCGAGGTGACCCTGCTCACCGGCGACCTGACCGACGTGTCGAGCCTCGTGCGCGTGCTCGCCGCCGCCCAGCCCGACGAGGTCTACAACCTCGGCGCGATCTCGTTCGTCGCCTACTCGTGGGAGAACGCGTCGCTCACCACCGACGTGACCGGCAAGGGCGTGCTCAACATCCTCGAGGCGACCCGCCTCTACGCCGGCTCCGACATGTCGCGCGTGAAGTTCTACCAGGCCTCCTCCTCCGAGATGTTCGGTAAGGTCCAGCAGGTCCCCCAGAGCGAGGAGACGCTGCTCTGGCCGCGCTCGCCCTACGGCGTGGCCAAGGTCTTCGGCCACTACATGACCATCAACTACCGCGAGTCGTACGGCATGCACGCCTCCTCCGGCATCCTCTTCAACCACGAGTCGCCCCGCCGCGGCCCGGAGTTCGTCACCCGCAAGATCAGCCTCGCGGTCGCCCGCATCAAGCTCGGCCTCCAGGAGACGCTGGAGCTCGGCAACCTCGACGCGAAGCGCGACTGGGGCTTCGCCGGCGACTACGTCGACGCGATGTGGCGCATGCTGCAGCAGCCCGAGGGCGACGACTACGTGGTCGCGACCGGCGAGACCCACGAGATCCGCGAGTACCTCGACATCGCCTTCAACCACGTCGGCATCGAGGACTGGACCCCGTACGTGACCCAGAACCCCGCGTTCATGCGTCCCGCCGAGGTGGACCTGCTGATCGGCGACCCGGCGAAGGCGCGGGATGTCCTCGGCTGGGAGCCGAAGGTCTCGTTCCCCGAGCTCGTGGCGATGATGGTCGAGAACGACCTCGCCGAGCAGTCCGCGCTGATCAAGTAGTCATGCCTGCCGCTCTCGTCACCGGAGCGAGCGGTCAGGACGGGGGCTACCTCGTCGAGCGCCTGCTCGCCGACGGCTGGGAGGTCTCCGCGCTCGTGCGCGGGACCGACGACGCCGCTCTTCCCGCCGCCGTCCGCGCCTTCGAGGGCGACCTCCGCGACGCCTCCGGCCTCGGCCGCATCGTCGCGGAGGCGCAGCCGGACACGGTCTTCCACCTCGCCGGCCTCTCCTCCGTCGCGCTCTCCTGGAAGGAGCCCGTGCTCACGGCCGAGGTGACCGGCACCGCGGTCGCCGCGCTCCTGGAGGCCTCGCTGGCGCTCCAGGAGTCGGCGGGCCGGGAGGTCCGCTTCGTCCAGGCCTCGTCCTCCGAGATCTTCGGGGCCGCGACCGAGAACCCGCAGACCGAGCGGACCCCGATCCGCCCCGTCTCGCCCTACGGAGCCGCGAAGGCGTTCGCGCACCACCTCGTCACGGTCTACCGCGGCCGAGGGCTCCACGCCTCGTCCGGCATCCTCTACAACCACGAGTCGCCGCGTCGGCCGCTCGGCTTCGTCACCCGCAAGATCACCGCCGGAGTCGCGGCGATCGCGACGGGCGCCGAGTCGGAGCTCTCGCTCGGCAATCTCGACGCGCGCCGCGACTGGGGCTGGGCCCCCGACTACGTGGACGCCCTCGTGCGCGCCTCGCGCGCCGAGGAGGCGGGCGACTACGTCGTGGCGACCGGAGTCGCGCACTCGGTCCGCGACTTCGTCCGTGCCGCCTTCACCGCGGCCGGCATCGACGACTGGGAGCAGCGGGTCACGATCGACCCGCGGTTCGCGCGCCCCGTGGACGCCCCCGAGATGCGCGGGGACGCCTCCCGGGCCCGCGAGGTGCTCGGCTGGGCGCCGACCGTCGGCTTCGAGGAGATCGTCGCCCGCATGGTCGAGAACGACATCGAGCTGGCGCGCCGCTCCGGCTGAGCCGCGCCCACCGCGTGCAGAAGGCCCCCGCTCCTGGAGCGGGGGCCTTCTGCACGCGGTGGGTCGAGGACGCCTAGGCGGTCGCGTCCGACTGCTCGGCCCGGCCCCGCTCGTCGACGCCCTCGCCCTCGACGAGGTACGACCAGACGCGGGCGGCGTACTCGTCCCAGGTGCCGCCGTCGATCGCGAGCGCCTCCGCCGAGAGCCGCGCGTGCAGCTCGTCGTCGGTCAGCAGCCGCTCGAGGGCCGCGGCGATGTCGTGGTCGTCGTGCGGATCGACGAACAGCGCGCCGCCCGAGGCGGAGACCTCGTGCATGCTGCCGAAGCCGGAGGTCACGACCGGGGTGCCGACCGAGATCGACTCCACGATCGGGAGACCGTAGCCCTCGTTGATCGAGGGGAACACCGTGCACCGGGCCAGGCGGTAGGCGCTCCAGAGCAGCGCGTCGGTGATCTTGGAGAGCGAGCGGACCGGACGGCCCTGGCCCTCGAGGACCTCGAGTCGGTACTCGAACTCGGCGCTGCTCCAGGCGTTGCCGCCGATGAAGACCAGGCTGAAGCGCACGCCCCGGCGCCAGAGCAGCTCGGCGGCCTGGAGCACCGCCAGGTGGTTCTTCCGCGGCTCGTGGCTGCCGACGCAGACGACGAGCGGGAGGTCACCGGTCACCAGCGAGCGCGCGGCGGTGGCCAGCTCCTCGTCCGAGACGCTCTCCGGCTGCGAGGGCAGCAGGATCGGACGGATGTCCGGCCCCTGCATCCCGACGCTGCCGAGCATGTGGCGCCAGCCGGAGTACTCGGTCGCGGCCGCCTCGGAGATGGTCGCGATGCGGTCCATGTGCGACACGGCGACGAGCGTGCGCGAGAAGGCGGCGCTGATGCCGGTGCTCGCCGTCTCGGCGGTGGTGACCGGCACGCAGTCGAAGCCGATGGTGCCCGTGCGATTGCCGCTGAACTCGGCCAGGGCGGAGACGCGCGACGTCCGCTCGTCCTCCACGGCGAGCTCGGGCAGGAGGTAGGTGCCCTGCCACGGGACGATCACGCGGGAGCGGTCCTCGGCGGCGTCGGGCACGTCGCCCGAGACGGCGTTCCGGCTCTGCTCCGGGGTGAGCATGACGAGCGACTCGTGGGTCGAGTCCCAGCCGGCGAGCAGGATCTCGTGGTCGCGCGTCCAGCGGACGAGGCTCTGGCGCACCACGCGCTGGATGCCCGTGGCCAGTCCCGTGCGCGCGGTGTGGTGCACGTCGACGACGACCGCGCCGACGACCACCTCGACCTCGGGGTGGTGGAAGCGGGCGAAGACCCGGTTCGAGGCGATGGTGGACGCGGCGTGGGTGAGCAGACCGGCGGTGCCGTCCAGCCGGGCCCGGCGGCGGCCGTCGACGACGTCCTCCCGGCGCGGGAGCGTGCCGCGGAGGACGGCGAGCACCAGCCAGACCTCGCGGTCGGTCGGGGCGGGCAGCAGAACGCTCAGCTGTCCGGTGAGGGCGTCGACGCTGCCCAGCGGCTCCACGGTGGGGGCCAGGGTGCGCACCAGGGTGGCGAGACGGTCGACCAGGTACTGCTTAGAGCGCACGGGGCGCCTCCTCGTGCTCGATGAGGGCCGAGGGGCCGATCAGGGCGGCCCACAGCTCCCGGGCGTAGTCGTCCCAGGTGCGCTCGGGCCGCTCGGCCGCCTCGAGGCGGAGCTCGTCGACGAGCTCCGGCGACGTCAGCAGGCGGCGCATGCCGTCGGTGATCTCCTCGTCGGACTCCGGGTCGATCAGGACGCATCCGCCGTGCTCGGCGATCTGCGCCGTGCTGCCGTAGCGCGAGGTCAGCACGGGGAGCCCGATCGACAGCGCCTCGGCGACCGGCAGGCCGTACCCCTCGTGCAGCGACGGGAACGCCAGGAACAGCGCCTCCCGGTAGCTCGCGATCAGGACGTCGTCGTCGGCTCCGCGGAGCACCTCGACCGGGCGTCCGGCGGCGACCAGCTCGCGGACGCGGGGATCGAAGACCTGGTGCGCCCACGGGTTGGCCCCGCCGATGAAGCGGACGCGGAAGCGCAGGCCCTCGCGCCAGAGGACCTCGGCGGCGTGCAGCACCGCGAGATGGTTCTTGCGGGGCTCCTGGCTGCCCACGCAGAGCACGAGCGGCAGGCCGGACGCGCTCCGCCCCTCGGAGCGCAGGCCGTCCGGGAGCTCCACGGGCAGCGGGACCGGGACGACGGTCGGGCCGGTGAGGCCCTGAGCGGGGAGCGCTCGCACGAAGCCCTCGAACTCCAGCGCGGCCGCGGCGCTCACCGTGGCGACGCGCTCGGCGTGCTTGACCACGGAGAGGAAGTTGACGAAGCGCACCGTCTCCTCCGGCGGCACCGTGTCGGCGCTGACGACGGGGATAGCGTCGTGGCCGAGGACGACGACCTCGTTGCCGGAGTACTCGGCGAGGGCCGCGAGCGGCCCGCACTGGTTGTAGTCGGGCACCGAGGGGATGACGACGACGCTGCGGTAGGGCACGACGAACTCGATGCGCTCCGGATCGCCGTGCTCCCAGTCGCGCCGCCCGGCGGAGGACCAGTCGACGACGCGCTCGTGCTCGATCGCGCTCAGGCGCCGGAAGGACATCGATCCATGGACCCAGGCGACCGGGACGATCTCGTGCTCGGCGTCCCAGCGGGACACGGTCTGGCGCACGACCCGCTGGACGCCGGTGTTGTGCCCGTGGCGGGCGGGGAAGTCGACGTCGATCAGGACGGCCCCGGTGACGACCTCGACGCGGGCGTCCAGATCGGCGAACCCGGTCGCGGTGCGGGAGCCCGCCTCGAGGAAGATGCGCAGCGCCGCCTCCTCGGGTGCGAGCTCGAGGGCGCGGCGGAACCAGTCGAACAGCTCGCTCGTCGGGTACGCGGCCGTGAACGACACCAGCGCGACCCAGGTCAGCTCGTCGTCCTGGCGCGAGCGGATCTCGCGGGCCACCTCGTCGAGGTACGGGCCGGGCCCGCGGGTGCGCAGCGAGGCGCGGCGCTCCTCGTCGAAGAGGAGCGCGCCGATCTGCTCCAGGCGCTGCAGCATCGCCTCCGTGCGGTGGGCGCGCGCGGCGGCCGCGCCGGCGGCCGAGACCTGCGACCGGTCGCTCATCGCGCCCGACCGGACAGGCGGCGCTTCACGAAGCGCGCGCTGTGGCCGACGGCGCCCGACAGCCCGAGCTGCTCGACGCGGATCTGGAAGGTGCGCACCAGGCGGAGCGGCTTCGTCACCCGCCAGGAGAGGGTGCGCTCGAAGCCGGAGGCGGTCACTCCGCCCACCTGGATCCGCTCGACCCACTCGTCGAAGGGGTCGTTGAGGAGGGAGTCGACCTGCGCGCGCAGGCGGGCCAGCTCCTCGTCCGGAGACTCGGGCTCGGCGAGACGGGGCTCGATGGGAGCCCCGGACGTGCGCGCGGGCTCCGCCGGGACGGCGGCGGGAGCGGCGTCGCCGACGGCCGACTCGAGGCTCGGGTCGGGAGCGGGAGGAGCGTCCTCGCCCGTGCCGCCGAGGACGGGGGCGGGGTCCCCAGCGCTCTGCGGCGCCGGGTCCAGGGGGACGTCGGAAGGCTGCGTGGGCATGGCGAACACCTCGTTCGTGTCGTTCAGTCGGCGAGCGGGAGCAAGACTACCCGCCATGCGCCGCGCACCGGCACGCCAGCCAGGGGGCTCCAGGGTGGGCCGCACGTATAATGATGCGGTCCGTCGCCCGGCGGAGGCCGAGAGCTTGGAGTTCCATGCCCAGCAAAGCTGTGGATCGCGCGCGCGCGATCGCCGACGAGCCGTTCCAGATCGCCGGCACCACGTCGGCCGTCGGCGGCGGCTCGGGCGGCTTCGTCGCCTCCCTCGCCGAGATCCTGCGGCACCGCGAGCTGCTCCGCCTGCTCGTGGGGCGCGAGCTGAAGTCGCGCTACAAGGACAGCAGCCTGGGCTTCGTCTGGAGCCTCGTCCGGCCGCTGATCATGCTCCTCATCTACTACGTGGCGATCGGCCAGATCCTCGGGGCCTCGCGCGGCGTCCCGAACTTCGCGATCTTCGTCTTCTCGGGGCTCACCCTCTGGGGCCTGTTCAGCGAGATCGTGACCGCGGGCACCACGTCGATCCTCGGCAACGGCGGACTGATCAAGAAGGTGTACCTGCCGCGGGAGATCTTCCCGGTGGCGGCCATCGGCTCGGCCCTCTTCAACTTCGGTGTGCAGTTCGTCGTCCTGATCGCGGGAGCCGTCCTCACGGGCTCGCTGATCTTCGGCGTCCAGCTCCTCTACATCGTGCCCGCGCTGGCGATCGTGCTCGTGTACGGCCTCGCGCTGGCCCTGGCCCTCTCGGCCCTCAACGTCTACCTCCGCGACGTCCAGTTCCTCGTCGAGGTCGGGCTGCAGATCTTCTTCTGGCTCTCCCCCATCGTCTACGCGTGGAACTTCGTCGTCGCCGCCTCCACCGGAGCGGGCCACGGCTGGGCCGAGCAGCTCTACCTGATCAACCCGATCTCGAACGCGATCCTCGCCTTCCAGCGCGCGATCTGGGGAGACGGCTCGCGCGTCAGCATCATCGACGGCAACGAGATCGCCCCCCAGGTGTGGCCGCCGGACATGGAGCTGCGCCTTCTCATCGTCCTCGTCGTCGGGCTGGTGTTCGTGTGGATCGGCCACCGGATCTTCCGCCGCCTCGAGGGCAACTTCGCCCAGGAGATCTGATCGTGACCCTCACCAGCAAGCAGGAGTCCGTGCCCGCCTCCTCCGGCACCCCGACCGTCGTCCGGGTGCGCAACGCCTCCAAGCGCTTCGTCATCCGCAAGGACAAGTCGTTCAAGGAGCGGATCGTCAACTTCGGCCGCGGGCGCAAGCACCGCGACGAGTTCTGGGCACTCCGCGACGTCGACCTCGAGATCCCCCTGGGCTCGACCGTCGGCCTCATCGGCGCGAACGGATCGGGCAAGAGCACGCTCCTCAAGCTCATCGGCGGCATCGTGCAGCCGACGACCGGCACCGTGGAGCGCCGCGGACGCCTCGCCGCGCTCCTCGAGCTCGGAGCGGGCTTCCACCCCGACCTCACCGGGCGCGAGAACGTCTACCTCAACGGCGCGATCCTCGGACTCTCGCGCAGCGAGCTGGACAGCAAGTTCGACTCGATCGTCGACTTCTCCGAGATCGCCGAGTTCATCGACACCCAGGTCAAGTTCTACTCGTCGGGCATGTACGTGCGGCTCGCCTTCGCTATCGCGATCCACACCGATCCCGACCTGCTGCTGGTCGACGAGGTGCTCGCCGTCGGCGACGAGCCGTTCCAGCGCAAGTGCATGGACCGCATCCGCGCCTTCCAGCGCGCGGGGAAGACCATCGTGCTGGTCACCCACTCGCTCGAGCAGGTCGGCGAGCTCTGCGACCGCACCATCGTCCTCGAGAAGGGCACCGTCGTCTTCGACGGCGAGACCTCCGAGGGACTCCAGGTCCTCCGCGAGAGCTTCGAGGACCGTCGGGCCGCCCGCCAGGAGCGCGAGGCCGAGGCCGCCGAGGCCGCGGACGAGCCCGCCCCCCAGCTCATCGAGATCCTGGGCTGCCGACTGCGCGGCGGATCGATCGAGCACGGCGGCACGGTCGTCCGCAGCGGCGAGACCCTCGAGTTCGACGTCACGGTGCGCACCAGCCGCCCGGTCGACGACTGGAACATCGGCATGGGCATCGACACCCCCCTCGGCCAGCGCGTCTTCGGGACGAACACCGAGCGCATCGGCACGCCGCTGAGCGCGGTCGACGGAGAGATGACGGTCACGTTCACCCTCCCCGACCTGCACCTCGGCGCCGGCAACTACGCCGTGCACGCCTCCTCGGCCACCTTCTCGCAGGGCGAGACCATGCGGATGCCGGTCGCCGCGACCTTCACGGTCGAGCGGGCCTCCGTGCACGACGGCGTCGTCGACATCGACTCCACCGTCCGCCTCAGCAGGCCGTGACCGCGCGGCGCCGCCGCCTCCTGGTCGACGCGACCGCCCTCGCGGCGCCGCGCCTGACCGGGGTCGGCCGCGTCCTGCTCGGCCTGCTGCACGCGCTGGACACCGACGCGACCGCCGCAGAGGTCGAGGTGCTCCTCGTCGTTCCGGCGAGCGAGGCGGGCTCGCTCGGGCGCTTCGGCTTCCGTACGCTGCGCGTCCGACCGGTGCCGCTGCCCCGGCCGGTGTGGAGCGCACTGACCCGAGTGCCCGCGCCGGGGATCGACCTCCTGCTCGGCCGCGGCGCCTACTTCTTCCCGAACTTCCGGAGCTGGCCGCTCGCCCGCTCCCGCTCGCTCACCTTCGTGCACGACGTCTGCTTCGCTGTGATGCCCGAGCTCGTTCCGCGCGAGCGCCGAGAGCTGCTGTCGCGGTCCGTGCCCCGGTGGATCCGGCGCAGCGACCTGGTCCTGACCGGCACCCCGTCCTCCGCGGCCGAGGTCGAGAGCGCTCTGGGCGTCGATCCGGCGCGCGTCCGCGTGCTGCCGACCACGATCGACGCCGACCTCTTCCATGCCCGCGGCGAGGAGGAGGTGGCGCGGGTCCGCGCGGAGCACGGGCTCGGGTCCTACCTGCTCTTCGTCGGATCGATCGAGCGCCGCAAGAACCTCGTCACCCTGGTGGACGCGTACCGGCAGGCCGAGCGGCCGGAGAACCACACCCTGCTCCTGGTCGGCGGGGACGGCTGGGACAACGAGGACGTCCACTCCGCCGTCGCCCGCGCGGTCGCCGCAGGAGCCGACGTGCGCTTCGCCTCCTCCTACGTCGCCGACGAGGATCTGCCGGCCCTGCTCACGGGCGCCGACGCCGTCGCCATGCCCTCCTGGCACGAGGGCTTCGGCCTCCCCGCCCTCGAGGCCGTCGCCTGTGGCACTCCGGTGCTCGCGGCCGACATCCCCGGCCTCCGCGACGCGCTCGCCGGGCGGGAGTCCGCCGCCGTCTTCATCGACCCGGCGGACCGCACCGGGTGGTCGGCCGCGATCGGAGAGGCGCTGCGCCGTCCCCGGCGACTCGCACCGGAGCCCATCCCGGGGTGGGACCGCACCGCCCGGCGCCTGCTCGAGCTGGCCTTCGACGACCGCTGATCAGCGCCGGGTCGTGAACAGCAGCCAGCGCCCGGAGGCGGAGGCGACCTCGGGCTCGACGTCCCCCGTCGCCGCCTCGACGTAGGCCCGCCAGCCGTCGGGGTCGTCGGTGTAGCCGGCGGTGTCCACGTAGACGGCGCAGGCGCCGCTGCCCGCCACGGCGTCGGCGAACTCCGCCGGGTCGTCGACGTCGCCCCAGACGTCCCAGCCGTAGGTGCCCTCCACCGCCCCGTAGCTCCAGCGGAGGCGTCCCTCCTCGGTCGCGAGGTAGGGCAGCGCCTCGTCGTAGTCGGAGAGCGCTCCGATCCGCCCGCTGTCGGGGAAGCTCTTCAGGGGGAGCTCCACCACTCCGCAGCCGTCGTCCAGCTGCGCGTCGGCCTCCGACACGAACGAGCGCATCTCGGAGTCGTCGGTGGGAGCGATCGGCACCGCGGCCGATACTCCGGCCAGCTGATCGACCACGGCGACGGCGGCGAGGAGCGCCGCCACGAGGATCCGGACACCGCCACGGGCCGTGATCCGATCGAGCAGAAGCGCGAGCACGCCGAGGACGAGGACCGCGATGACGATCGACATCCGCGCCCACGCGCGGATCGTCGGCCCCGCCACCAGCGAGACCACGACGCCCAGGCCCGTCACCGTATAGAAGAGGAGCGCGGCCAGCGTCGCCACGGCGAGGACGCGCACGCGGGCGTCCGAGAAGAACCGGCCGATCGCGGTCGTACGGAGCGCCCGTCCGCCGCCGAGCGCGGTGATCGGAAGCGCCACGAGCGTGATCAGGAGCGCGACGCTGGCGAGGATCGAGAACCCGGGCGGCTCCGTCGTCGGCGCCACGCCGGACTGGCCCGCGTAGGTGTTCAGCAGGCCGTACCCCTGCGGCAGCCCGGTCCCCGACCAGGGCAGGCCCAGCAGCACGAGCTTGCCGGCGTAGGCCTCCGACTCCCCCACGGTCCGCGACGTGAAGTACGGGCTGTAGCGCTCCCCGAAGTCGAGCGAGAGCAGCAGCAGCGAGAGCCCGACGAACACGCCGAGCGCGAGGAACGGCACCGACGAGACAGCGAGCACGCGCAGCCGCTCGCGGGAGAGGAGCCCGGCGGCCGTGCTCACCGCCCAGGTCGCTCCGAGGACCAGGACCGCGAAGACGTAGTAGTAGCCGCCCGTGCTCGCCACCAGGAGCCCGAGCACGACTCCCGGGACGACGGAGCGCAGTACGCGGCTCCTCCGCGTCGCGCCCCGCTCGGCCCAGGCTCGGAGAGGATCGGTGCGCGGTCCGGCGACCATCAGCACCATCACGCCCAGGAGCGGGATCGCCCAGTAGTTGGCGAGGAACGCGTGGCCGAATCCGATCCGGAGGAAGTGGTACGGCAGCAGCGACAGCAGGACCGCGGAGAACGCCGCGACCCAGGGCCGCGTGCGGAGGGCGCGGAAGAACACGTAGCCGGTGACGGCGACCGTCGCGAACGTGCCCAGGTAGAAGACGTTCAGGAGCGTCGTCCCGTCGCGCACCACGAGGGCCAGGACCGACACGGCGAGGGCGGAGGCGACGTCGAACTGCGCGCTGAAGAAGGCGTTGAACCCGTCGGGGAAGCCGAGCGCCGCGTTGCCGTCGAACGGGAACGCCTGCGTGGCGCTGGTGAAGAGCGTGTAGTGCAGGATCTGGTCGTCGCCGCCCACGGTCCAGCGGGCCGTCAGGTCCTGCGGCCCGATCCCGAGCGCGAGCACGGCGGCGACGACCGAGACGAGGGCGGCGACGAGGGCCCATCCGAGCTCGACGAGCGTCCGGCGCCGCCGACTCGCCGTCCGCGGGCCGCGCACGTCAGTAGCCGCGCTCACGGCGCTGCTCCTCCACGCTGGTCTGGACGATCCGGTTCAGCTCGGTCTCGCCGTCGGTGCCCGCGTAGTCGTAGATGTCGAACCCCCCGCAGGCGACGATATCGGAGGGAGCGCCGAGCGTCCCGCGCGCGAGCCCCGCCCAGTCGGGAGAGCGGTCGGCCAGCACGAAGCTGTACTGCCGGTCGCGGTAGTCGCTCAGGTTGTTCATCCACAGCTGCACCGTGAAGTCGAAGTTGACCTGCTGGACGAGCAGCGAGGCCGGCCCGTAGAGGTCCAGGGGCCGCGTGGACCAGAACGAGCCGACGCCCGCGAGCTCGCGGCCGTCGATCCAGCGCTCCAGGCAATCGGCGTCCGGGTCCGATCGCGCCTCGGCCGCCGCGGAGGCGACCGCCGTTGTGGCCGGCACGGCGGCTACGACGAGGCCTGCCGCAGCCAGCGGGGCGACGACGCGGACGACCGGCGCCAGCCGCGCGCCCGCAGCACGCCGGTACGCCGCCGCGGCCCCGATCAGGGCGATCACGACCACGGTCGCAGTCACCGGGATCGGCATCAGGTAGCGGCTGACCGAGCTGCCGGTGAAGACCTGCACCACCAGGAGCACCGCCGTCTGCGCCGGCAGGAACGCGCACACCGCGAAGCGCGCACGGGCCGCCTCGTCGAGGGCGGCTCCCCGCGCCAGTCGGGCGACACCGGCCACGACGACGGCGAGGGCCGCCAGCAGCAGCAGACCCAGCAGCGCCACCTCGAGCTTGCCGATCAGCGGCGCCTTCAGCACCAGGAACTGCACGATCAGGTCGTCCAGGGCCGTCCCGGCGAGCGGCAGCCGGAGGTACCCGCCGGCGTCGGTCCCGATCAGGAAGCCGAGCGGGATCCGCAGCGCGGCCCCGAGCGCGGCGGCCCCGAGGACCGTTCCCGCGACGATCAGCACCGCGCGGGGAGCAGCGAGACCGAGCACCAGCAGCACGACGAGGACCACCAGCAGGGGGCCGACGAACTGCACGAGGAGGAGGGGATCGGAGAGGGTCGTCGCGGCTACGGCCGCTCCGACCAGGAGCAGCGGACGCGCGGCCGGACGGCGCTCGCGCAGCGCGCCCAGGGTGACGGCGAGCCCGGCGAGGCCTGTGAGCACCGCGCCGTAGTAGTAGGTCGTGAGGAGGAAGGTGGTCGCCAGGGCGCCCTCGTTGTTGAGCGCGCGGCCCTCCGTCAGGCAGAGCACCAGCAGCACGGCGATGCCGGCGAGCGCGGCGGCGGGCCGCAGCCGGCGGCGCCGGTCCTCGACGAGCCGTCGCGCGAGCATCCGGAGCACGCCGTAGAGGAGGACGACGTTGAGCACGGCGTTGACCGCGAGCGCCGCCGCGGGATCGCCACCGGTCAGCAGCCACGCGACGCCGAAGACGGGGAGCTCGGGGAAGAGGAAGAGCTGGCTCGTCATCACCCACGCCGCGGGGCGGCCCTCGGCGGAGGACTGCAGGATCAGCGGCAGCGCCAGCGAGTCGCCGTC
Source organism: Rathayibacter sp. AY1F4 (assembly GCF_002931775.1). NCBI lineage: Bacteria > Bacillati > Actinomycetota > Actinomycetes > Micrococcales > Microbacteriaceae > Rathayibacter > Rathayibacter sp. AY1F4. Next base: position 45,983 of record NZ_PSVE01000019.1, read on the forward strand.
GCGGAAGAGCAGCGGCCGCCACGGCGTGCCGACCATGAATCCGAGCACGAGCAGGGTCCCGCTGACGACGACGGCGAGGGCGGCGAGCTCGAGGAGGGCCCTCCGGGTCCGAGGGGATCCCGTCGGACCCGCCGTCACCGGTGCTTCCCGCCGAACCGGATGGCCAGGACGAGCAGGAGGTTCTTCAGGAGGGTGTCGCTCGGGATCTTGGAGTTGCCGACCGTGCGGTCGAGGAAGACGATCGGGATCTCCTTCACTCCGCGGGCCCGGCGCAGGGCCCGGTACTTGAGCACGATCTGGAAGCCGTAGCCGGCTGCGCGGATCGTCTCGAGGTGGAGGGTGCGCAGGAGGTCCGCGCTGAAGAGGTTGAAGCCGCCGGTCCAGTCGGTGATCTTCGAGCCGAGGAAGAGGCGCGTGTAGAGGTTGCCGCCACCGCTCAGCAGCTTGCGGTCGAGCGTCCAGTCGGGAGTGCCCCCGCCCGCGATGTAGCGGGAGGCGACCACGAAGTCGGCGCCCGCGCGCACCTCGCGGAGGAAGGCGTCGATGTAGTCCGGGTCGTGCGAGAGGTCGGCGTCCATCTGCAGCAGGTAGTCGTAGCGGCGCTCGGCCGCGAGGAGGTGCTGGAAGGCCCAGATGTACGCCGCGCCGAGCCCCTCCTTCTTCTCGCGCGAGAGCACGAGGACCTCGAAGGTGTCGGATCCGAGCTCGGCCGCGAGCTCGCGCGCGCGGTCCGCGGTGCCGTCGGGGGAGCTGTCGTCGATGACGGCGACGGTCACGTGGAAGTCGGGGTTGCGGGACGCCGCGAGCGCGACCCGCGGCAGCGCCGTCGCGATGTTCGCGACTTCGTTGTAGGTGGGGACGACGACGGCGAGGGAGCGCATGAGGCGGGGAGGATCCGTTCTTCCGGTGCACCGGCTGACCGGTGAGAGCCCTGCGAGTATAACGAGGCGGTGCTCGCGAGCCTCCGAGCGCGCCCCGCGGCCCGCCGCCCGCCCGCGCACTCTCTCAGGAACATGGCACCGGCCGTTCGACCGCCCGGCAGGGCTCCGCGGTTACGATGGACGACAGTGCACGGCGGTTCACCCCTTGTTCGCCTGCCCCGATGGACGCCCGTCGGAGCCCGACGGTCGGGCATCGACGCCAGAGGGGGACGGGAAAGAGCACCGCAGATGAAGAGACTCCTCGAATCGCAGAAGGTCCGCTTCCTCATCGCGGGCTGCACCAACACGGCGATCGACTTCCTCATCCTCAACACGCTCGTGCTCCTGCTCGGTCTGCCGACCCTCGTCGCCAACGTCTTCTCCGTCCTGGTCGGCATCACGATCTCGTACGCGCTGAACCACTTCTTCGTCTTCCGCCACCCGGGCAGGGTCTCGGTCGCCACGTTCGCGAAGTTCTTCCTCGTCACCGGGTTCAGCTCGCTGGTCCTGCAGTCGGCGATCATCTACGGCTTCGAGGTCTTCTTCGACACCCGCTTCGGCAACTCGCTGCTCTTCCTCCCCAGCTCCGGCGAGAACGCCTTCCTCGCGATCAACATCGCCAAGGCCGTCGCCGTCCTCGTGGGACTGGTGTGGAACTTCTGCATGTACAAGTTCGTCGTCTTCCGCCGTCCGGCGCACGATGCGCTGCCCGCGATCGAGACGGTCTCCCCCGCCGCCGTGGCCGTCAGCACCGAGCCCGTCGACATCGTCCGCTGAGGGCCGCAGGCTCCCGGGCACCGCTCGAGCCGCGTGCTAGCCTCGTCGAGTTCTTCCGACGGGGCACTCCTCCCGTCGACGCCGCACCACCCGGAGGCTCCCATCGCCCGCTCGACGTTGCCCATCGCGGTCGTCGTCGTCACCCACTTCTCGGGTGAGGTCCTCCGCGCGTGCCTCGAGTCCGTGCCGGAGGCGACGGAGCACGACGTGCGCATCGTGGTGGTCGACAACCTGACCACGGACGACTCCGTCCGCAGCGTCGTCGAGCGCCTGCCGCAGGTCGAGTTCCACGAGACCGGGCAGAACCTCGGCTACGGCCGGGCCGTCAACTACGCGGTCGACCGCCTCGGACCCGAGGTCGAGTGGATCCTGGTGACCAACCCGGACACGGTCTTCCTCCCCGGCTCGATCGACGCTCTCTACGCCGCCGCGACGGCGGACGACCGGATCGGCTCGATCGGGCCCCGGATCCTCGACTCCGACGGCACGATCTACCCCTCCGCCCGCGCTCTGCCCTCGCTCGGCACGGGCGTAGGGCACGCCGTCTTCGCCCACGTCTGGCCCGGCAACCCGTGGTCGGCGACCTACCGGCGCTCGCGCGCGGTCGAGACCCTCCGCCACGGCCGGATGGAGGCGGGCTGGCTCTCCGGCGCCTGCGTGATGGTGCGCCGCACGGCCTTCGAGGAGATCGGCGGGTTCGACGACCGCTACTTCATGTACTTCGAGGACGTCCAGCTGGGCGACTCGCTCGGACAGCGCGGGTGGACCAACGTCTACCTCGCCGACGCGGTCGTCTCCCACCTCGGCGGGCACTCCACCCGCCTGGCCTCGGCGCGGATGCTCGCGGTCCACCACCGCAGCGCCTACCTCTACCTCGCGCAGAAGTACGGGGCCTGGTACCAGGCGCCGATCCGTGCGGCGGTCCGCGCCGGGCTGGGCGCCCGGGTCGCGCTGATGCGCCTGCGCTCGAAGAGCTGATCCACTCCGGTCGGGCGGGCCGCCCGGCCGGAGGCGGGCGGCCCGTCGGCCGGATCGGCGGTCAGGACGCGGAGTCGAGCTCCGTGTAGAAGGCCCGCGCCTCGTCCCAGGTCGGCAGCAGGCCCTGCGCCTCGGCCTCGGCCAGCGTCGGCGCGTCGGTGTCCTTCGGCGAGAGGAGCAGCTCGCCGGCCTCCTCCGGGAAGCGCAGGCCGATCTGCTCGTCGAGCGGATCGATCCCCTTCTCCCGCACCGGGTCGAAGGTGGCGTTCACGAGGTACGAGACCACGGCGCCCTCGGTCAGCGCCACGAAGGCGTGCGCGACGCCCTCGGCGATGTAGACGGAGCGGCGGTCGACGTCGTCGAGCAGGATCGACTCCCAGCGCCCGAAGGTCGGCGACCCGACGCGCACGTCGATCACGTAGTCGAGGACCGCGCCGGAGAAGCACGAGACGTACTTGGCCTGCGACGGCGGGATCTGCGCGAAGTGGATGCCGCGGACGGTGCCGCGCCGTGAGACGGAGGTGTTGCCCTGCCGGAGCGAGAGCGGGTGCCCGACCTTCTCGGCCAGGCGGTCGAAGCGGTAGAACTCGTAGAAGACCCCGCGATCGTCGGGGAACTGGCGCGGAGTCACTTCGTAGACGTCGGGGATGTCGAGCTCTCGGATCTGCACGGTCGCCAGTGTAACGACGGCGTGTCACGGGCCCGCGACGCCTCTCTGCCCCACCCGGCGGCGTGCCGGAGCGCCGATCGTCGACCGACGGACCGCTCGGGCATGATGAGGAGGTGACCTTCCTCATCACGGGCGCCTCCGGCATGCTCGGCACCGACCTGCGCGCGGCCCTCGGCTCCCGCCCCAGTACCGCCCTCGGCCGCTCCGACCTCGACGTGACCGACCTCGACGCCGTGCGCGCCGCCGTCGCGGGACACGACGCCGTGGTGAACTGCGCCGCGTACACCCGCGTCGACGACGCCGAGACCGACGAGGAGGAGGCGCACCGCGTCAACGCCGTCGGAGCGCGCAACCTCGCCCTCGCCACCGCGGAGACGGGAGCCGCATTCGTGCAGGTCTCCACCGACTACGTCTTCGACGGCTCCGCGACGACCCCGTACTCCGAGGACCACCCCCGGAATCCGATCTCGGCCTACGGCCGCACGAAGGCCGAGGGCGAGCGCCTGGTGCTCGAGGCCAACCCGGAGCGCGGCTACGTCGTCCGCACGGCCTGGCTCTACGGCGAGCACGGCGGCAACTTCGCGAAGACGATGGTGCGACTGGCGGGCGCGCACGAGACGCTGACCGTGGTCGATGACCAGCACGGCCAGCCCACCTGGACCGCCGACCTCGCCGTGCGCCTGATCGAGCTGGTCGACGCGGAGGCCCCGGCCGGCGTCTACCACGGCACCAGCTCCGGCGAGACGACCTGGCTCGGCTTCGCCCGTGCCGTCTTCGCCAAGGCGGGCCTGGATCCCGAGCGCCTGCGCCCGACCGACAGCGGCTCGTTCGTCCGTCCCGCTCCGCGTCCGGCCTACTCGGTCCTCGGCCACGACGGCTGGAGCCGGGCGGGCCTGCCGCCGCTGCGCTCCTGGCAGGACGCGCTCGCCGCCGCACCCCTCGAGGCGGTGACCCCGTGACCACCACCCTCCGCGTCGTCGTCGACCAGATGCTCGCCCGCGTGCCCGGCGGCATCGGCCGCTACACCGAGGAGCTCACCCGCGAGCTGATCGCGACGGCTCCCCGCGACTGCGAGGTGGAGGCCGTCGTCTCCGCCCACCCGCCCGAGAAGGAGGAGGAGCTGCGCCTGCGCCTGCCCGGCCTCGCGCGCATCCACCGGCTGCCGCTCGGGCGCCGCGAGCTCTCGCGCGCCTGGCAGTACGGGATCGCCATCCCGGCCGGCGGCGGCATGATGCACGCCCCGAGCCTCTTCGCCCCGCTGCGCAGCCACGACGGGAGCGAGGGCGAGCAGATCGCCGTCACGATCCACGACACGGTGCCGTGGACGCATCCCGAGACCCTCACCCCCCACGGCGCGAAGTGGCACCGGGCGATGGCCAAGCGCGCCCGCAAGCACGCGGACGCCGTCGTCGTCCCCACTCACGCTGTCGCCCACCAGCTCTCCCAGCTGATGGACTTCGGCGATCGACTGCGCGTAATCGGCGGAGCCGTCGGCTCCGGCCTGGTCGTCCCGGAGGACGCCGACGAGCGCGCCACGACGCTGGGCCTCCCCCCGGAGTACGTGCTGAGCGTCGGCACGCTGGAGCCGCGCAAGGGCCTGGTCTCGCTGATCGCGGCCTTCGGAGGAGCGTCCGCGCCGGCGATCCCGCTGCTCCTGGTCGGCCCGACCGGCTGGGGCGACCTGGACGTGGCCTCCGTCGCCGACGAGCAGGGCCTCGACGAGACGCGCGTGCGCGCCCTGGGAGTCCTCAGCGACGCCGACCTCGCCGTCGTCCTCTCCCGTGCCACGCTCTTCGTCTACCCGAGCATCGCCGAGGGCTTCGGCCTGCCCGTGCTCGAGGCGATGCACTTCGGAGTGCCGGTGGTGCACTCCGACGACCCCGCGCTGATGGAGGTCGCCGCGGACGCCGGCGTCGCCGTCGAGCGCGGCGACGCGAAGGACTATCCGGACCGCCTCGCCCTCGCCATGAGCAGCGTGCTCGCCGACACCGGGCTGCGCGAGCGGATGTCGGTGGCCGGCCGCGACCGCTCCCGCGCCTTCAGCTGGCGCGACTCCGCCGAGCGCGTCTGGGCGCTGCACGCCGACCTCTGAGGCGTGCGGCACCCGGCCCTCTACGGCGCGGAGTCGCCCGACAGTCCGGCACTCACCAGCGAGTGCACGACGTCGTAGTCCGGGTCCTCCGGGTCGACGGCCGGCGGGACCAGCTCGATCGGATCCACCGGCTGGGACTTCGTCTTGAGCCCCAGCTGCACGAAGTAGCCGAGCATCCCCTGCGGGACGTCCGTCTTGATGACCTGGGACCCGGCGGACGCGACGTCCTGGAACTTGGCGAGGACGTTGCCCGGCTCGAACTGGGCGAGCAGCGCCTCCTGCACCTGCCGCTGGCGCGCCATCCGGTCGTAGTCGCTCGTGGTGTAGCGAGACCGGGCGTAGGCGAGGGCCTGCTCGCCGTTGAAGTGCCAGTGCCCGGGATCGATCCACTGGTTGACGCCCTGCATCACGCCGTCGGAGTCGGGCAGCCCGCCCAGGGGCAGCGGCTCGTCGGCCACGTAGTCGATGTCGATGCCGCCGAGCGCATCGATCAGCTGGGCGAAGCCCTCCATGTCGATCAGCGCGTAGTACTGGATCCTCAGGTCGAGGATGCCCTCGACCGCGTCGCGCATCGCCTCGATGCCGGGCTCGCTGCCGTGGTCGACGGCGTCGGGGTAGAGCTCCGGATGCTTCAGCTCGACCTCGGTGTAGACCGAGTTGAGCTTGCAGACGTCGACGGCGCAGTTGTCGGTGTCGTAGCCGTCGGGGTAGAGCTCGTGCATCGGGCTGGTCTCGGGGAACGGGAAGTCGACGAACTCGCGCGAGACGCCGATGATCGAGGCCTTGCCGCTCGACGCGTCGATGCTGACCACCGAGATGCTGTCGGGGCGCAGACCGTCGCGGTCCTCCCCCGCGTCGCCGCCGAGGAGCATCACGTTGTAGCGGCCGTCGATCGGCTGCTCGATCGCTCCGCCGCCGAAGATCGACGACAGCGTCCCCCGGGTCACGCCGAGCAGGTAGGTGCCGTAGGCGGTGGTGCCGACCGAGACCGCCATCAGCGCGATCGTCGCGAACGCGAGCACACCGCGCATCCGCGGGCGCACCCGGACAACGCGGATCAGGCGGAGGGTGTCGAGCGTCAGCACGGCCCAGACCACCCCGTAGACGACGAGCGCGGCCTGGAGCGCGAGCATCGAGAGGTCGAAGGTCGCGAGCGTGTAGAGGCCGGTCGGGAAGACGAAGTAGAGGAGCACCGCGACCAGGAGGGCGACCCAGAGCCCGAGGGTGAAGCCGAGCCCCAGGCGCCCGAGCCGGCGGTTGCCCGCGAGGACCTGAGCGGACCCTGGCACCAGCAGGTTGACGATCAGCAGCCACCACGCCCGCCGCGTCATGAAGGCGCGGGAGGCGACGTCCGGGTGCCGCAGCGGCAGGGCGACGGCCGTCACAGGCCCGCCACCAGGGCGTCGTTCTTCGCGGCGACCTGCACCTCGAGGTCGGCGGCGAAGGCGTCGAGCGCTGCGGAGAGGGCGTCGTCCGCCGTCGCGAGGATCTTCACCGCGAGCAGTCCGGCGTTCCGCGCTCCGCCGATGGAGACGGTGGCGACGGGGACGCCCGCGGGCATCTGCACGATCGAGAGGAGGGAGTCGAGCCCGTCGAGGCGGGCGAGCGGGACCGGCACTCCGACGACGGGGAGCGAGGTCACGGCGGCGAGCATGCCGGGGAGGTGGGCGGCTCCGCCCGCCCCGGCGATGACGACCTTCAGGCCGCGGCCGCGGGCCTCGCGGCCGTACGCGATCATCGCCTCCGGGGTGCGGTGCGCGGAGACGACGCGGACCTCGTGCGCCACGCCGAACTCGGCGAGGACGGTGGACGCCGCCTGCATGACGGACCAATCCGAGTCCGACCCCATCACGACGCCGACGAGCGGCGCGGGCCCGTTCACGAGCGCGTCCGCGCTCACGAGAGGGCTCCGGCAGGGGTCGGGGAGGTCGGCAGGCTCGTCACGGCGACCATCGTACGGGTCAGTCCGTGAGAACGGCCGCCGCCGCGCGAGCCTCGTAGACCACGAGGTCGAGGTCGTCGCCGGTGGCGTTCACGTGCCCGACCTTGCGGCCCGGTCGCGGCTCCTTGCCGTAGTTGTGCACTTTCACGCCCGGGTGATCGGCGAGCACCCGCGGGTAGCGGTCGGTCAGCGACTCCCCCACCGGGCCGCCGAGCACGTTGACCATCACGGTCCACGGATCGCGGCAGCCCGTCGCGCCGAGCGGCAGGTCGAGGACCGCGCGCAGGTGCTGCTCGAACTGCGACGTGGTCGATCCGTCCATCGTCCAGTGGCCGCTGTTGTGCGGGCGCATGGCCAGCTCGTTGACCAGGATCCGGTCGTCCGTCGTCTCGAACAGCTCGACGGCCAGGACGCCGGTGACCCCGAGGCTGTCGGCGATCTTCTGCGCGATCTCGGCCGCGGCGGCCGCGAGCCGGCCGGCGGACGCGGGGGCCGGAGCGATCACCTCGGCGCAGACGCCGTCGCGCTGCACGGACTCCACCACCGGCCAGAGGATGCTCTCGCCGGAGGGACGCCGGGCGACGAGCTGCGCGAGCTCGCGGCGGAAGCCCACCAGCTCCTCGACCAGGAGCGAGCCGCCCCGGCCGTCCTCGGCGAGGGCGGTGAACCAGTCGTCCGCCTCGTGGGCGCCGCGCACCACGCGAACGCCCTTGCCGTCGTAGCCGCCCCGCGCGGTCTTCACCACGGCGCTGCCGCCGTGCTCGGCCAGGAACTCCCCCAGCTCCTCGGCGGAGGAGACCTCGGCCCACTCGGGCACGGGCACGCCGAGCTCGGTCAGGCGGCGCCGCATCATCAGCTTGTCCTGGGCGAACAGCAGGGCGTCGGGGCCGGGGTGCACGGCGACGCCGCGGGCGACGAGCTCGCGGAGGATCGGCTGGGGAACGTGCTCGTGGTCGAACGTGACCACGTCCACGGTCTCGGCGAAGGCGAGCACGGTCGCCTCGTCGCGGTGGTCGCCGACCCGTGTCGCGGCGAGCCCCGCCGGGGCGCCCTCGCTCTCGGCGAGCACGGCGATCTCGATGCCGAGCTCCACCGCCGCGGGGATCATCATCCGAGCGAGCTGGCCGCCCCCGATCACGCCGACGCGCATGGCGCTCCTCCGTCTCCGCCCGCTGGCGCGGGGCGGCTCCATGCTACCGAGGCCCCGACGCGCTCACGCGGGCGGCGGCCACTCCTGCTCGAGAGCGGGAGCCGCGCCGATCGCCTCCCGCAGCAGGTCGGCCGTGAGCTCCGGGTCCGGCAGGTCCCGCAGCACGAACACCTCGGCTCCCGCCTGCAGGATCCGGACGTCGCCGCACCGCGCGAGGCGCTGGCCGAGGGTGCGCTCGACCGCGACCTCCATCCTCCGATCGAAGACCACCTCGGCCCGCCGGATCGACGCCACGCCCCGGCGCGCGCTGAGGCCGGAGGCGGTGACGCGGTAGCGCACGCTCGCCCAGCCCGCGATCCCGGGAGCGCAGAGGAGAAGCACCAGAAGTGCGGTGCCGAGCCCGATGATCCAGCGCTGCAGGGCGAGCTCGAACTGCGCGGCGAAGTAGAAGCCCGTCCAGGTGAGCAGGAGGAGGCCGACGACCGGTGCGACCGCCCGGCGGGCGCGCGGGGTCAGCCGCGCCAGCTCGCGGTCGGCGGGGTCGGTCCTGGCCATCAGGAGCGCAGGTGCGTGACGTCGCCGGCCGGGAACGAGCGCAGCGCACCGCCCTGCTCGAGCAGGAGCGAGCCGTCCGGGGCGAGTGCGGCGGCGGTCCCCTCCTCCTGCGTGCCGTCGGGCAGCTCGAGCCGGACGTGCGTGCCGAGGGTGCCGCAGGAGGCGCGGACGGCGGCGGCCGCACCGGAGGCCTCGGCGTCGCCCTGGGCGAGCAGCGGAGCAAGCAGTGCCTGGAACCCGGTCAGGAACGCGGCGAGCACCTCGTCGGCGCTCGTCGTCCGTGCTCCGGCGAGGGCGAGCGAGGTGGCGGTCGGGACCGGCAGCTCCGCCTCCGTCAGCAGCAGGTTCACGCCGGTGCCGACGACGACCCGCCCGTCCGGCAGGCGCTCGGCGAGGATCCCCGCGACCTTCCGGCCGTCGATCAGGACGTCGTTGGGCCACTTGACGGCGACGTCCCCGTCGACGAGGGGTGCGAGGGCCCGGGCGAGAGCAGCGCCGGCCACGAGCGGCAGCCAGCCGGAGGCCTCGGCGCCGAGGGCGGAGGCGTCGACCAGCGTCGAGGCCGCGAGCGTGCGGCCCGCGGGCGCCCGCCAGACGCGCCCCAGCCGGCCGCGCCCGGCTCGCTGGTCGCCGGTGGCGACGACGGAGAGGTGCGGCCACACGGTGGGGTCGGCGGCCGCCCGCTCGCGGAGCTCGTCGTTCGTCGACCCCGCCGACTCGAGCGCGAGGACGCGGGGGGAGACGGCGGAGGAGAGCGGGAGGAGCATGCCGCCACGGTAGCGGCGGCTCCCGCGAGGCCGCTCCGAGCGCCGCTCGCGACGGCCCGCCCTTGTCCGGATCCTCCCGCCCGGAGCGGCCCTCCCTGTGCGAGTGCGACAAGAGGAGGCGTCCGCCCCGCCGGTAGGGTGAGCGGGTGACCGCGAACACCGAACGTCCCGCGCCCGATCTGTACACGACCGCGGGGAAGATCGCGGACCTCAGGAACCGCTACCACGAGGCCGTCACGGCCAGTGGCGAGGCGGCGATCGAGAAGCAGCACGCCAAGGGCAAGATGACCGCGCGCGAGCGGATCGACACCCTCCTCGACCCGGGCTCGTTCGTCGAGCTGGACGAGTTCGTGCGCCACCGCACCCACGCCTTCGGCATGGAGAAGAAGCGCCCCTACGGCGACGCCGTCGTCACCGGGACCGGCACCATCCACGGCCGCCAGGTCGCCGTGTACTCGCAGGACTTCACGATCTTCGGCGGCTCGCTCGGCGAGGTGGCCGGCGAGAAGATCATCAAGGTGATGGACCTCGCCCTGAAGACCGGCGTCCCGATCATCGGCATCCTCGACTCCGGCGGAGCACGGATCCAGGAGGGCGTGGTCGCCCTCGGCAAGTACGGCGAGATCTTCCGCCGCAACACCGCGGCGAGCGGCGTGATCCCCCAGATCTCGATCATCTGCGGCCCGGCCGCAGGAGGCGCGGTCTACTCCCCCGCCCTGACCGACTTCGTGATCATGGTCGACAAGACCAGCCAGATGTTCGTCACCGGTCCCGACGTCATCAAGACCGTCACCGGCGAGGACGTCGGCATGGAGGAGCTCGGCGGCGCGCTGACCCACAACAAGATCTCGGGCGTCTCGCACTACCTCGCGAGCGACGAGAACGACGCGCTCGACTACGCGCGGACGCTCCTCTCCTTCCTCCCTGACAACAACCTGTCGCCTGTCCCCGTCTTCGAGACCGAGGTCGACCTCGAGACGACGGACGCGGACCGCTTCCTCGACACGGTCATCCCGGACAGCCCGAACCAGCCGTACGACATGCGCGCCGTCATCGAGCACATCGTCGACGAGGGCGACTTCCTCGAGGTGCAGCCGCTGTTCGCGCCGAACATCATGATCGGCTTCGGCCGCGTCGAGGGCCGCTCCGTCGGCATCATCGCGAACCAGCCGAGCGCCATGGCGGGCACGCTGAACATCGAGGCGGGCGAGAAGGCGTCCCGCTTCGTCCGCTTCTGCGACGCGTTCTCGCTGCCGATCCTGACCCTGGTCGACGTCCCGGGCTACCTGCCCGGCACCGACCAGGAGTGGACCGGCGTCATCCGCCGCGGCGCGAAGCTGCTCTACGCCTACGCCGAGGCGACCGTGCCGCTGGTCACGGTGATCCTGCGCAAGGCCTACGGCGGCGCGTACATCGTGATGGGGTCCAAGCAGCTGGGAGCCGACATCAACCTCGCGTGGCCGACCGCCGAGATCGCCGTCATGGGCGGCCAGGGCGCGGTGAACATCCTCTACCGCAACGAGATCCGCAAGGCGGAGGAGGCCGGCGAGGACGTCGCAGCCGTCCGGACGCGCCTGGCGAACGAGTACACCTACAACGTCGCGAGCCCGTTCCTCGCGGCCGAGCGCGGCGAGCTCGACGGCGTGATCGAGCCCTCGGCGACGCGTGTCTCCGTCATCAAGGCGCTGCGTGCGCTGCGCACCAAGCGCGCCAACCTGCCCGCGAAGAAGCACGGCAACATCCCGCTCTGACCCGGCTCGCTCGGACGCCGCGGCAGGAGACGGGAGACCGTCCGTGCCGCGGCGTTCCGCTGTGACCGCCTCCTCACGGGGCGGAGGGGCGGAACGATCAGTCGGAGGAGCCGGGGCCGGTCCGTCGGGCAGCGGACTCCGCGGGAGCATCGGGCCGCACGACGGGAGCGACCGGCTCCGCGGCCGGAGCATCCGGCTTCCCTGTCGCGGGATCGCGCTCCGCTTCCCGGGCATCCGCCCTCGCAGCCGGAGCACCCGCCTTCACCGCGGGAACGTCCGGCTCGGCTGTCGGAGCACCCGCCTTCACCGCTGGAGCGCCTGCCTTCGCGGCCGGAGCATCCGGCTTCGCCCCGGGCGCCTCCGACGGCTTCTCCTCCGGCTTCGCCCCGACCACCCGCGCAAACGCCAGCGCCTGCGAGGCGGAGAGATCGGGCAGGTAGGCGCGACCCAGCGCGGCTCCGATCCGGGGCAGCTGCAGCGCGTCGGGGTAGGTCATCCAGAGGCCCGCGTAGCGCGGGTGGAACTTGGCCTTGAAGCGGAACAGCGACGTGAAGCCGTAGGCCGGCTCGAGCGTCCGCGAGAGGAACTCGAGCAGGCGCGAGAGGACCGTCGGCTCCGGAGGCTCCTCCCCCTCCTCGACCGGTGCGGTGGCGAGCGGTGCGCCCGAGAGCGAGAGGAACTCGGCGCCCTCCTCCTTGACGCGCAGCGCCGCGGAGGCGATGAGGAACTCCATGATGCCGGGCATCGAGTCGTCGGAGCGGCGCATGAAGTCGAGGGTCCAGCCGACCACGCGACCCTCCCGGTGCACGGGCAGCCAGCTCGTCACTCCCTGCAGCACGCCGTCCGGTCCGACCGCGAGCAGGAGGGCGACGTCGGGATCGCGGACCTCGTCGATCCCACCGAGGGTGAAGCCCATCTCGGGCAGCGCCTTCTCGGCGACCCAGCGCTCCGACAGGTCGACGATCTGGTTGGCCATGCCGAGGGAGAGCTCGGGCCAGCTGGTCCACTGCGCCTCGATGCCCAGCTTGATGCCGCGCGTGAGCGGGTAGCGCACCTTCTGCCACCGCTTGCCGGTGAGCTCGAAGGAGGAGAGCTCGATGATCGTCTCCTCGCCGACCGAGAGGCGCGACCAGCCGAGCCGGTCGAAGACGGGGAGCAGCTCGTCGTGGATGCTGTAGAAGACGGGCGTCCAGCTGCGCTCGTCGCAGAAACGCACGAACTCGGCCACGACGTCCTCCCGCCGCTCGGGAGCGCAGGCAGGGTCGGAGAGGGTGATCGCCACGCCGCCGATCACCCGGTAGGCGACTCCGCCGGTCCCGTCGGCCGCGATCCAGTGCGCGTTGCCCTCCCAGGTCCCCTGGTGGCCGAGGCTGCCGGCGCCGTGCAGGGACAGGAGCGCGCGGTACCGCGCCTCGTCGCCGCGGTTCCGCTGCACGTCGGTGGCCCGGAGCAGGGCGACCACCGCGACGACGACCACGAGCCAGAACACCGGGCCGACCCACTCGAAGACGATCCGCGCGACGGGCTCCCGCGGCACGGCGAGCAGTCCGGCGCCGCCGAGGAAGCTCACCGGGACGAAGCGCAGCAGCCCGTCCAGGAGGAGCCTCCCGAGGCCCAGGAGCGGCTCGAAGCTCGTGCGCACGCCGGCCGAGAGCGCCAGGTAGCCGCCGAGGGACACGACGAAGGCGATGGCGACGACCCGTGTCCAGAGCCTCGCGGCGGCACGGGGCGCGCGGATGCGGAAGTGCCTCCTCCCGATCACGAGCATCGCCACGACGGCCAGCGGCACCAGCACCGTCGTCGCCACCCAGAGCAGGTACTCGGCGTAGTACAGGAACTCGGGGTGACGGGCGGCGCGCTGGAGGGAGAAGACCTCCAGGATCGCGATCGCGATGTTCACCCCGACCGCCAGCAGCAGGCCCAGGCGGCGCCCGGAGCGCAGGCCGTAGGCGGCGACGAGCAGGAGGAGGAGCGGGACGAACGTCAGCAGGATCGGCCCGGGGGCGACCAGGCTCAGCTTCACGTGGTGCGCGCAGTGACGGAGGGCGCGGCTGCACGGGTCCTCGAGGTCCGTCGTCCCCGTGAAGGCGCTCTGCAGCAGTCGGCCGAGGAACGAGAACGGACCGTAGCCCGAGTCCGAGAGGACGGCGACGAGCGGACCGATCGCGGTGACGACGACGACCGCCGCCAGCAGCCCCCGGGACTCGCGGTGCGAGCTCGGCGCCGGACGCTGCGGACGCAGCCCCGACACTCCCCGCGCGAGCACCGCGCCGACCACGAGCCCCGCGCCGCCCGCGAGGAGCCGGTACGCGTCGGCGGAGTCGCCCGCGTAGAGCACGAACATCAGCACGACGGCGAAGACCGTCACCCGGAGCCGGCGACGCCACAGAGCGCCCATGAAGGCGGTCGAGGCGATGAGGGCGCCGACCGCGCCGATCAGCGGGTCGAAGGTGTGGTCGCCGACGGTGTCGCCCGCCCACCACTCGCCGGCGAGAGCGCCGATCGACTGCACGGAGGACCCGACGACGATCCCGACGGCGCCGGTCACGAGGAAGGCGAGGAGGGTGCGGGCCGAGCCGAGGCGGCGCTCCGCGGCGAGGAGCATCGGGAGCACCAGCACGACGTCCAGGAGCAGCTGCAGCGGGTCCGCCGCGATCAGGAGGGCGGTCACCGCCGTCCACGGACGGCCGTCGAGGGTCGTCATCGGGCCCGCCGCCCACCAGGCCGTCGTCTCGGCTCCCGCGGGGGCGACGAGCGTCCCCGTGATCGCGCTCGCGGCCAGGAGGACCAGGACGACCGAGACGGCCGCAGGCGACCTCCGGACCAGCAGACGCAGGGGGCGCAGCGCCGCGGCACCGCTCCTCGGGAACCACGTCGGCATGCGGGGACGCTCCTGTTCGCAACGGACGGACGACGCTCCGGCGGCATCCGGCGTCAGCATAGCCATGCCCCGCCGACCGGCGCCGTGAACGGCATGCGATAGCGTCACGGGATGACCGCCTCCGACTCCGCACCCGCCGTCGTCATCTCCACCCCCGGCCTCGACGCCGCCGAGATCGCCGCCGTCACGGCCGTCGTCACCGCATTGACCTCGCGCACCGAGGCCGAGCCGGAGACCCCGCAGGAGCTCAGCGGGGGCTGGAACGACCGCGCCGCGGCGGTCCGCGGGCCGCTGCGGCCGGCACCGGGAGCGTGGCGCTCCTTCTCCGGCTGAGCGGACTCGCAGACGCAGCCCGTCGGGGAACGAGCGATCCGCGACGCGGAACGTGAAATTTGTCCCCCGATTAGTCCCCTAAAGTGCTGACTATGCGCCTCCTGGCGGAGCGAGCACACTAGTGGACGTACGGTGCTCCTCCTTCGGAAGGGGCACCGCCAATCACTCGCCGACCAGGGTAAGCAGGCGGGTGTGTTGGGGGCGAGTGAGGGTAATATTCGGGTTGTTACCCTCACTCGGGGTTTGACGGCGGGCCGGGCCCCCTCTTCGGAGGAGCGGACGGCCCGCCGCACTCCGTTAACGGGCTCTTCTCATCACGCGCTCTGCGCTCGTCGGGCACTGCTCACGACGGCTCTGCTCACCCTCGTGCCGCGCCGACGATCGGTCCACTCCGAGCGACCGGGCGCGCCGAGACCGGAGCTGTGCTGAGAGCCGGAGCGTCCCGCCCGCGGCACCGATCCGACATCCGCACGACCTCCGCACCGGGCCGCCGTCGGTCGCTCCGCAGGCGGACGCCGCGCCGTCCCGCGCGCTCTCCGCCGCTCAGACGTCCCGTCCGCCGACGCCGTCGCGCCGGATCTCGACCCAGGCGTCGACCTCGTCCCCCGCGTCGTCGGAGCCGAGGGCGCCCGCGCTGCCGTCGCCGGCCGTCCGCAGGCCCACCACTGTGACCGCCGAGGCCGAGTCGGCCGACGCGGTGCGCACCACCACGCGGTCGACCTCCTCGCGGATCCCGCTCAGAGCCTGGGCGAGCTCCCCCAGCACCCGTCGGCTCTCGCCCTCGGAGGTGCGGTCGAGGCCGCCGTCGTCGAGCACCGACACGGTCACCCCCCGCCGCCGCGCGTCGAGCACGAGACGCCGCACCTCGTCGTCCAGCAGCCGTCGGCCGCGGATCTCGTCGCGCACGGCCGCCTCGAGCAGCCGGCACTCGCGCCGCTCCTCGTCGGTGAGGCCCGGACCCGGCTCGGCGATGCGCAGCAGCATGTCGGCGGCGAGGGCGCGGGTCTGCTCCAGCCGGACCTCGCGCTCCGTGAGGTGCGCCTCCTCCGCGGCCCGCCACGACGCGGCCGCGCGCTCGGCCGCCTCGAGCACGCGCGCCTCGGAGCCCGCGCGCCCGAGCTCGACGATGAGCAGCTGCGCGATCGCGACCCAGGCGATCCCCCCGACGACGCCGAGAGTGGCCAGCGCGGCCGGGCCGGCCCAGAACACGGTGTGCACGATCAGGAAGCCGACGCCGACCCAGGCGCAGGCCGCGCGCCGGCGGGCGCACACGATCGTCATGAGGGTGCCGACCGCGGCGATGTACCAGGTGGAGTAGCCGTTGGAGGCGCCCGGATCGAGCGACGGCGCGACCAGCAGCGGCAGCGCGACGGCGACCGCGGTCATCCCGACCGCGACGGGCAGGGCGAGCCGGGTCGTCGCTCCCGGCCACAGGGCGACGACGGTCGCCGCGACGTACAGCGCGACCGCGACGAGGTCGGCCGGCGTGGCCGGGGAAATGCGGAAGGAGAAGAAGGCGAGCACCACGTGGTACAGCGAGAAGCCGGCGCCGAGCGCCTGGAGCAGGGGGCGCGGGTAGGCGATCACGGCCCTCCTCCCGCGTCCGCCCGCCAGGAGAGGACGACTCGGGTGCCCTCGCCCGGAGTCGAGTCGACCCGCGCCGATCCCCGCGCGTTGTGCACCCGCTCGAGGATGGAGAGCCGGATGCCCAGCCGCTCGCGTGGGACGTCGGCGAGCCGGAAGCCGCGTCCGTCGTCCTCCACCACGACCTCCACCGCGCCGTCGCCCAGCAGCCCGTGCACGGCGCGGTGGACGCTGCCGCTCGGACCCGCGTGCTGGACGCTGTTGGCGAGCGCCTGCCAGACCGCGCCGAGCAGCGCCTCGGCCACCGGGCGCGGCAGCGTCGTCGCGCGCGGATCCACTCCGGCGGCCGTCGCGACCGCGATCTCGGTCCCGAAGGTGGACGCCGCGTGGGCGAGCTGGCGCTGCAGGAGCTCGAGCGGGACCAGCCCCTCGGGCGGCTCTGGCTCGTGGTCGGGCAGCAGCACGGCGAGGGTGCGCTGCGCCATCGAGGAGACCAGCGCGCGCTCGGCCGGCGACTCGGCGGAGGCGGCGGAGAGCAGCGTCGCGAGCACGTTGTCGTGCACCAGGGCGTCGACCTCGACCCGCTCCACCTCGCCGGCGTGCTGGCGCATCGCCGCCTCGTACTGCTCCATGGCCGTGG
Source organism: Rathayibacter sp. AY1F4 (assembly GCF_002931775.1). Taxonomy (NCBI): domain Bacteria; kingdom Bacillati; phylum Actinomycetota; class Actinomycetes; order Micrococcales; family Microbacteriaceae; genus Rathayibacter; species Rathayibacter sp. AY1F4. The sequence goes on from NZ_PSVE01000019.1 coordinate 63,023, forward strand.
TCTGCGCACGGTCGATCTGGTCGGCCGACTGCCGGAGCACGGTGATCAGCACCAGCATCACGAAGCCGACGATGCCCACGTAGGCGGCGTCGAGGATCGCGCGGGTCGGCTCCGCCCCGCCGCCGGAGGGGAGGACGCGCAGCAGCCCGAACAGCACGGTCGTCACCGACACGTACGCGATCGCGATCCGGAGGGGAGCCGCGATCGTGCAGAAAGCGGTGCCGATGGTGAGCAGGTACCAGATCCACGGGGTCTCGCGGTCCGCGCCCCCGGTGGAGACGGCGGCCGGCCAGGTCAGGAGGGCGATGAGGACACCGACGGCGACCAGGACCGCCGTGATCCGCGTGCCCCGCCGCAGCACGGCGGTGACCACGGCGGCGGTGAGCGATCCGAAGACCAGCACCAGCACCGGCCAGGCCACCTCGGGGCGCAGCAGGGGCAGCTGGGCGAGGATCGGCGGGACGGTCTGCACGCCGAAGCCGAAGCCGAAGAACGACACGACCGTGCTGATGATCCGGTCGATCCGCTCGCGCCCGGCGTTGCGGCGGGCGATCGGCGCCTCAGCGCCCGCCATCGCCGTCGTCCGGGTCGATGCCCGGCAGGATGCCGTCCTCCACCGCGCGCCGCAGCAGATCGACCTTCGTCGGGGCGGGACGGCCGATCTCGACGTACTTGTCGCGGATCCGGTCGAGGTACTCCTTCGCCGTCGACACCGAGATCTGCAGCCGCTCGGCCACCAGCTTCAGCGGCAGCCCCGAGGCGTAGAGGTGCAGGACGTCGCGCTCGCGACGACCGAGCACGGCCCGCGCGAAGTCGTCGTCGGCGTCGATGGCCGAGGCCCACTCCAGATTGTTGAGGACCTCGCCGCGGGCGACCGTGCGGATGGCGGCGACGACCGTCGACATGGGCGAGGACTTCGGGATGACGCCGGCCGCTCCCGCGGCGAGCGCCTCCCGCACGGCCACGACGCGGTCGGCGATGCTGTGGACGAGGACAGCGGAGCCGCGCACCTGCCCCCACTTGACGTTGCTGGTGATGCTCGAGCCGTCGTTCAGGGACAGGTCGAGGACGAGCACCTCGATCTCGGCGCCGCCGATCGTGCTCTCGAGGGCCTGGACGGTCTCGGCGGCGGCGACCACCTGCATCCCCGCGCTCTCGACGGCGGCGGCCACGCCCAGGCGCACCGACTCGTGGTCGTCCACGATCGCCACGCGCACGCGCGGGGCCTCGGCTGCGTCGACGTGGGGCTCCATCCCGCCCATGGTACGCAGGCGCGGGCCCGCGGTCAGTCCTCTCGGCGGACCAGTCGCGCAACGGCCTCCACGTGGGAGGTGTGCGGGAAGAGGTCGAAGCCCTCGAGGCCCTCCAGCTCGTAGCCGGCCCCGGTCAGGGCGCCCACGTCGCGGGCGAGCGCGACCGGGTCGCAGGCGACGTAGACGAGCTGCACCGGCCGCAGCTCCGTCAGAGCGTCGGTGACCGCCCGGCCGGCGCCCGAGCGCGGCGGGTCGAGGACCACGGTCGCCGCGCGCCACCGCGCCCGCTCGCGCGCATCGGCCTGGGCGACGACGTCGCGGAGGTAGCGGTCGACGCGGGCGGTCACCGCGCGGGCGCCGACCTGGTCGGCCAGGTTCTCGAGCGCGTGCTCGGTGGCGCGGGAGTCGCTCTCGACGCTGGTCACGCGCACTCCGGCGCCGAGGCGGTCGGCCAGCGCCGCGGCGAGCAGGCCCACCCCGCCGTAGAGGTCGTGGTTGGCGGCCGACGGGTCCGCCGCGTCCGCGTCGACGGCGGCCTGCACGGCCTCGAAGAGCGCGGCGGCGGCTCCGCGGTGCACCTGCCAGAAGCCGGTGCGGTCGACCCGGAAGGTGCGGTCTGCGACGAACTCGCTCACCACCGTGCGGTCGCGGCGGGCGCGCTTGTCGGAGGGGTCGTGCACGAGCACCGCGGCTCCCTCGGACCCGGCCGCGTCGACGAGGTCGACCACCGAGCCGGGAGCGAGGCGCTCGCCGAGCGGTGCGGCCAGGGAGGAATCGGCGGTCGCGAGGGGCAGCGACTCCACGGTGACGACGTGGTGGCTGCGTGCCGCGTAGGGGCCGACCCGTCCGTCGTCGTCGACGTGGAGGCGGTTCCGCGTGCGCCAGCCGAGGCCGCCGGACGCGTCGTCCCCGCCGATCGGCGCGACCTCCACCTCGACCTCGCGACGGGCGAAGCGGGAGAAGGAGTCGACGAGCACGAGGCGCTTCAGCTCGCGCTGGTAGGCCAGGTCGGCGTGGCCGAGCTCGGCGCCGCCGACGCGCTCCCCCGGGCGGCGGTCGAGGGCGGCCTCGGGCCAGACGTGCTCCACCCGGTGCTCGGACGCCTCGAGCACCTCGAGCGCCTCGGCACGCCAGAAGCTGTCGTGCCGGACCTCGCTGATCCGCGCCCGCACGCTCTCGCCGGGGAGGACGTCCGGGACGAAGACGACGCGGCCCTCGTGCCGGGCGACGAACACGCCGCCGTGGGCGACGTTGCTAATGTCGAGCTCGATCTCGGTCCCGAGTGCGTCGTCGGCCCCGTCGGGGCGGGCGGATGCTCGGGACGGGGTCTGTGCCATCCGTCGAGCATCCCACAGCGTGGGCCCGGCCGCAGGGAGCCCTCGTGCGCCTCTACCTCGCCTCCACCTCCCCCGCGCGCCTCGCGCTGCTGCGGGCCTCCGGGATCGAGCCCGTCGTCGTCCCCTCCGAGGTGGACGAGCCCGCGGCCGTCGCCCGGGCCGAGCAGGAGCGGGGCGCGGCGCTGGACGCGGACGCCACCGTCTCGCTGCTCGCCCGCGCCAAGGCGCACGCCGTCCTGCGCCCGGACATCGACGGTCTGGTGCTCGGCGGCGACTCCGCGTTCGTCCTCGACGGCGTCGTCCACGGCAAGCCGCACGAGCCCGAGCGGGCCCGGGAGCGCTGGCGCGCCCAGCGCGGACGCACCGGCCGCCTCCACTCCGGCCACTGGCTCGTCGACCACCGCGGCGGGAGGATCGTCGCCGAGGCCGGAGCGGTCACCTCCGCCGCCGTCACGTTCGCCGACGACATCGACGACGCCGAGATCGACGCCTACGTCGCCACCGGCGAGCCCCTCGAGGTGGCCGGCGCCTTCACCATCGACGGCCGCGGCGCCGGCTTCATCACCGCGATCGAGGGCGACCCCTCGACGGTGATCGGGATGTCGGTGCCGACCCTCCGCACTCTGGTGCGGAGCCTCGGCGTCGACTGGACCGCGCTCTGGAACCGCTGAGGCCCGTCCCGCCCTTGTGAGGAACCGACGAAGGCCCTCCGCTTCTTTGTGGTGAGCCGCGCCGGGCCGGGCGGAGCCGCCCCCTAGGGTTGGGGACCATGCCGAAGATTACGAAGGTGCTCGTCGCCAACCGGGGCGAGATCGCCGTCCGAGTCATCCGCGCCGCCCGCGACAGCGGGATCGCCTCCGTGGCCGTCTACGCCGACCAGGACCGCGACGCCGTGCACAGCCGCCTCGCCGACGAGGCCTACGCCCTCGGCGGGACGACCAGCGCCGAGACCTACCTCGTCATCGACAAGCTGCTCTCGGTGGCGCGCCGCTCCGGTGCCGACGCCGTGCACCCCGGCTACGGCTTCCTCGCCGAGAACGCCGACTTCGCCCGCGCCGTCATCGACGCCGGCCTGATCTGGATCGGCCCCGGCCCCGAGGCCATCGAGCGCCTCGGCGACAAGGTCTCGGCCCGCCACGTCGCCGAGAAGGTCGGCGCGCCGCTCGCCCCGGGAACCCTCAACCCCGTCTCCGGTGCCGCCGAGGTGCTCGAGTTCGTGGACCAGTACGGCCTCCCCGTCGCGATCAAGGCGGCCTTCGGCGGCGGCGGTCGCGGCCTCAAGGTCGCCCGCGAGCGCGACGAGGTCGAGGAGCTGTTCGCCTCCGCCACGCGCGAGGCCGTCGCCGCCTTCGGCCGCGGCGAGTGCTTCGTCGAGAAGTACCTCGACCAGCCGCGCCACGTCGAGACCCAGTGCCTGGCCGACGCGCACGGCAACGTCGTCGTGGTCTCCACCCGCGACTGCTCCCTCCAGCGCCGCCACCAGAAGCTCGTCGAGGAGGCGCCCGCGCCGTTCCTGACGGACGCGCAGAACACCGAGCTCTACCGCGCCTCGAAGGCGATCCTGCAGGAGGTCGGCTACCTCGGCGCCGGAACCTGCGAGTTCCTGATCGGCAAGGACGGCACGGTGTCCTTCCTCGAGGTGAACACCCGCCTCCAGGTCGAGCACCCCGTGTCGGAGGAGATCACCGGCATCGACCTCGTGCGCGAGCAGTTCCGCCTCGCCGAGGGCGGCGTGCTCGACTACGACGACCCGGCGCCCCGCGGCCACTCCTTCGAGTTCCGCATCAACGGCGAGGACGCGGGCCGCGGCTTCCTCCCCGCTCCGGGCCCGGTGCACGTCTTCAAGGCCCCCGGCGGACCCGGCGTCCGCGTCGACTCCGGCGTCGTCGCCGGCGACGTGATCTCCGGCTCCTTCGACTCGCTCCTCGCGAAGCTGATCGTCACCGGCGACAGCCGCGAGCAGGCGCTGGAGCGCTCGCGCCGCGCCCTCGCCGAGTTCGAGGTCACCGGGCTGCCGACCGTCCTCCCCTTCCACCGCGCGATCGTCGAGGACCCGGCCTTCGCCCCCGAGGGCGGCGCGCCCTTCACGATCTACACCCGCTGGATCGAGACCGAGTTCGAGAACACGATCCCGGCCTGGAGCGGCGAGCCCGGAGCGACCGACGAGCCGGCGGCCCGCCGGAACGTGGTCGTCGAGGTCGACGGGCGCCGCGTCGAGGTCACGCTCCCCGGCGACCTGGTCGGCTCGGGACCCGCCCGCGGGGCCGCTGCCGCCTCCCCGAAGCGCCGCGGCTCCTCCTCCGTCAGCACCGTCACGGGCGACTCCGTCGCCTCGCCCATGCAGGCCACCATCGTCAAGGTCGCCGTCGCCGAGGGCGACACGGTCGTCACCGGCGACCTGGTCGTCGTCCTCGAGGCGATGAAGATGGAGCAGCCGCTCACCGCCCACAAGGACGGTGTCGTGAAGGGCCTCGACGCGACGGCCGGAGCGACCGTCCCCGCGGGACACGTGCTCCTCCAGATCGTCTGAGCTTGTTCCGGGCCGCTCCCCGCGCGGCCCGGCGCGGTCGGCTCCTCGACGTGAGGGATACCGCAGAGCGGGTCGTGTCGCGCTGCCGTGAATCGCTTCGCACGCGATTCCCGGTCGCGCGCTCTGCCGATGAAAGGCCGCTCCCCGCGCGGTCCGGCGCGGTCGGCTCCTCGACGTGAGGGGTACCGCCGAGCGGGTCGCATCGCGCTGCCGTCAATCGCTTCGCACGCGATTCCCGGTCGCGCGCTCTGCCGATGAAGGGCCGCACCCCGCGCGGCCCGGCGGAGGGGCGCGTCAGGTGACGATGTGCATGGCGCGCGCGGCGTCCGAGATCGAGCCGGTGAGGCTCGGGTAGACGGTGAAGGCCCGCGCGACCTGGTCGACGGTCAGGCGGTGCTCCACGGCGAGGGCGAGCGGGAAGATCAGCTCGCTCGCCTTCGGAGCGACGATGACGCCTCCGATGACGGTGCCGGAGCCGGTGCGCGCGAACAGCTTCACGAAGCCGTCGCGGATGCCCATCATCTTCGCCCGCGGGTTCGCGGCGAGCGGGAGCTTGTAGATCTCACCCTGCGCGATGCCCTCCTCGATCTCGCGCTGGCTCCACCCGACGGTCGCGATCTCGGGCTGCGTGAAGATGTTCGCCGCGACGTTGCGCACCTCGGTCGGGTTCACGGCGTCGCCCATGGCGTGGAACACGCCGGTGCGGCCCTGCATGGCGGCGACGGAGGCGAGTGGGAGGAACGTGGTGCAGTCCCCGGCCGCGTAGATCGAGGGGACGCTGGTGCGGGCGACGCGGTTGACGCGGATGTGCCCCGACTCCGTCAGCTGCACCCCCGCGTCCTCGAGGCCGATGCCCGCCGTGTTCGGCACGGAGCCGACGGCCATCAGGCAGTGCGAGCCCTCGACGACGCGTCCGTCCGAGAGCACGGCCTGCACGCCCTTCTCGGTCCGCTCGACGCGGTCGGCGCGCGACTTCGAGAGCACGACCATGCCGTTGCGCTTGAAGACGTTCTCGATCACCGCGGCCGCGTCGGCGTCCTCGCCGGGCAGCACCTGGTCGCGGGAGGAGATGAGGGTCACGCGGGCGCCGAGCGCACGGTAGGCGGAGGCGAACTCCGCGCCGGTCACGCCGGAGCCCACCACGATCAGGTGCTCGGGGACGGACTTGAGGTTGTAGAGCTGGGTCCAGCTGAGGATGCGCTCGCCGTCGGGAGCCGCGGTCGGGAGCACACGCGGGCTGGCGCCCACCGAGACCACGATCGTGTCCGCCTCGATGCGGTCGAAGTCCATGCCCTCGCCACCGGCCGCCGTCGAGACGATCAGGGCGTTCGATCCGTCCAGGCGCCCGTCCCCCTGGACGATGCGCACGCCGTGGTGCACCAGGTTCGCGCGCATGTCCTCGGACTGCTGGCGCGCGAGGCCGAGAAGGCGCTTGTTCACCGTCGCCAGGTTGACCGCCACGTCCGGGCGCACCGGCTTGTTCTGCTCCGAGCGGGTGAAGAACTGCACGCCCAGGTCGGCGGCCTCGCCGATGGCGTTGGTGGCCTCCGCCGTCGCGATGAGCGACTTCGACGGGACGACGTCGGTGATGACGGCCGAGCCGCCCACTCCGACCCGCTCGACCAGGGTGACCTCGGCGCCGAGCTGCGCTCCCGCGATGGCGGCTTCGTAGCCGCCCGGCCCCCCTCCGAGTACAGCGATCCTCTGCGCGCGCTCGAACTCGTAAGCCATGCTTCCCATTGTCCTCTCTCGCTGAGTGTTCGCCCAATCGCGGAGTGTCGGATCGGCCGCGGGAGTCGCCCTCCGCCGCCGCGCAGCCCGTCGGTAGGGTGGGACGATGTCCGACCAGACCCTGCACCCCCTCGACGCCCCCGACGCCGATCCCTTCGAGATCGCGGCCCGCGCGGCCGCTCAGATCGCCGAGGCGACAGGGGTCGAGAAGCACGACATCGCCCTCACCCTCGGCAGCGGCTGGGGCAAGGCCGCCGACGCGATCGGCGAGACGACCGCGACGGTGGAGGCCACCGAGATCCTCGGCTTCTCCAAGCCGGCCGTGCACGGGCACGGCGGCACCCTGCGCTCCGTCCTGCTCCCCACCGGCAGGCGGGCACTGATCATCGGCGCCCGCACCCACTACTACGAGGGCTACGGCGTGCGCCGCGTCGCGCACAGCGTCCGCACAGCCGCCGCGACGGGCGCGACGGTGATGATCCTCACCAACGGCGCGGGCGGCATCAAGGAGCACTGGACGCCCGGGACCCCCGTGCTGATCAGCGACCACATCAACCTCACCGCCGACTCGCCGCTCGAGGGCGCGACCTTCGTCGACCTCACCGACCTCTACTCCTCGCGCCTGCGCGACCTCGCCCGGGGGACGCGTCCTGAGCTGGACGAGGGCGTGTACGTGCAGTTCCGCGGGCCGCACTACGAGAGCCCGGCGGAGGTGCAGATGGCGAAGATCATCGGCGGCCACATCGTCGGCATGTCGACCGCCCTCGAGGCCATCGCCGCACGCGAGGCGGGCATGGAGGTGCTGGGCATGTCGCTCATCACGAACCTCGCCGCCGGCATCCAGAAGACCCCCCTCAGCCACGAGGAGGTGCTCGAGGCCGGCCGCGACGCCGAGGACGACCTCGCCCGCCTGCTCGCCGGGATCACGGGGGCCCTGTGAGCGTCGACGTCCGGGAGCTCGCCGAGGCCTGGCTCGCCCAGGACCCCGACCCGGAGACGCGGGAGGAGCTGGTCGGCCTGCTGACCGCCTCCGACTCGGGCGACGCCTCCGCCCGCGCCGAGCTCGAGGACCGCTTCGGCGCCCGCCTGGCGTTCGGCACCGCGGGCCTGCGCGGCGCCATCGCGGCGGGATCCAACCGGATGAACCGCGTGCTGGTCTCGCAGGCCGCCGTCGGCCTGGCCGACTTCCTGCTGGCGCAGGGCGTCCAGCGGCCCGTGGTCGTGATCGGCTACGACGGCCGGAAGAATTCGCGCGTCTTCGCCGAGGACTCCGCCGCGCTGATGGCGGGCGCCGGCGTGGACGCGGTGCTGCTGCCCCGGCTCCTGCCCACCCCCGTGCTGGCCTTCGCCGTGCGCCACCTCGGTGCCGACGCCGGAGTGATGGTCACGGCGAGCCACAACCCGCCGCAGGACAACGGCTACAAGGTGTACCTCGGCGGCGCCGACGAGGGCTCGCAGATCGTCCCGCCGGTCGACTCCGAGATCGCCGAGCGGATCCTCGCGGTCGCGCGGGACCGGCGCGTTCCGGAGCTTCCGCGCGGCGAGTACCGGCTCGCGGACGAGTCCGTGGTCGCCGCCTACATCGAGGCGACGGCCGCCGTCGGCCGCCAGTCCGCTCCGCTGCGCATCGTCTACACGGCGATGCACGGGGTCGGCTGGGAGACGGCGCACCGGGTGCTCTCCGCGGCGGGCTTCGACGAGCCGGCCGTCGTGGTCGAGCAGATCGAGCCCGACGCGGCGTTCCCCACGGTCGCGTTCCCGAACCCTGAGGAGGCGGGCGCCCTCGACTTCGCCTTCTCGACCGCGCGCTCCGGTCGCGCGCAGCTGATCGTGGCGAACGACCCGGACGCCGACCGCTTCGCCGCCGCCGTGCCCGACGCCTCCGCCCCGGAGGGCTTCCGGCGCCTCACCGGCAACGAGGTCGGAGCGCTGCTCGGCTGGCGCGCCGCCGAGCAGGCCCGCCGAGAGGGCCGCACCGGAGGAGCGCTCGCCTGCTCGATCGTCTCCTCCCCCGCCCTCGGTGCCGTGGCCGCCGACTACGGCCTCGACTTCGCCGAGACGCTCACGGGCTTCAAGTGGATCTCGCGCGTCCCCGACCTCGTCTTCGGCTACGAGGAAGCGCTCGGCTACCTGGTGAACCCCGGGACCGTCCGCGACAAGGACGGCGTCTCGGCCGCGCTCGCCTTCCTCTCCCTCGCGAGCGCGCTCGCCGCCGAGGAGCGCACGATCGACGACGAGCTGGAGTCGTTCGCCGAGCGGTTCGGGCTCTTCGGATCGGAGCAGATCTCGCTCCGCGTCACCGACCTCTCCGAGATCGGCCGGATCATGGCCGGACTGCGCGCGACGCCTCCGACCGCGATCGGCGGGCTCGCCGTCGAGCGGAGCGAGGACCTGCTCGCCGAGGGCGGCGCGCTGCCCCCGACCGACGCGCTCCGCTTCTCCCTGGACGGTGCCCGTCTCATCGCGCGCCCGAGCGGCACGGAGCCGAAGGTCAAGCTCTACCTCGACGCCTGGTCGCACGACTCCGACGCCGACGCCCGCCGGTCGGCCGTCTCGTCCCGCCTCGCCGCCCTGCGCACCGGCGCCGCGGAGCTCCTCGCGTAGGTCCCCCTCCGGTCAGCGGGGCGCGCGGACACCGATCCGCTCGCCCCGCTTCCAGAGCCACTCCACCGGACCGAGCTCGAACCGGCGCAGCCACAGGTGCGCCGCGAGCACGACGACCGCCGCGATGAGCAGGAACGCTCCGACGGTCGCCGGGACGCGCCACTGCGCGGCGGTCACCGCCAGCCCGAGTCCCCAGCCGTAGAAGAGGGCGCCGCCGAGCAGGTTCTGCAGGAGGTAGGCGCTCAGGGCGACCCGGCCGACCTCCCGCGCCCGGCGTGCCGCCCAGCCCTCGGCGCCCCGGCGGAGGCAGGCCTCGGCGAGGGCCGCGAGCAGGCCGAGCCCGACCAGGGGCGCGACGAGGTAGCGCTCGGCGAGCAGACCGGCGGCGCTCCCCCCGACGCCCAGCGCGAGGTCGACGGGGAGGGCGAGGGCGCCGAGGACCATCAGGCGGCGGCGGAGTGTCGCGCCCTCGGCGGCGAGGACCCCCGCCCGATGGAGGCGCGCGCCGAGGAGGAACATCGCGAGGCTGAGGAGCCCGATGAGCACCGGCTCCGCACGGAAGATGCCCGCGTTCTGCAGCCGGAAGAGGGCGAGGCCGAGGAACGAGGCGTCCGCGTAGGGGCTCCGGCCGGTCGGCCCCTGTCCGGCACCGTCCGGACTCGCCGCCACGAGCGCCACGAGCGCCGAGATCAGGACGACGTGCAGAGCGCCGCAGACGAGGATCACGCGGCGCTGCGTCGTCGGCCGGGTGAGCAGCAGCCAGGCGACGACCGCTCCGGTGACGGCGTATCCCATGAGGACGTCGAACTCCGCGATCAGCACGTAGTTGACCGCGCCGTCCAGGAGGAGGAGCGTCGCGCGCCAGAGGTAGCGGCCCGGCCAGCGCGTCCCGCGCCGGACCGCGGAGGCGTGCTGGATCGCGAGGCCCACCCCGAAGGCGAGGGAGAGGAGGGCGAGGAACTTGCCCTGCGCCAGCGCCATCAGCAGGAGCTGCGCGGTCCCGGCGGAGGAGGAGGTCTCCGGCGTCACCGGAACGGAGAGCAGTCCGAGCATCCCCCAGGGGTGGGAGAAGATCCAGATGTTCGTGCCGAGGGTGCCGATGATCGCGACACCGCGGACGACGTCCAGGGTCGCGATGCGGCGGCCGGCTGCGGCACGGGGCGGCAATACGGTCGTATTGGTCATGTCCGAGAGCGTAGCCTGCTCGAGCAGTCGAACGAGAGGGACGCCATGCCGGATCGGCGCGAGAGCAGGAGCGACATCCTCTCGGCGGTCGTCGCCGTCCTCTCGACCCGCGGGGCGGAGCACCTCAGCATCCGTACCGTCGCGGCCGAGGCCGGCGTCTCGGTGGGGGCCGTCCAGCACCACTTCCCGACGAAGCAGGCGCTGCTGGCCGGCGCGATGGCCCGGGTCGAGGAGCGCTTCCGCGAGCGGATGCGGAGCCGCCTGGAGGCCGAACCCTCGGCCGAGGTGCGGCTGCGCGTCTTCTGCGACGAGATCGCGTGCGTCGCGGACGAGGACGTCCCCGACGCGATCGTGTGGACCGCCTTCGCCTCCCGCGCCGGCACCGATCCGGAGATCCGCGCGATCCACACCGCCGGCTGGTCGCGCACGGAGGACGTCGTCCTGGAGCTGCTGCGCGCCGCGCATCCCGCGGCGTCGTTCGGCGCCGACGACGCCGCGCTGCTCCTCGCGGTCCTCGACGCGGGCCGTGCGCTCGAGCGGACCGGCGCGGTCGACGCCGCCTACTCCCGCCGCATGGTCGAGCAGGTC